>JAILRU010000109.1 GCA_024697945.1 Bacteroidaceae bacterium
CGCCGCCCTCGGGGTCTTCCACCTCGCCGTCGTCGCCGCTGGTGACGCGCTTCAGCACGGTACCGTCCTCATCGAGGCAGGTAATCTGGATGCTGGTGTTCTTCAGCTCGTCCTTCACCTCCACGGCGGGCGTGAAGATGATGCGGCGGGTGGTGATGAGGTTGGCCTTCACCTTCTCCAGTTCCTCCACTGCGGTGGAGCGTACGCCGAAGCGCATGGTGCCCAGTCCGGGCAGTGGTACGCTGTGTCCCTCGGTGGCCCAGGCCTTGATGACCTCGCCTGCTGCGTCCCAGGCAGCCTTCATGGCACCCTCGCTGATGCCGCTGCGGACGCTGGCTTCCTTGAATACCTTCTTCTCTGCGATGGGGACGTAGAGGTCGGGACGCATCACGAACTTCTTCACCCCAGGGTTCTTGCCGATTTTAAGCACTCGGCGCTGTGCAATTACTTTAATAGCCATAATCGTTTTTTAGTTAAGAGTTAAGAGTTAAGAGTTAAATTTTGAATTTGTTATAGTTTTTCACTTTGTCTCGGGCGGGGGTCTGAAAGTGGGTGTTAAGGGTAAAAATCGGGACTATTAATGCGCGCAATTTCCAGATTTAACAGTAGCAATTTTTAGATTTAATACCAGCATTTTCTTCTCCTTTTCTTTGACGCTGCAAAGGTACGACATTCTCATTGCGGTGTACGAATTTTTCAGCAACTTTTTTTGATTTTTTTTGTGGTGCGGTCATTTTGGTCATTTGGTCATTTGTCAAAATCGATTTCGTATTGCCAAAAAAAGTGCCACTATAGTAATAATAATAAATATATATATATTTATTATTATTACTATAGTGAGCCCCAAAGCGGAGTTGAAAATCGAAAATGACCATTTTGACCTTGACCATTTTGACCACTTCGAGACTGCCGCAACAGAAAATAATTTGCGAATTCTTTTGTATTTCGCTCACTTATTCGTAACTTTGCAGAGCAAATATATATAGGACACATGGCAAAGATAAAAGTTGAAAATACAGAGATAACGGTCCTTAGCGTACAGAACGAAGACTATATTTCGCTAACCGATATGGCTCACAGCCAGATGCAAGAGCACATAGTGTTCAAATGGATGAGCTTGAAGAGCACCATTGAATATTTAGGGGAATGGGAGATGCTGTATAACCATAATTTTAATTGTACCGAATTCGATACAATTAGAAATGCGGCGGGAAGCAACAACTTTGTATTGTCTGTTAAGGCATGGATTGAGCGAACGGGAGCTATCGGCATTATGGCTAAGACTGGCCGTTATGGAGGCACATACGCCCACAGGGATATTGCCTACCATTTTGGCATGTGGATAAGTCCGCGTTTCCAACTTTTACTCGTCAAGGAATATCAGCGTCTCAAGGCTGACGAACAGAAACTGCTTGCATGGTCGGCAAAGCGGGAACTCTCTAAGATTAACTATCGCATACACACCGATGCCATCAAGAGCAACCTCATTCCCCTAGAGGTGACTCGCGAGCAAGCTGCGATGAAATATGCCGAGGAAGCTGATGTCCTTAATGTGGCCATGTTCGGTATGACTGCCAAACAATGGCGTGAGGCCAATCCTGACTTGAAAGGGAATATCCGCGACTATGCCACCATCAACGAACTCATCTGCCTCTCGAACATGGAGAACATCAATGCCGTGCTCATCAACGACGGCATGCCTCAGGGCGAACGCCTTGTGAAACTCAACCAGATAGCCATCCAGCAGATGCAGGTGCTGGAAGACAATAGCGGCAGGAGGCTGCTGAAATAAGACTGCCGCCGAAATGGACCCTACCTCGCTTCAGAATAATCACACTCAATGAAGCTCCTAATGTAATTGTGGGCTGTGATTGTCTTTCCTGAGAGAAAATAAAATTCATTTTATTTTGCAGTATGCCAGATAATTCGTAAATTTGCAGCGTCATTGTGAAAAACTGATTGCAAAAGAAATACAATTATGGCAGAATACACCGTTATCATCGAGCATGATCCCGTAACGGGTCTTTACTGCGGCCAGTGCCAGCAGTTGCCTGAAGCCATTTCTCAAGGTAGCACCGAGGAAGAACTTATGGCCAATATTCGTGAAGCCATCGAACTTGTCCTTGAAGACCGTGGTTCCGTTGCACAACGACATTGCCGAACCTACTGCGCGTGCCATTTGCAAGCAGCTTGGCATTCCTCCTGTGAAGTTCAATTAACTCAAATGTAATGAGTTAATACCACATTAAACCATAACCCCCTTATAATCATGAGAAAATCAATCATATTGCTCCAAATGTGATTGTGGGCTGTGATTGTCTTTCCTGAGAGAAAATAATAAAATTATTTTGCAGTATGCCAGATAATTCGTAAATTTGCAAGCGAAAATGAAAAAGACCATTGATTTTATGGAAAAGAAACCTTATTTAATGCCTGCGATGGCGGCTATTGAGCTGCAACACGGTGGGCAACTGATGGACATTGGCAGCCGCAATGGCTATGCCGCCGGAGGTAGCGGCTACGGCGACGGCGGCATGGGCGGTCGCTCGGGCTATGATGATGGCGGAGACGGCTACAGCAGCGGTGTGGGCGGTCGCTCGGGCTACGGCATGGGCAGCTGGGACGACAGCAGCATCAGCGGACGCTCCGGCTACGGCAACGGCGGAACGGGATTTGATTAGAGAAATGAAAAAATGAAAGAATAAAAAATAAAAAGGAAAAAGGAATGGAAAAGAAGTTAAAAGGACAATACTACCGGGCCCTAAACTATCGTCCCTTTAACTTCCAAGCGAAGCGAGGCTCCGGCTTTGCCGCCTGAGCACCAACTGGAGCGCAAGAACTTCCCTTTAACTTCTCTTTAACTTCAAAAAAAATAAATATATGAAAACTTTTAAGTATCTTGGAACGTTGTTGCTTTTGGCGATGGCTGGGGCGTGCAGCAACGAGGACGAAATCGTTAAACCCGAATCGGGGCAGGCTGCCTCGGACGGTATCACTTTCACTGCTGTCTTCGGCGTGAAGAATGGCACTACCCGTGCGCTCAACGACCCGGGCGACGGCACACTCACCGCTTCCTGGGAAGTGAACGAGCAGATAGCCATTGTCTTCGGAGGCAACAAGTACGCGGCTACTGTCACAGAGGTGGACGGCGAGGGTAACGCCTCCGTAACCGCCACGCTGCCCGCAGGAACGCCCAACAACCAAGCTGTCACCTACATCTATCCCTTTACGGCGGCCGATGCTAGCGGACTCAGGAGCGACGTGCTCAGCTCTCAGGACGGCACGCTCGCCACGCTGAGTAGTGAATTCGACGTTGCCACAGCCGACGGCACACTCGTTGTTGACGGCACGACGGCACAGCCCAACGGCACCGTTACGCTTGTGAACCAGTTCGCCATCTGCAAGTTCCAGTTCACGGACGAAACAGACCGGCCCATCATTATCGAGTCAGTCACCATCACCGACCTCTCCACCACCGAGGTGATTACGGTCACTACACCCTCAGCACAGCCGGCAGTCTATGTGGCCATGCGGCCCAGCCAGAACAGCACGAAGTTCGAGGTGGTGAGCAACGATGGCAGCAGCTACACAAAGACAGCCAACGCGCGCATGGAAGCCGGCATGTTCTATCGGCCCACGTTCAAGACGGTCTGTGTCTTCGATTCCAAGACCGTCCCCCTTACGTTCGAGGCCAAGGTTGCCAACTCAAAGGTTTATTTCGGTACAGGCTCCTCCTTTTATCAAGAGCCTAATTTGGAGTACAGTAAGAATGGTGGCGAATGGACTGCTTACACCCTCGGTGCTGCAATTACGCTTGAAAATGTAGGCGACAAAGTGGCATTCCGTGGTGATAACGCATCATCAGATCTCACAGGATATTATACTCATTTCTATATTTACCCTGGCGAGTGCTATGTCTATGGCAACATTATGAGCCTTCTTTATACGACGGAATTACCTACGCGTACCACATTGTCACGTGCTACTATTTTCAAAGGTTTGTTTAGTGACAGTCAATACGGAGAACGTTTATATAGCCATCCTACCCAAAAGTTGCTGCTGCCCGCCACAACACTGGCATCTGGTTGCTATCAAGAGATGTTCTACGGCTGCTATAATCTTACGACTGCACCCGTAATGAACGCCACAACACTGGCACAGAATTGCTGCAAAGAGATGTTCGCAAACTGTTTTAATCTTACCACTGCCCCAGACCTGCCCGCCACAACACTGGCATCTGGTTGCTATCAAGGAATGTTCTCCGATTGCTATAATCTTACGACTGCACCCGCACTGCCCGCCACAACACTGGCCACCGATTGCTATACCAGGATGTTCTGTGGCTGTACCAGCCTGACCACCGCACCCGAGCTGCGCGCAGAAACGTTGGCAGGTTCTTGCTATGAGGGAATGTTCAGCGGCTGCACCAGCCTGACCACCGCACCCGAGCTGCCCGCCACCACGTTGGCAGATGATTGCTATGCAGAAATGTTCAGCGGCTGCACCAGCCTGACCACCGCACCCGTGCTGCGTGCCACCACGCTGGCGCCGTATTGCTATTGTGGAATGTTCTTGGACTGCTCGAACCTGAACAGGGTGAAGTGCCTTGCAACCAGTATGTCTGCAAATAACTGTACTACCGAATGGCTCAGTGGCGTTGCTTCTTCAGGTACCTTCACCAAGGCCGCAGGCGTAACCTGGTCCACTGGTGAATCCGGCATCCCCGAAAACTGGACGGTAGTAGAAGAATAAAGGGGTGTTTTTTGCCATCCCGAGTTTGCAAAACAGCTAAATAAGCAAAATTATTTTCAAGGGTGCTCCCATTCTATGGCGGGGGCACCCTTTTTGGTGCGTATGAATTATTTTCATAACTTTGTACCGCCAAACCACAAAAACACAAAAAATGAAACTGAAACGCAGACACTATCTCATCCTCGAGGAAATGATGAAGCACCCCGAGGGCGTCACCCGCAAGGAAATCGTGGAACTCATCCAGCGCGACGGCGAGACGGGCTACAACCGCAAGGCGTTCGTGAAGGACCTGCCACTCATCCGCAAGCGCGGGGACATCGACATCATCTCGCGCGACTGCGGCAAGAACATCTGGCGCTACAGCATCGGCCGCAGCACGCCCGACCAGCAGGAACGCGCCATGATGGTGGGCACGCTGGTGGCAAACATCCTGGAGAACCTGTTCCTGAAGGAGTTCCGCGAGCTGGGCGACCGGGTGCAGCCCGTCGTCATCCCCCGCGGGCATGAGTTCCTGCACGTCATCGGCACCGCTCTGCGCGGCAACCGCATCCTCTCGTGCACCTACCGGAAGTTCTCCGACTCGGAACCCTACGAATGCACCCTCAGCCCCTATGCCCTGAAAGCCTACGAGGGCCGCTGGTACCTGCTGGCGCGGAAGAACGACGAGCGGGAGTTCAAACATTTCAGCCTGGACCGCATCCAGCGCCTGGAGCTGACGGAGAAGACGTTCCAGCCCGTCAGCTTCAATGCGAGGGAGTTCTATGCGCCCTTCTTCGGCACCTTCTGCGACCAGAAGCTCAAGCCGCAGAGCATCCTCATCCGCACGGACGAGCAGAACGCCCACTACTTCCGCACCCTGCCCCTGCACCACAGCCAACAGGAGCTGGAACCCGAGGGCGACACCTACCGCTTCAGCCTCCACATGTGCGTCACCCCCGACTTCGAGATGGAGATGAGGAAGTACGAGAACACAACTTGGGAGGTTATAATGGGAAGTTAAAGAGGAAGTTAAAGAGGAAGTTAATGAAGTTAAAGGGGGAGTTAAGCCAGCAAGCTGGCTGGGAGTTAAGCACTGCGTGCTGGACGATAGCTTGGGATGCTGCCAAAGCTCAATCTTCCAAAATGTATCGTCTTTCTCCGCGCCTTAGCGGCGCGCCTTGGTGCTAAAGCATCCAAGAATTTGCTACCGCTCTAACTTTCCCAAACGACTAAACGACCAATTCCCTAAACGACTAAACTTAAAACTCATGGAAATCATCATTATTATCGGAATCCTCATGTGTTGTATAGACTTTAAACAAAACAAACTATGAACACGAATTATATTGAACTGAGCGACTGGCTGAACGATGCCAGGCGCGAGATGGAAAGAGACCGCGAGAAACTGAGCGAGAGAATCGAGAAGATTGACAACAGCCTGAAAGCATTCGAGGTAGTGGAAAACCTGTTCTCGAAGATAGAGAGCCAGCAGGAGGAACTGGAGAGCCAGAAGGCTGAGATTGACAGCCTCCGTGCGCAATTGCAGGAGAAGGAGGTGCAACTCTCGGAACAAAGGAAACTGACGACGGGAATGGCCAAGAAATCGTCGGAGGAGGACTTGCAAAAGGCCTTGCGCACATACTTCAATACATCCAAGCGCAAGACAATCGGCAAACGTGTGGCTGTGAAAACGGTCATCACGGAATTCATCAGCACGATGAAAATCTCGCTCCCGGACGACCTCGCAGAGGCACTGGAACACCTGGACGACGAGCAGCCGGAACCTTCCGTTACAGTCAACGTGGCTGCGGGCGGCATCAATGTCCAACAGGCTAACACGGTGAAGAAATGAACGAGAATGAAGAGTTTTCTGGTGTGACGCACTACACCCATGTAGAGGTGCAGCCAGGTGGCATCAACATCCAGAATGTCGAGCATCTCTATCAGGCCGATATCCTGAAAGGGCTCGGCATCGAGCTGGAGATGAAGAAGAAGGACAATCAGGCTTCCGGGGAGATGCCGGAAGATGATCGTCTGGCAAGGGCTATAGAGCAGTGTCAGGCCTTCTTCTGGGGCAACAGTTCCTATACTGTGCTGTTCTGTCTGTTGCGCGACAAATACGGGATGACCAACAACATGTCGATGTTCGAGACAAAGGTGGAGGAGTTGCCATATAGCAGGGAAAGGACATGGATTTGCCCCAAAGGTACGATAGCCAACGCTATGAGCCATAACCCAATCTACAAACAACCCCTGAGCAAGTGGAAGGACAAGGCCAGTCCTCGCATCATAATACTACTGGAAAAGCTGAAAGAGCAGCTTGAGTTATAGAAAGTCGAGAAAGACGGCTACGGTATTGTTCCTCGGGGTTGACACGGGAGGCCATAGAGCATTTTATCGTATTATAATGTTCTATTTTATGCATTTTATCGTATTTCGGAGATAATTTTCATGCATTTTATCGTATTTCATAAATATTTTTCGTATCTTTGCAGCTGAAATATAACGCATTATGATAGATGAGAAGATAATATTGCAGGTTTTGGCTGAGCAACAGGAGGAAATCAAGAGCTACAAGCCACAGCAGTGGGTGACCCGCCGAGAGGAGTCGCTCTTCGAATTTGACACTAAAATGGCGCAAGTGGTGATAGGTGTACGTCGAAGTGGCAAGTCAACACTATGCCATAAAGTACTGTTGGAACATGGTGTGAGATATGGGTATGTGAACCTTGATGACGACCGCTTGGCTGATATGAAGACAGAGGATCTGAATACGGTGCTGTCGTGCGTCTATCAGTTGTATGGTACAGATGTGCCTTATCTGCTGCTCGATGAGATTCAGGATGTTGACGGATGGTATCTGTTTGTCAACCGTCTGCTTCGCACCAACCTCCGCATATTCATCACGGGTAGTAATGCAAAGTTGCTCAGTGGCGAGTTGGCCACCCATCTGACGGGTCGCTACAACGAGATTCGTCTCTACCCATTCTCGTTCTCCGAGTTCTGCGCTTTCCATAACATCGACACGACTAGTATCACCACCAAGGCTGATGCAGAAAGGAAACGTGCCTTCATGGACTATATCCACGATGGCGGATTCCCTGAGATCCAGAACCTCAGGAATAAACGCGGCTATGTGGAAAGTCTGATTGAGGCTATATTGCGTAAGGACATCAAGAAACGTTTTAAGATACGTAATATAGAGGCGCTTCGCAAGATAGCTCACTACCTGATCAACAATGCCTGTCAGGAGGTAAAATACGACGAGCTGTCTGGACTTCTGGGCGTCGCCGACAAGACGGTGAAGAAATACGTGGACTATCTTCGTCAGGCCTTCATGATTCAGCTGCTCTCGCGCCATTCCTTCAAAGTGAAGGAGCGCATACGCAATCAGAAAGCGTACATCGTTGATACAGGTCTGCAAAGCAATCGTGAGAATGCATTGGCACCTGAAAATCTGGGATGGCGTCTGGAGAATGTGGTCTATATAGAACTGCTCAGAAGATGCACAGGCGAATTCCTGGACGTCTATTTCTTCAAGTCCAACCCAAGAGCCAAGGAAGTGGACTTTGTGGTCTGCGACAAGGGTAAAGCCCTGGAACTGATCCAGGTGGCCTACGAAATAGATTCACCAAAGACCTACGAGCGTGAGACATCTTCGCTCGTCAAGGCTTCGGAGGCTCTTCACTGCGACCATCTGACGCTTATTGCGCTGACTCCAACCCACGATGTCACCAAAGACGGAAAGGCCATCCATATCGTGTCGGCATTGGAATGGTTAATGAGTTAGTTATAGAAAAAGTTATATAGTTCTATAAATACTTCTATAGGTGTCTAAAGGTTCTTTAGGCACCTTTTTTTATGTCGTAAATTTGCGGTGCAGTTGAGACAAAAGTCTCTGCGCAGCGAAAAACAGGACCCGTTTTTCTCTGCTAAGAACTGAGTTCAAAAACTGCACCGCGGTGCTCTTTGAATTACTGGACCCCCCAACCCCCTTTAGGGGGAGTTAGGACCCCCCAACCCCCTTTAGGGGGAGTTATTACCTCGCGTACACACACATACCTTATTGACCAATAACCAATAGACAATAACCAATAACCATTAATTTATCCCCCGCTGGAAAGGCAGCGGGATGCTGAGTGAAGTGAGCAGAAGAAATCTCATGAGACAAGCTGGCCAGCGTTTCAGAAGCCTCTTCCCTCGCTAAACTCACAAGAAAATGAAAACTAATATTCAAATCTTTACAAGCGAAAATTTCGGCGAGATTCGTACTTGCCAAGTCAATAACCAAATCATGTTCGTGGGCAGCGATGTTGCCAATGCCTTAGGATATGCAAAAAGCCGTAACGCATTAGCTGCCCATGTTGACGAAGAGGACAAAAAGGACGCCCTGATTCAGGGCCCCCTTGGTGGAACTCAAAAAATGAAAGTCATCAATGAGTCTGGTCTCTACGCCCTGATTCTCTCTTCCAAGCTTCCGCAGGCGAAGGCCTTCAAGCGCTGGATTACGGCTGAGGTGCTGCCGCAAATTCGCAAGACGGGCGGCTACATCCCCACACACGACGCCGACGGACGCGAGCTCACCAGCGAGGAGATTATCGACCGTGCCGACGCCATCGTGGGCCGCACCCTACGCCTGCTGAACGAACCAGCCGAGGACACCCTGACCGCCACACAGGTCGCCAAGACATTCAACATGACGGCCTACGACTTCAACCGCGTGCTGGAAGGCATGGGCATCCAGTACCGCAGCCACGGACGCTGGAACATCTCGGAAGACCTGGAAGACCGCGACCTGGTGCGCCTCCGCACCCACGTCAGCTACTCCCTCAAGGGCCAGAAGAAGGTCCATACGTACATGACGTGGACGCTCGACGGCCTCCGCTACCTCAACGCAAAACTCGGATACCCGAACTTTTGAAACCTGAAACCTTAAACTTGAAACTAATAGTATGAGCGTACACATTATTTATTACAAGGACGGGGCGAAGATGATGCGCCCTGTCCGTTCGAGAGAGGAATACCTGGCGCTGCGCGATTCGGAATGGCAGAAGTCCGTCCTGAAGGCTGCCCGCGACGGCAAGGAGAACCAGAAAAGCAAACTGGTGCAGATGAACTACTCGTGCCTGCCGAACGAGGACGGCTCGCTGAAGGGCTCCACCCGCATGAGCTCCACCATCGGCATGGACATCGACCACCTGCCCACATCCTCCATGGAGCAAGTCAAGGACTGCATCCTGTCGAAGAAGGACGAGTTGGGCCTGCTGATGTTGGAGACGAGTGCCCGTGGGCAGGGCTACCACCTGGTGTTCCGCCGCCGTCCCGACCTCAGTCAGGAAGAGAACCTGCGCTGGGCAAGCGACCTGCTGGGCGTTGATTACGACAAGGGCGCCAAGGACATCACAAGGGTGTTTTTCACGACCACGGCTTCTTCCGAAGACCTTCTCTATCTCTCAGATGAAATCTTTGAGATAGAAGGAGTTCAAGGGGTTCAAGGTGTTCAAGGTGTTCAAGGTGTTAAGGACGATACGCAGGCGATTGAATTTGTAAGTCCTGATGACCGTATCTGGTACATCGCCAGGGGTGTGATGAAGGAGAAGCAGCTGGAGAAAAGCGACTTCCTGAACGAGGGTGGCAGACACACCTCCGTGAAGATTTTCCTGAGCGGCGCAACCCAGCTCCTCACCAAGGCCGAGACGAACGCCGTGCTCGCCGAGCTGATGCCTGAACACTGGCAGGACAAGAATATCCAGCAGCTCGTGGACGACTTCTACAAGAACTATACCAAGCCCAGCCAGCGCCTCTTCAAGTACCAAGAGCAGCTCTTCACGCAGAGCCAGAGGCTTTCATCTGGAACCCCTGCAACCGACTCAGAAGCCGATGAGACGGAGGATGAACAATTATCCATTGTCAATTCTCAATTCTCACCTAAGCGAATGCCGCAAGGTATCCGCGAATCGATTGACGCCGTTGGCCCTCAGCTGGCAATGCCCATTGTGACGGCCATCTGCCCCTGTATCGGCGCTTTGGCAACAGGTGTCTGGCTCGATGTTCACGGTACAAAGAACACGCTAAACCTCATCGCCTACATTGCGGGCGACTTCGCCAGCGGAAAGGGCTCGATAGACCCCGTCGTGGAGGCCTGGATGAGCGAGGTGAGAGCGCTGGACTGCATGTACCAGATGCAGGAGGACGAGTGGCGGGCCAAGAAACGCGCCGCCAAGAACAAGAAGGAACAGCCCGAGGAGACTAAGCTGCCCGTGCGCTTCCTGACCCTCAACAACACCGTTGCCAACCTGGCCGAACGACTGGCCAACACCAACGGCAAACACGCCTTCTCCTTTACACCCGAGGCCGACACGGTGGCGCAGAAGTGGAAATCGGCCATGAGCGATTTTTCCATCATGCTCAGGCATAGCTACGACAGCTCGCGCTACGACCGCGAGGCCAAAAGTGCAGATGCCGTGAACGTCCATATTGACCGCCTGCTGTGGAACGTGACGATGTGCGGCACACCGGATGCGCTCTACCGCGTGGTGAACAACTACACGGACGGCTTCCAGAGCCGTATCGCCCTGGCACGTACGCCCGACAACACCTTTGCTCCGCTGGAGGACAACCCCTCCGTGCTTACTGCCCGCCAGCGCGAACGCATTCAGCAGATAGCGCACCTGCTGCCCCTGATGCAGGGCGGGGTGGCGCTCCCCAAGCTCGAACAGCACGGACGCGAATGGGTGGAAAGGATTCGTCTGGAAACCATGAAGAATGACGACAGGGTGAAGGCTCGCCAGCGCTTCCGTGTCTGCGTGACGGCTCAGCGTATGACCTGCTGCCTGATGCTCTGCAAGGTGTGCGAGACGCTCATCCAGAAGCACGGCCTGAACGGAGCGGAGAAGCTGCTGATGCAGAAGCCCGACGCATGGATGGCGATGCTGCAGAAGGCGCAGACACCCACGATGCTGGAGGCCTACGACGTGATTGCCGACTCGCTCTAGGAGAACGCCCTCTACTTCTTCCGTAGCCGCATCGAGAACGCTTTCCTGAGCCGCGACTATGCAGGCTATGCGAACGGAGAACGCACGAAGCGCGGCAAGAACGACTCCATCTACGAGCGTCTCGATGTGCAGTTCACCTTCGAGCAGGCCATGCAGCAATCGGTGGCGGTGAAGGGTGCGGGTGTGAACCACAACACCGTCCGTCAGATGCTGAAGAACTGGCGCAAGCAGGGACTGGTCTTTCTGACCGACGACGGGAGGTACAGAAAGAAGTGATAATTGACAATTGATAATTGAAATTTGGTCAAAATGGTCAAGGCTGCGATTAAGTGAGGGCAATGATAAGCTTGCTTAAGCATTGCCGAGCGTGAGCAGTCTCGAAGTGGTCAAAATGGTCAAGGTCAAAATGGTCAAAATCGATTTTGCATTATAATTGTACATTGATAATTATGAATTGTGCATTATGAATTATGAATTGAACAACTCTCAGGCATGTTTCGTGGAGCTCTGGCTGCGGCTGGAGCACACGAGGCAGCTCCTCCTGGGGCAGCACAAGCGCTTCTGCGCCCGCAACGTGCTGAAGTCGTGGTTCGGCCTCCGCGCTACCGACGATTTCATCTGGGAAGTGTGCTTCCAGGCTTCGCAGGGCACTGACGAACCCGTTTGCGGCAATGACTCGCTGCCACTGCCCAGCCTCTATCCGCGTCAGCATCGCGAACTGCTCCGTGCCATCGTAGCGGTCAGTACAGGCATCAGCTTCTACCGCATCGACCTCCGCGCCCTCGACACCGCCTACAGCATCGCTTTCCCAGAAAGCACAGCGATTAATGTTAGTAAAAAGAAAAGAATGAAAGAATGAAACTTCAAAAAAATTAAACTCAAAAACTTAAAACTATGAAATTAGAATCACGAGGAATGAGGAATAACAACCCTCTCAATATCAGGTATGTGAAATGTAACGAATGGAAAGGCCGTGTGCCTGAAGCCGAGAAGAAAGACAAGCAGTTCGAGGAGTTTACAGACATCCTGTTCGGGCTACGGGCGGCTTTCA
>JAILRU010000117.1 GCA_024697945.1 Bacteroidaceae bacterium
CGACGACCTTACCACCTACCTGCAGACCGACACCACTTCGGTGCTCGCCCTCTGGCAGCGTGCCGTCTGCCAGTCCAAAGCCAACGACTTCAACGCCTCGCAGGGAACTGACGTTGCCATGAAGACCGCCAACGTCATCGGTGACCTTACGGCGGCCATTGCGCTGAGTCCTCAGGAGGCCTACCTCTATTACAATCGCGGCACCATCTTTGCCCAGCGTGCCGACTACATGCGGGCCATCGATGACTTCAACAAGGCGCTGGAACTTGACCCTGCCTTGGCCGAAGCCTGGTATAACCGAGGCCTCAGCCGCCTTTACAGCAACCAGCAGTCAGAGGGCGTCAGCGACCTTTCAAAGGCAGGTGAGCTGGGACTCTACTCAGCCTATTCGATTATCAAGAAATACAGGAAATAACCACCATGATTGATTATTCATTGTCAATAATCACGGTTGGCATGTCGTGATAACGACTGACAACGAGGATGGTCTTGTAGGTTTAACCACTCGCTTGGCTTAGCCGCTTGTGTACTTTTAGGTCAAAGAACCTCTTAAAGTTGAGAATGTGAAACATGCGAAACATGAATCCTTTATAAAAAAAAGCCTCTTTCTTTCTTTAAAATGATTTTTTCTTGTTACCTTTGCACGCAAATATTTATTTACAAACAAATACATAACTATGAATAGAAGGATTTTAATTATGATTGCCCTCTTGCTGACTGTATCGCTGGGGGCTATGGCACAGACCTCAACTGACGGACGCAAGGTGAAACGTATTACGTTCGATCAGGAACAAGTGAACATTGAGTACGCTGACGGCACTACCGAACTGGTAACAGGCGAGGTAAATATTGTAAACGACGGTGAAACCACTGAGGTTAAGACCGTTAAGACAGCAAAACAGAACGCAAAGCGCCGTTGGTACACCACCGACGGACGTGCCTTGAAGGGTGAGCCCCGTGAAAAGGGCGTCTATATTGTGATTGAGGAAAACGGCATGAAGAAAACCATTAGAAAGTAAAAGGCTATGAAAAAGTTTTTATGGACTCTCATCATGCTCGTAGTCTGCGTTGCTACCGAAGCTAAGACCGTCAAGATTACTCTTTCTGATGGTACCGTGAAGGTGTTTACCAGTAGCCAGCTCTCTGCCATCGACTTCAACGATGACGGTACGCTGACCATCACCACTTACAACGGTCAGGTGCTGCCAGCACTGGAAGCCGACTTCGAATCGGTGGACATCAATTATGATGCTGTGGTTAGCGACATCTACCCCGACCAGTTAAGCTTTAATATTGACGCTGACGGCATTCCAGTCGATTTGCATACCGACCGCGCCATCATGAAGATGAACTATGTTTATCCGAGTACTGACCCCTGGGGTGAGCCTATCACACTGAGCGGAACCATTCTCTTCCCCGAGGAAGTATGGAACGGAACTAAACCCTGCGAGGGCATCATGATGGTGAATCACTACACCAAGTTCCATCGCAATGAGGCTCCCACCATCAGCAATGGAGAACTGGAAAACATGTTCCTGGCCAATCCGCTGAAGCCCAACTACATCATCGTGGAAAGCGATTTCTACGGTTTCGGTGTCACCGAACGCTTCCCGCAGGCTTTTATACAGGGACTTGTCAATGCACGTTCCTCGCTCGACGGACTGCTGGCAGCTAAGGAACTGCTTGACGAGAGGGGCTTCGACTATGGTCCGCTCTGCTTTAACATTGGCTATTCCAGCGGCGGCTTCGATGCGCTAGCAGCCCAGAAGCTGCGCGACATGGAGTATGCAGACCGCATATCGTTTGACAAGACTTTCTCAGGCGGCGGACCGTCGGATGTACGCGAAGCCTATCGGCAGTATGTGCTCATTGACTCCACGGCCTACAATGCCGTACCGCTGCTGCTGATGGTATGTACCAACGAAATACAGAAGCTCGATCTTGACTATTCCGACATCTTCCAGCCCTACATCAGCGACCGCATTGACGAACTGATTCTGTCGAAGGAATACTCTTCATGGCCCGTGTGTGACAGCATAGGCCGCGAGAAGAAGATTCACGAAATACTCATGCCTGTCTATTGTGACCTGACATCACCAGAGAGCATGTCTGTGCAGGAACTTTTCCGCTCCTTCAGCCTGACCACCGATGACGGCTGGACACCCGACCCCTCACAGCGCATCTATCTGTTCCACTCACGTGGCGACGACTATGTGCCCATCAAGAGTGCCCGTCCTATGGTTGCGTTCCTGAAGAGCAAAGGCCTCACACCTAGCATTATCCCTGGAAGGACCAATTTCCAGACCAACTTTGTGGTGCGTGACATGGGGCACCTCTCTGCCACGCTGATTTATTTCATCCAGACTCTCGCTGCCATTCAGGCTTGGCCCACGATGTACACCGACAACCAGTTGAATCCAGTCTATGAGGCTCTTGTCACCTCCGATATTGATCTTGTAGCCACCATGCGCCAGCTTGATGCAATGGGATTCGACTGTCGCGGATTCATTCAGAAGGTTCAGGAATATATTACCTCTATGTCTGGAAGCGGTGACGGTTCTTCCCTTGATTTGGCAACCATCGTTGCGCTTGTACTCAGCCAGACTGACTTCTCTGTCATGGAACTGATGGAGATGTCGGAAGACTCAGGACTGGATATCCAGCAATTCCTGATAGACCTGATTACCTATCTCTACGAACCGGTTGATAGCGGTGATGGCAAAAAAACGGACTTGATGTCCTCGCCGCATTGGGAATCCCTTTCCACACAGATTGCCACTCCTTGTGACACTTACGAGCAGCAGTTGCGTGACTGGCTAATGAAATGTCCTAATCTTAGAATGAATGACAAATAAGGCAGTTCACTTGTGTATAACTCTTATGACGGCGTGGGCAGCATTTCTGCTCATGCCGTCATGTTCAGGAGCTGATGACGATCCCGTCACCGACCCTGTCGTACAACCTATACCCGAGGAGGAAGATCCCAAACCTGACGATGGCAGCGACCCCGGGCCGGATGAGGGTGATGATAACGACAATGAAGAAGAGGACAACACAGGAGACGCCCTGAAGGCTGCCATCACCGACTCGGTGAACTACTCAAACTATCCGTTGCTGAAGAACCTGAACTTCGTCTATCCCTCCAAAGACCCCTTCGGCAAACCCGTCATGCTTTCAGGCACCATCACCATGAGCCGTGAGCTGCTGCCGGGGAAGAAGGCACAGGGCTTCATCCTTTACAACCACTATACCGTCATGCGGGCCGATGAGTGTCCTTCTCGGGGTAAGCTCGACATGCAAAACGTGCTCTACCTGACGGCGCCCAACAGGAACTTCATCACCGTATCGGCCGACTACTACGGCTTCGGAGAAACAGAAGACCGGATGCAGGCCTATTGCATAGGCAGTGCCAACGCCCGTGCCTCCCTTGATGCGCTGATAGCTGCACGCCAGCTGCTCTCCGAGCGCGGCTATTCCTGGGACGACCACTTGTTGAACGTGGGTTACTCTCAAGGCGGACAGACATCCATCGCGGTACTGAAGCTGGCTACAGAGGAGTATCCTGACCTTCGCTTCGATAACACACTGGCAGGTGGCGGACCCTACGATCTGGAAGAAACCTACCGGCAGTATCTGGCTGAAGGCTCGGCAAACCTACCCTCGGCTGTGGTTAACATACTCATGGCCTACAACGAGTACTTCAACTTAGGCATCGACAACAGCAGCATGTTTCAGGGAACAACACTCAGCCACTTGGACGACTGGTGGCTCAGCAAGCAGTACTCAAGTTCGGAGATTGACCGCAAGATGGGAACCCACGACATCACGCAGTTCTTAGCGCGACCATTGCTTGACTTAGACTCTGACGTGTCGATTCGTATGATGGAGGCACTGGGGCGTGAGAGCCTCTGTCGTGGATGGACACCACGTCCTGATGAGCACATCATACTGCTGCACCACAATGCCGATGACATCTCGCCATCGGCCAACACGCAGCTCCTTTACAACTATCTCAAGGCGCAGGGCGTCGATGACGTGGAGCTGATCGTGGCCGACTTCTTCAGTCTGGGATTCTCAGAGCACGTCAGCGGTGCCGTTGCCTTCCTGACGATAGTGGGAAAGTGGATCCGTGACAATTATGAAATCCAATAGTAGGGCTCTCCAGGAATCGATGTGGTCAAGGGTCTGGAAACGACACGAAGAAAAAATATGGATTGAATTTTGTGCTGCTTCCGCAACCCACGATAATTGAAGACGGAATCCCCCGGGGGAACTCCCCCTTTCCACGTCCATCTTTATCTGTCTTCCCGTAACATAATCTGCCATTTCCTTGGTCGTTTGAAAAGAAATGCGTAACTTTGCACTCCAAGGTTGTGATTAAGTGAGAATAAAGCAGAGCATGCTCATGCTTTATCGAGCGTGAACAAGCTCAAGTTTTAGCTTAAGGTTGTTAAGTAGTAAAAGAAAGCAATTATATGGAACAAGCAACACTTCAGCCAGGAACGCTGCTGCGAGGAGGAGCCTACCGTGTGGAACGGGCACTCAGCTCGGGCGGCTTCGGCAATACCTACGTGGTGATGAACCTGAACTTTGACGAGTTATGGGCCATGAAGGAGTTTTTCATGAAGGGCATCAACCTACGTGACGGAAATACCGTTACCGTTAGCGTGCCCGAGAACCGTCAGTCGTTCAATGCACAGCGTGACAAATTCCGTAAGGAGGCGCAGCGCCTGTGGAAACTGAAGAACGACCACATCGTCAAGGTTCACGACTTGTTTGAGGAGAACGGCACCGTGTATTACGTCATGGACTTCATTGACGGAGAGTCGCTGAGCGAACGGATCAAGCGTTTGGGCCGTCCGCTGACCGAGGAGGAGGTGATGCCATTGTTGCGTCAGGCGCTCGACGCTTTGGAGTCTGTTCACCGTCAGAAGATATGGCACCTTGATATCAAGCCTGCCAATATGATGGTGGATAAGCAGGAGCGGCTGTTCCTCATTGACTTTGGTGCTTCGAAGCAGCTGCACACCAGCGACGGCCTCAGCCTGTCAACGTCGTCGGCT
>JAILRU010000069.1 GCA_024697945.1 Bacteroidaceae bacterium
TGGGTGGATGGATTTGGATATGAGCAAGATGGACAGTATAAATTAGATAATGTTAAGTTATTCTATTACTCTGCGGCAGGTGACACTCTGATTAATGGCAAAAACTATTTCCGCATTCAACGTAAAAGAATCAGTAAAACCCATTGTGAACTTGATGTGGATGACTATTCTTACGAAACAGAAGAAGACACTCTCTGTTTCTTCATGCGTGAGGATGAAGTGGGTGATGTCTGGTTCTATACCGAAGACAAGAATGTCTTTTACGAGATAAGTCATAACGCGCTGTATAATGATTACAATTTAGCTGATGACCTAATCTGCAGAGACCTCTTCCTTTTCAATGTCAAGAAAAAATATGCCATAGGCGAAACTCTGCCATTAGGAGTGATTGCTCTTGATTCTCCTAACGGTTTTAGGGAGGGACAAGATTATTGGGATATATACCCTTATGAGGTCAAGTCGATTGATGAGATGTCTTTGCTTGATGGAAAAACATACAAGTTATACAACGATTACATCTTGGAAGGTATAGGCCCGCTTAATGGTCCGTTGATTGGCATTGGAACTCCCAACTCATACGCTCTCGATTTCAACCAACTTTTCGCATTCTACAGGGAAGGCCAGCTGATTTACAGGAATGAAGGCTATCTATCGGCTTTGGAAGAACATTTCCCCAACATCCTGGATATTGTCACAGGCAAGCATCAAAATGACCCTGTAACTTATACCAAGGACCAGATGGCGACGATTATCCTGCCGACGACACCTGATGCAAGCAAGGGGAAATACTACAGGCTTGACAGGTGGGAAGATGATCATCTTGTTTTCGAAGAAGAGTCTCATCCACAAGCCCGCACTCCGTATATCATTGTACCCAATGAGGATTTCAATATCGATCCCAGTACATTCGACATGACAGGATTATACTACGATACGGTCAGGATAGAAGCTGTGTCACTTCTTGATCCTCCTCGTATGGTTGAAGTTCGTTTCGTCGGGACGTATGCAAGGAGGGATATCGGTTTTAAAGATAACGGCATGATCTTTTATATTCTTGATACCACATCAGATTGTATTTACAAACCAAACGGAAAGTCATCAATTATTATGGGAGCTTTGCGAGCTCATTTTGAAGTTAGTCATTATCTCTGCTTTGAGTATGAGGAGGGAAAGTGTTGGAGTGAATTGAAATATGTGCTTCATGACACTTCCACTTCTCTAAACAGCATCCAACAAGCGGGAGATTCCTTCCAAGGAGGTGAAATTGTTAATGGTAAATTGTCAAATCGTACATTATTCGACCTCCAAGGCCGCCGTCTCTCTGGCAAACCTGCAAGGGGCATCTACATCGAGAATGGGAAAAAGGTACTATATTAGTCCATAGTGCATAGTCCATAGTGCATAGTCCACGTCTTACGTTCCGCTCTCATAAATTCCTCAGGTTCCAATGAAAAAACGTGAGGAAGCGGATTTGGAGACTCACAAACTCACAGACTCTGAAATTTGGATTCAGCCTCTCCTTTCTCCGAACTCATGCAGCGCTTCTTCGGAGAAAGAAGAGGTTGAATCCAGTCATTTACTGCAACTGTGCATTACGCTGTGCCGAGGGTGCCATCCATGGGGAGGGTGCCTGCGGGAGTGGGGTTGGATTTCTGCGGGACGCGCTTGAAGGCGATGTTGTTGCGAAGCATCTGACCTGGATTGACGAGAGGGAGTATCTGCTTGGGGATGCCTGCCTCTTCGCTACGAATGGCCATGATGCCGCGTGCGCTGCCGATGGTGATGTCCGCCATGTGCTGAACGAGTCCTGCGGGCAGTACCCACTGGTCTTCATTGAGTTGATAGAGCGAGCTCCAGCTGTCGCGTGTAAACTCGAAGACGGTCTGCACGCCAAGGATAAGCTGCGTGATGTCGTTCTTTTTGTACTCGAAGTTGGCGTTGCAGCGAACCGTACGCTTGTCGGTCTCGCAGTTGAACTGAATCTGGTTATTGATTTGCATCTCGCCTTCAGGCCACTCGTTGGCCAGGTTGACGAACTGTAACTGCCTGACATCCATCAGGCGGAACTGAATCTGGATTTGTTTTTGTTGTTGAGCCATGCTATTTTGAATTTTGAATTTAGTAATTTTGAATTATCTGCGTGCTTTTATCGTCATTGCATTGAGGTAGTAGAAATGGTTGGGGCTGGTATTATACGAGCCGGGCATGACGGTGAGCGTCACTTGGCCGTCAGCTGTAGGCCGGACGTTATCCATGACCACTGTCTTTGTGACATTGCCCGCTGACTGCAAGGCATCGGCCTGCGTTTCCTCGCCCTGAAGGACGAAGCTGGTTTGGCGGAGATCCTGACAGCCTTCGCGCGAAGAGAAGATGGTGAACTCATACTCCAGCTCGGGATTGAGGTGACTCAGACGCAGTGTAGCACTCTGCCGAGGCCCTCCACCGCCAAACTTTCCTGTGGCATAGCCCCAGAGACTGGACTGCGACACGTCGGCCGGCATGAGCATCTTGGTGGCAGTATAGGCGGCACCGTTCCTGTTCGACCCACCGAATTCGCCCGTAAAGGTCACGAGGATGCCTGTGGGGTTCATGTTGCTGTCAATGATATTGGTATAGGTCCGCATGGAAGGCATGATGTCGTTCCAGGCAGGGTCGGTGGTACGGTCTGGGCCGAAGTTGAGCTTCACCAGTCCCGTCGGCACGATGTCGTTGATGGCAGGGAAGCCTTCCCCGTCGAGCACCATGCATTCGTAGGGATGTGCCACAGCTTCATGGGCTGCTACTTGGCAGGTATGTGCCGTCACAAAGTCAACGCCCTCGGGACGATAGCTGAAGCCGACGGGCGAGATGCCGGTAATGGTCTCCAACCACACACAGGCGGCGGTATAGCGTCCCATCTTGAGGTCGAGGTGGTAGCCGTCGCGATTCATGTTATCGCCCAGATAGGTGGTGCGAGCATTCTGGATGGCAGTACCGCTGGGAACAACGAAGCTCAGTTCGGGATGCATCGCCATTGCGTATTGTACCGCCTGACAGATGCTGTCGTACATCACCTCCTGCCGATTGCCATAGTTGGCAAAGCCGCCATGCGTGCTGTCGTGCGAGTAAGCCCAGGTCTGGTGGTAGCCGTAGATGGCGTTGGGATTGGTCTGCAGGCTTTGTGTATAACCGATGAGTTCGCTCAGGTAGGGCTCGAAGGTCGTTGTGAGGCCCGACTCCTGACTCACCTGTTGGAAGGTGATGTACTGCCAAGGCTCGTCGGTGATAATGTCGGAGAGGGCCGAGTGGGGCGTGTTGGAGCGCACACCGTCCTGCACCTTGCGATACTCGAAGGTATTGTTGGCCTCGGTGACGTCAATCCAGTGGGACCGAAAACCCTGTCCTCCACGATAGGCATTGCCGATAATCATCTTCACGCCTGCTTCCTGTGCCAATTCCCAAAGATACTGCTCTACGGCATCCTGCGAGAAGCTGTTGCCAATGGCAAGCACGCGGATGATGCTGTTTTGAGCAAGCGTGTCGGGAACTCCCTGTGCCTGAGCTCTGAAAAGACAACAGACTATAAACAAAAGACAACAGACATATTGCAAAACCCTATTCATTTACTATTTGATAATTTACTATTTACAATTTATTTACAATTTTACTATTCATTCCCCTTGAAAGGGGTTATGGGGCCTGTTCTCTCTAAAGGGGGTTAGGGGGTCAGCACTTTCTTGTATTCATCACTATCAAGCACTTGCAGGGCGCGTTCGATGCACGGGTCGTCAATGAGCTGTTGCTGAACGCCGCCCTTCTGGTAGTAGTAGCGATGCACTATCTCGTCGCACAGATATGGCTCCACCTCCTTGCGGAAGCGCAGCAAGTCTGCACGCACGTCGTAGGTCAGTTTGTTCTCGAGGGCATCCAGTTCGGCCTGCGTCGCCTCCTGATAGCCTTCTCGCTTGATAACGTCGCGCAGCACCTTCAGTACTTCCTTGGCAGGCTTTCCTGCCTCGAAGTCGCTCGCCCCTATGCTGTCGGCAAAAGCGGCATAGTCCTCGTCGCTCAGGCGGAACTCACCGACGGGCGGAATGGTGGGATGCGTATGGCAGAAGTGTGTGACGTAGTCGAAGAACTCATCGCTGCTGACCAGTTCGGAAACGATGGTAGGCAGACTGTCGGGTTTGACCTCCACATCAGGTTTGATGCCGCCCCCGTCACGTACCTCGCGGCCGCCTGCTGTATGGAAAACATTTGTGAGGCTGTCGGGCACTATGCCAGCCGAACCGTCGGCATTCAGGTGGCGGTAGTCGTAGGCCTGAATGCAACGGCCGCTGGGGATGTAATAGCGGCTCGTCGTAATCTTGAGCGTGCCGTGATAGGGTACCTCGCGCATCATCTGCACAAGGCCCTTGCCGTAGGTACGTGTACCCATGATGACTGCACGGTCGAAGTCCTGCAAGGCACCTGCCACAATCTCGGAGGCGGAGGCCGAACCGCCATCCACGAGCACGACAACGGGCATGAGGCTGTCTTTCGGTTCCGTGGCGGTGTAGTACTCGCGGTTCGTACGCGTCATCTTACCCTTCGTATAGACCACTTTCTTGCCCTTTGGCAGGAAGAGGTTGGCAATATCCACAGCTTCGTTGACAGCACCGCCTGGATTGCCTCGGAGGTCGAACACCAGGCGCTTGGCACCTTGACGGCGGACCTCTTCCAGAGACTCGCGCACCTCGCGACAAGCACCCTCGGTGAAGCCCGTCAGGAAGATGTAGCCCGTCTGTCCATCGCCAAGCATACCGGCGTAGGGCACCTGCGGCAGCTGAATCATCTGGCGGGTGATGAGGAACGACTTTTCCTCCTGACCTCGCCGCACCTTCAGTTCGAAGGTCGTGCCTGCTTCGCCTCTGAGCATAGTGCTCACCTTGGGCGTCAGCATACCCTTCACGTCCTTTCCGTCGATACTGAGGATGACGTCGCCCGCCTGAATGCCTGCCGTCTGACTGGGCGTACCTTCGTAGGGCTCGGCAATGACGGCCCGTTGCTCCTTCCTATGGTAGCGAATCATGCTGCCTATGCCGGCATACTTGCCTGTAGCCATCTGACGCAGGTCCTCGTCGTCGTCAGGGAAATAGTCGGTGAAAGGGTCAACCTGCTGTAGCATGGAGCGGATGCCCCATCCAATCACCGTATCAGCGTTGAGCGAATCAACGTAGAAGAGGTCGAGTTGCTTGTAGATGTCATTGAAGAGCTCCAAGTTGCGGCTGATAGCCGAATTGGCATTCTCCTTCTTCTGAGCCTGAGCACTGAAAAGACAACAGGCTATAGACAACAGAAAACAGACAGAAGCCTTTTGATTTTTAAATTTGTTCATTTTGAATTGTTCGTAAGAACTTTTACCATTTTCTATTTGAGTCCCCACTCCTTGGAGAGGGTTAGGGTGAGGCTTTTCCATTCTTCCTCCGGCAGTCTTGTTCCGACCACTCCGATGACATGTCCTGCAAGAAGTGTGCCAAGGCTGAGGCAGTCCTTCAGGGATGCACCTCTGTTCAGGGCATAAAGGAAACCACCGGCGAAGAAATCGCCAGCAGCTGTCGTATCGACAACAGGCACCTTGTGCGCACCGACCATCACCTCTTCTCTCCCGAGCCGCGCACTTGCTCCCTTGCTGCCAAGCTTCACTACGGCCAAGCACTTCAAGGCTGCTATCTGCCGCTGAGCCTCTGTCGGGTCTTTCTGACCAGTGAATGCAGTTGCCTCTTCCTCGTTGGCGAAGACAATGTCGAAGTAGTCCTGCACCAGGTGACGGAAGAAAGGAAGGTCGGCAGCCACCACATTGTAGCTTGCCAGGTCGATGCTCAACTGCACACTCTTCTCCATCGCCGTCTGGCAGATGGCTTCCATCAGGTCGTGGTTCTGCACCAAGTAGCCCTCGATGTGTGCCATGCTAACGCCCTCGAAGAGTGCAGGCGTGATGTCGCTTGCCTGCAGCGTTGCAGCCGCGCCCAGACAGGTGCCGAAGGTCCTTTCGCCGTCGGAAGAGATGAAAGTGTTCGCCACTCCGGTTGGCAAGTTGCATTCCAACAATCGGGCATCAATACCTGCTGCCTTCTGGCTCTCAGCATAGAACTTGCCTAAAGCATCACGACCCACCTTGCCGACGAAACCCGCCTTACCACCCAGTCGGGCGAAGGCAAGCATCGTATTGCCGGCACTGCCGCCAGTGGATTGCTCCACCTGCAGTCCTTCCATGTGAGCCCGTAGTTCCCTCTGCCGTGCCTCGTCGATGAGCATCATACCGCCCTTCGGCAGCTGCACCTGTTTCAGGACAGAGTCCTCCTTCAGGCGCACCAGAACATCCACCAAAGCATTGCCGATTCCTATTAATTTTTCACTGTTCACTGTTATCTGTTCGCCGTTAATTGTTATTTTTTCTGCAAAAATACAATTTTTTTTCACTTTTCGCTAAAATTTTTCACTTTTCATTTTTCACTTTTCACTTTTTGTTGTACCTTTGCACCGCAATTGAGAGAAAAAGCTCTTGAAAGCCTGCTTCAGTAGCTCAGTTGGTTAGAGCACATGACTGTTAATCATGGGGTCGTTGGTTCAAGCCCATCCTGAAGCGCAAAGCCCGAGAAACCCTCGGGCTTTTGCTTTTAAAAAGACAACAGATACAACAATATATGAAGCATTCCATCATCACTGCTCTGCTTGCCATCATCTGGACAGCGGTACAGGGACAAGAGATAAAGAGAATACCGGCCACGACTGAGGACTTCATGGAACACATGGCTATGTACGGCTACGAAGTCTTTACCTACGACATATCTTCCTTGAGCGATTCTGCTTCGAGCTTTACTGTCGTCATCCGCGAGTATAACCTGCATGGAATGATTGACGAAAGGAAACTGTACGGCTTTAGGATACGTACCATGATTTCGGACTTCAGCGAACAGGACCAGCGTGAAATCTATGCCGAGAAAGATGCCGACGACTTGGAACGCGGCATCTATCGTCTGTCCAAGTCTATTTCCATCGGTTTCTCTCCCGTTCAATCGGATTCCATCGAGACCATCACTTTGCGGGCCTCACGCAACGATGCCTCACCCCAGAGACTGATGTTGCAACCCATCCCTGGTGCCCCGAAGAAGGTTTACCGATATGAGAAAGTGGCATATCAACCTGGTGCATTCTGTCTCGACACGTTCATCCCTCTTGCTCTTTACGGGTCGTTTTGGTGGGACCCCAAAATCGGGGTATTGCGTTTCTGCGGTGAGACAGAACTGACGGAAGAGACGGCAAAGACCAGCAACTTCTTCAAATTCTCGCCCCATTACTACATCATCGGTGCCGTGTTCCATAAGTAGGTTAAACCGTTAAAAGGTAAAAAGGTTAAGACTATATGACATTTTAACCTTTTTTTGCATTGTTTCTTTTTTGACTTTTCCCGATTTCAGTCGTATAATGAGTAGATGAACAACAGAAAACAATGCAAACTGAGTGCGACATTATTATAAAATGTAAGGACGGCAACAAGGAGGCATTCCGATGGGTGGTGCAGCAGCATCAGCGGCTGGTGTTCTCGCTGGGGCTAAAGATGCTGGCAGACGAGGAGGAGGCAAAGGATGTGGTGCAGGAGACGTTCATCCGCGTATGGCAGCGCATAAGCGACTATGACCCGCAAAGGCCTTTCACCACCTGGCTCTATACTATCGCTTCGCGTCTTTGCCTGGACCGACTGAAACAGAAACGCCGCATCCTGCCCTTGCCAGCCGACGAGCGTGTGCTGCAACACTTCGCTGACGAAAGCCAACAATCCCTGGAAAATAGTGAATGGGTGGCCATAGTAAGGATGCTGGCAGAAGGGCTCAGTCCCAAGCAGAAACTGGTGTTCACGCTTTGCCAGATGGAAGGACTGCCATCGGCAGAAGTGGAACTGATAACGGGATTGGATGCCAAGCAGGTGAAAAGTAACCTGTATGTGGCCCGCCAAACGATACGTGAACGATTAAAACGCTTAGGTTATGAATAAAACAGACGATATACTGGAGAAACTGAGGAACGCTCCGCAGCCTGTGATAGACAATGCCGATGAGCTGACGGAAAGGATTATGAGCAGCCTTGGCCCCCTCCCAGCTTCCCCCAAGGGGGAAAAGAAAGGTTCAAGGACAGCTATCATCTTGCCTTTCGTAAGAACAGTTCTCTCCTTTGCCGCTATGTGGATTGTGGGCTTCTTCATCTATCTGCAATATGATGTTGCCGCACCTACAGCGAAAGCCTATTTCCTTCCCACTGGAGATGGTTTGAAAGGGGCTCCCACTCTTCGCGAAGCATACAAAAGCCGTCTTTGCCAGGACTGCAAGAAAACTATAAGTTACACCCAAATAAAATCAAAGCTTTATGAAAAACTTTAAGAAAATTCAAAATTCAAAATTTATAAATTCAAAAGCCTCCCTTTGGTGCGGTTTGTTGGTGGCTTTGCTCCTTACCTCCTGCTATCAGCCGAAAGTGGTGATGAAAACTGTTATAGAAGGGAAAAGTCATAGTAATTTTTTGAACCATAACTTCCGTGAGGTTACATATAGCAACGTAATGTCACAAGAGATGCGCGACTCGCTATGGGGGAAAGGGAAATTAGAATGGTCGCAACCCATGCCGGAGTGCCTGAACATAGATGCTTTCTGTAGTACAGAAACCAAAATCGGCGAAGGAGATACGGTTACTACTACGTTCTGGTGTCCTTTTAAGAGTGTCGAAGAGATGTGCGAGCAAACGCCTCTGCAACTGAACGGGGTACGCCTTAGGTCGAAAGCCAAGCTGGACAAGCGATTCCGCTGGTTCTATACCGAATACACTTTCACGGAGACATTCTACTGTGTGGGCGATACATTCAAGCTGCCTGTTTCCAACTATGCCGACAAGGCGGAGATAAGCTATTGGTTCACGGGCCAACCCAATCTGATAGAGGGTATGAGCGGCGCTGAAGCTTCGCAGAAACTCAGCGATATGGAGCCTAAGATTACCAAGTGGCTGAATGATAACCTCTTCAAGACAGGCTTCGACTTCATCGTCAACCACTACGATTCCATCGCCAATCCTCCCGTCAGCCGTGAGCGGTTCATAGAACTGCATGACTCGTTGGCAAATTACCTCTCAGAAGGAACGGACGATATCATGGCGGTAATACCCGAGGAAGCCCTCTGCGACTTCTTCCACTCCGATGCATACGCTATGTTCTTCGACGAGGACACGCCTTGCGGACAGGCGCTGAACAAGGAGTTCCAAAACAGCCTGAATATCTTTTGGTTCAATGTCCCCTACACCCTTTCAATGCCTGGCACCATCATAGATGCAGGAAACGGCATCCTGCAGCCCGACGGTACCGTCTTCTATCCCTTCACGGGCGAACGCCTCATCCCGCAGGACTATACCATCACCGCCACCTCGCGCAAGGTTAACATCTGGGCCTGCATCGTCTCCGTCCTGATTCTCATCCTCTTTGCTTTCGCTTTAAAAAGACAACAGACAATAGACAACAGACAATAGACAATTTTGAATTTATATAAACTGATAAACTGAAAAGAACCCCCGGCTTCCTACAGATGCAGGATGTCGGGGGCTCTTCTTCTATTATATATTATTATATGTCCAGCGGGATTGGCTTACATCATGCCGCCCATGCCTGGAGCACCGCCCATTGGCATCTCGGGCTTGTCTTCCTTAGCCTCGCAGATGACACACTCGGTGGTGAGGAACATGCCGGCGATGCTGGCTGCGTTCTCCAAAGCCACACGTGCCACCTTGGCAGGGTCGATGATGCCTGCCTTGCGCAGGTCCTCGTAGCGGTCGGCACGGGCGTTGTAGCCGTAGTCGCCCTTCTCACCCTTGACGGTATTGACAACGACACTGCCTTCCAAGCCTGCGTTCTCGACAATCTGGCGAAGCGGTTCCTCGATGGCACGCTCCACGATGTGGATACCAGTGGTCTCGTCAGCGTTCTCGCCCTGCAGACCTTCCAGAGCCTTGATGGAGCGGATGTAAGCTACGCCACCGCCAGCAACGATGCCCTCCTCGATGGCTGCACGGGTTGCACACAGAGCATCGTCAACGCGGTCCTTCTTCTCCTTCATTTCGGTCTCGGAGGGAGCACCCACATAGAGCACTGCCACACCGCCGCTAAGCTTAGCAAGACGCTCCTGCAGCTTCTCCTTGTCGTAGGAAGAAGTGGTGTTCTCTATCTCGTTCTTGATTTGGTTTACACGGTCCTTGATGAGCTGGCTGTCACCGTGACCGCTGACAATTGTCGTGTTATCCTTGCTGATGGTTACCTTGTCGGCTGAACCCAGCATCTCGATGGTAGCCTGTTCGAGCTTGAGGCCCTTCTCCTCGCTGATGACAACGCCACCAGTCAGGATGGCGATATCCTCGAGCATAGCCTTGCGGCGGTCACCGAAGCCAGGAGCCTTCACGGCGCAAATCTTCAACTGTCCGCGCAGACGGTTCACCACAAGCGTGGTCAGTGCCTCGCTATCAACGTCCTCAGCAATGACGAGCAATGGACGGCCGGTCTGTACAGCGGGTTCCAAGATGGGCAGGAAGTCCTTGAGGTTGGAAATCTTCTTGTCGTAGATGAGAATGTAGGGGTTCTCCATCTCGCACTCCATCTTCTCAGTATTGGTAACGAAGTATGCGCTAAGGTAACCGCGGTCGAACTGCATACCCTCGACTACACCGATGGTGGTGTCGCGACCCTTAGCCTCCTCGATGGTGATGACGCCGTCCTTGCTGACCTTCTTCATTGCATCGGCCAATAGCTTACCAATCTCGGGGTCGTTGTTGGCACTGACGGTAGCCACCTGCTCAATCTTATTGTAGTCGTCACCCACCTGCTCGCTCTGGCCCTTGATGCTCTCAACGACCTTTGCCACAGCCTTGTCGATACCACGCTTCAGGTCCATAGGGTTAGCACCGGCGGTGACATTCTTTAGACCTTCACGAACGATGGCCTGAGCCAGTACGGTAGCTGTTGTCGTGCCGTCGCCAGCATCATCGCCAGTCTTGCTGGCCACGCTCTTTACGAGCTGTGCACCTGCGTTCTGGAAGGGGTCTGCAAGTTCCACTTCCTTTGCCACTGTGACGCCGTCCTTAGTAATCTGAGGAGCGCCGAACTTCTTCTCGAGGATGACATTGCGACCCTTCGGGCCGAGAGTCACCTTAACTGCATTTGCCAACTGGTCAACGCCCTGCTTCATCTGCTCGCGGGCATCAATGTTGAATTTAATATCTTTTGCCATAATGAGATTTAATGATTTAATGATTTATGATTTGATGATTTAGTATCAGGCAGTGATTCGATTCAGGGAATTTAATCCTTAAATATAAAATCCTTTAATCCTAAAATCACGAGAGGATTGCCACTACGTCGCTCTGACGCATGATGAGGTACTTGGTTCCATCAATCTCGACCTCTGTACCAGCATACTTGCCATAGAGTACTTGGTCGCCCTGCTTGAGGACCATCTCTTCGTCCTTGGTGCCATTACCTACTGCAACTACTGTGCCTTTCAGGGGTTTCTCCTTGGCGGTGTCAGGGATGATGATGCCGCCTACTGTCTTTGTCTCTGCAGGTGCGGGCTCAATAAGCACGCGGTCTGCCAATGGTTTTACGTTCATAATTTTGATTTAATGATTTAGTTATTTAACGATTTAATGAATTTATTCCACTGAATTGGATACAAAGTGCGTGCCAAACGTACCCGCCACGTCACATTATCTGCCACGACTGACAAAAAGTGTCAGCAAACTGGGACTTGCTGACACTCTTGATAAGGCATGAGCTGGCTCCTGCTTTTCCTCACTTAATCAGGACCTTTTTGCCGTTTACGATGTTGATACCCTTTTTAAATGAAGAATTTGCTCCTGCGCTGATTTTGCGGCCAGCAAGGTCATAGATAACAATTTCACTTTCTGACCCTTTAACTCTTTCATATTCATCAAGGCCTGTTATCAGTTCGTCCTCGTTGCCTGTATTCAGGACAATCACTGTTTTATCGTCAATGAGGCTGCTATCAAATCCAAAGCAGGCATCAAAGGCATGCAGTTCAGAACCGTAGCCAAAGCGAACTAGAATCGGACTGTCATCTAAATAATAGTAGTTTGAATTGGTTAAGATAGAGGTTACGGATTGATAGATACCCGTGAATCCTACCTTCTTATTATATACTTGGATAGTATTCTCTGTGTCTTTGATGATGACTTCATTGAATACGGGATCAACGATATCGGCGCCGCGGTCCCACTTTATAATATAAGGTGTGCCAGCAGTAAGCTTAGTCACGGGCTTGAGGCAGTTCAAGATGATGACAGATTCCTTTAGCGTTGCTGACTCCAATGTTCTTACCTGGGCACCTTCGAGCACACTGCCTTTTATGGCCAGGTCGAACGGCAGACAAATCGTTTGCCAGGTCCCATCATTCTTGAATGTACGTCCCATGAGGGTTACATTGGCATATCTGCCAGAGTTTGAAACGATAGCACCTTCGTTGTTGCCATCATTCTGGAAGACGATGTCGATGATGTCATCAGGCGTAGTGAACGACGCAATATTTGTGGCAGCAGACGACTGACCAGCCTTGAGGCCAATCACCTGATAGTCGTACTTGGTATTTCTCTCCAAACCGGAAATCGTGATACTGGATTTGTTTGTCGTTTCGGTAATCCATTCCCCAGGTTCTGATGCAGCACCAAAGATGCCAAAGTCGTCGATGATGAGGAAGGAACAACCGGTACCCGCATGATGGATGGCAATGTAGCCCTCTTGTCCTGCATAACGGCTCAGGTCGATGGAAACTTCTGACCATTCATCGGTAGCTTTCTGCATCGGGCGAAGTCTTTCCGTAAAGTCTTCGATGGCATTGCCTGTGGTGGAGAGCAGCACCTCGTAGCTTTCAGGGTCTTTGCCGTAGGTATATTCCTTAAACTTCAGTGTGCCTTGTAGGGTAAGTTGTGGTGTGACGAGCCAGTTGTCAGAGTTATAACTGATATTGTTTTCCCAGCTTCTCGCGCAAGCTGCACTCATGCCGCTATAGATATCGTAATAAGGATACCATCCATTTTCATAGGGTGCCTCGCCCTCTGTGTAGATGGTCCATTTGTCAAGTCCGTCCTTGAAATCATCGAAAAACAGTTCCTGAGAGGCAGTTCTGTACTTTACATTGTAGCTGTCGCTATAGCCTGTCCAAGTGATGGTGGCAGATGTTGGTGTCGGACTGACAGCCAAATCCGTGGGGATAGGATTGTCGGGCAACGTAGTAAAGACGGCAATGTCGCTGGCATTATCTGGCTCGCCGGACATGCGTCCAACCACCTGATATTCGTAGGCAGTGTTACTTACCAATCCAGTAAGCGTGACTTCTGTTGCGGTCGTCGTTAATGATGTCCATTCTGCCTCCGATTCAGCTTTTCTATAACGTACCTCATAGCTATCACTCGTGCCAGCCCAACTGATAGTGGCAGAGTTTGGTGTCGGACTGGCGATTACATCAATAGGCATGGAATTGACTACCGGAGTAGTGACATAGGCATAATCACTCCACTTGCTCACTTCCTCACCAATGACGGCGCACACCCGAATCCTGTAGGAAGTGCCGGAAGCGAGTCCCGTCAGGGTGAAAGGATTCGCGGGAGCATCAATAACCTTATCGGTACCATCCAAACTAATCAGGTTAATCTTCCATGCTTTTGCTCCGCAGTTGTCTTGCCATTTCAGTATGGCACTGTGGGCATCAAAGCCTATGACGGTCAGACCTGTAGGCCTTAGATATTGGTCCTGCGTGGTGAAGTCTGTGGAAATCCATTTACTGAGTTTGCCTTCATCATAAACAGTCTGGACACGAACGCGATAGTCCTTGCCTGGAGTCAAATCTGTTAGCTTAAACCTCTTCATGGTCAGATTGTTGAGAGTAGTCCATTTGCTGTCGGAAGAACATCTGTACTGCATGTTCCACTTGCTGCCGGCACCTTGCCACTCCACGATGGCGGAAGAGGATGAGATATTGGAAACGAATATGCTGGTGGGCCTTGCCGGGCTGTCATCCACAGCATTGAACTTTATTTGGTTCTTAGCATTAATAATAGAACCAGCATAGTCGCTCAGACCACTAGGATTGCAATTCGTGTTGTCGCTGTAAAAACGGAGAGTCTGGCTCTGTGCGCTGAACACACGACATGCCAAACCGCCTGACCAGGTACCCGAATTGTCGTCCACGATGAGGACAAGGTTGTCTGTGCCGTTGTATCTGAAGGATTTGCTGAAGGTAATTGTCGTCCAGTCATCTTCGAAGAAGGAGACATCGCCGCTGAAGACCCTGTTCGTCTCCGAGAAGCTAACCCAGTCGTTACTCTTGTTGTTTTCCACATCAGTAATACAGAATTCCGCCTTGCGGGTATGCACCAGATAGATATTCAGGTTACGCGTCTTTTCCTTGGCAGCATTGAAGAAGCTGATACTGGTGAGATTTTTAGCCGCACCCAGCTCGCTCTTCGTAAAAATCTGTTGCGTCAAGGAATATTTGTAGAGGGAAGAAGTGGGGATATCAAACAAAGTGGTTGTACCGTTGTCACCGATTTCAATGACATCATCTTCCGCTTGTGCTATGCCAAAACCTATCAGCATAAGCATGGTCATAAGAATGGTTTTCTTGTTCATAAGCCTACTATTGTTCATAGCAAAATGTTATTATACGCGTGCAAAGTTATGAATATTTTTATATTGCAGCAAGAAAAACTCCTAAAACATTTGGTGGTTTGGGCAAAAAGATGTATCTTTGTCTGTAGCTTCGTTTTAAAACCTCATAAATGAACGAAATAAACCTGACAGAACAGCTAAAGCATTACTTTGGTTTTGATACCTTCAAAGGCGATCAGGAAGCCATCATTCGTAACCTGCTCGACGGGAAGGACACTTTTGTACTTATGCCTACCGGCGGAGGCAAGTCGCTCTGCTACCAGTTGCCCGCTCTGATAAGTGAGGGCACGGCCATCGTTATTTCTCCGCTGATTGCCTTAATGAAGAACCAAGTGGATGCCATACGTCAGCTCACGGACGACGACGGCATCGCGCACTATCTCAATTCTTCGCTCACCAAGACACAGATTGATGCAGTGAAGCAGGACGTCAACGATGGTCGCACGAAACTGCTTTATGTGGCACCCGAGTCGCTGAATAAGGAGGAGAACATCCGCTTCTTTGCCAAGACGAAAATCTCCTTCTATGCCGTTGACGAGGCACATTGTATCTCGGAATGGGGACACGACTTCCGTCCGGAATACCGCAACATACGACCATTGTCCGAGCAGATAGGCAGAGCGCCCATCATCGCCCTGACCGCCACTGCAACGGACAAGGTACGTACTGACATCAAGAAGAACCTAGGCATCCCCGATGCTACGGAGTTCCGCAGTTCCTTCAACCGCCCCAACCTCTACTACGAAATTCGTCCCAAGACGAAGGACGTAGATAAGGACATTACGCGCTTCGTGCTCCAGAATAAAGGCAAGAGCGGCATCATCTACTGTCTGAGCCGCCGTCGCGTGGAGGAACTGGCAGAGATGCTGCGCACCAACAACATAGCTGCACGCGCCTATCATGCTGGCATGGAAACGGCAGAGAGAGCCGAGACGCAGGACGACTTCCTGATGGAGCGCATCGATGTCATCGTGGCTACCATCGCCTTCGGTATGGGCATCGACAAACCCGATGTGCGCTACGTCATCCATTACGATATACCCAAGAGTCTGGAAGGCTATTACCAGGAAACGGGCCGTGCCGGTCGCGATGGCGGCGAGGGTATATGCCTGACCTTCTTCTCTCCCCACGACCTCCGCAAACTGGAGAAGTTCATGCAGGGAAAGCCTGTGGCAGAGCAGGATGTAGGGCGACAGCTGTTGCAGGAAACGGCAGCCTATGCCGAAACGTCCATCTGCCGACGCAAATTCCTGCTCCATTACTTTGGAGAAGAATATGAACCCGACAATTGTGGCAAATGCGACAACTGCCTGCATCCGCGCGAGAAGATAAAGGCTACCAGCGAACTGATTCTCGTACTGCGTGTCATTCATGCCGTCAAGGAGGGCTTCAAGACCAACCATGTCATCGATGTTCTCTTGGGCAACGAGACGGACGACGTCTTGTCGCACCGTCACGAAGCACTCAGCTGTTTCGGCTGCGGCGACAGCCACGAAGCACCATTCTGGAATGCCGTCATCCGGCAGGCCATGATATCCGGCTACATCGAGAAGGGCATCGAGAACTACGGCTTGCTCAGCATCACGCCGGAAGGACGTGCCTACATGAAAGATCCCGAGGACTTCTACATCACCGAGGACCGTGAGTTCGACGAGTACAACGATGTGGCTGGCGAAGGCACCTCTGTGCTCGACGAGACCCTCTTCGCCATGCTCAAGGACCTGCGCCGCGATGTCGCACGCCGTAAGACTCTGCCACCCTACGTCATCTTCCAGGATCCCTCGCTCGAGGATATGGCAACCTCCTACCCCACCACAGTCGAGGAACTGCAGAACATCAAGGGCGTGGGCGTAGGCAAGGCCAACCGCTATGGTGCCGAGTTCTGCCAACTTATTGCCCGCTACTGCGAGGAGAACGAGATAGACCGCTTCGAGGACTTCCGCGTACGCTCCCTTGTCAACAACAGCGCTGACAAGGTCAGCATCATCCTTGCCATCGACCGACAGGTGGACCTGGATGAAATTGCCAAAACCAAGGGACTCACCCTTAATGAATTACTCGATATAATCTATTCCATCGTGGACAGCGGTACCAAGCTCAACCTCGACTACTACATCCACGAAGTGATGGACGACGACCACATGCAGGACATCTACGACTATTTCCACGAGGCAGAAGACAACAACATCGACGATGCTCTTGACGAGTTCGCCGATGATGAAGATGAATATACCGAAGAGGAAATTAAGCTTGTTCGCATCAAGTTCCTCGCCGAGAACGGACACTAAAAAAGAAAAAAGTGCTCCACAATTGTAGTCGTGGAGCACTTTTCACATTCACTTTAACACGCCGAGTTCCTTACCGACCTTGATGAAGGCAGCAATGCACTTGTCGAGGTGTTCGCGCTTGTGACCGGCTGAGAGCTGGACACGGATGCGGGCCTCGCCCTTCGGAACGACGGGATAGTAGAAGCCCGTCACGTAGATACCTTCCTCCTGCATCTTGGCAGCGAAAACCTGCGAGAGCTTTGCGTCGTAAAGCATCACGGCGCAGATGGCACTCTGCGTGGGCTTGATGTCGAAGCCAGCAGCCATCATCTTGTCGCGGAAGTAAGCAACGTTCTCCACCAGACGGTCGTGTAGCTCGTTAGACTCCTTCAGCATCTTGAACACTTCCAAAGAAGCACCGATGATGCAGGGTGCCAATGAGTTGGAGAAGAGATAGGGACGTGAACGCTGACGCAGCAAGTCGATAATCTCCTTGCGGCCGGTCGTGAAGCCACCCAAAGCACCGCCAAAGGCCTTGCCAAGAGTTCCAGTATAAATATCCACACGCCCGTAGGTGTCGGTCAGTTCGCTGACACCATGACCAGTCTTGCCCACAACGCCTGCCGAGTGGCTCTCGTCCACCATCACCAGAGCATCGTACTTTTCAGCCAGGTCGCAAATCTTGTCCATCGGAGCCACATTGCCGTCCATCGAGAACACGCCGTCGGTCACAATGATGCGGAAACGCTGAGCCTGAGCCTCCTGCAGACACTTCTCCAGTTCCTCCATGTTGGCATTGGCGTAGCGATAGCGCTTCGCCTTGCAGAGACGCACGCCGTCAATGATGCTGGCATGGTTCAGGGCATCGCTGATGATGGCATCCTCTTCCGTGAACAGGGGTTCGAAGACACCACCGTTCGCATCGAAGCAAGCAGCATAGAGAATTGTATCCTCCGTCTTGAAGTATTCGCTGATGGCAGCCTCTAACTGCTTGTGGATGTCCTGAGTGCCGCATATAAAACGTACGCTCGACATGCCGAAGCCACGTTCCTTCATCATTTTCGTAGCACCCTCGATGAGGCGCGGATGGTCGGAGAGACCCAGATAGTTGTTGGCGCAGAAGTTCAGCACTTCTTTACCCTTCACCTTAATAGCAGCCTTCTGCGGGCTTTCGATAAGACGCTCCTCTTTGTAGAGTCCTGCTTCGCGAATCTCAGCGAGCGTTTGGCTGAGATACTGTTTCATTTTTCCGTACATAATTTAGTCGTTTAATATATTAGTTGTTTAGTCGTTTGGTAAATTATGCTTACGCGACTGCAAAATTACAAAAAAAATCTTCAATCTTCATTCTCCATTCCTCATTTTTTTTGTAATTTTGCACATCATATCCAAAACAACTAAACAACCAAACAACTAAACGACCAAATGAAGAACATTCTTATTATCGGCTCAACAGGACAGATTGGTTCTGAGTTGACCATGCATTTGAGAAGCATTTATGGTAACAAACACGTGGTAGCGGGCTACATCCCGGGAGCCGAGCCAAAGGGCGAGCTACTCGAGAGCGGACCATCAGCCCTTGCCGATGTCATCGACGCACAGAGCATCGCCGACGCCGTGAAAAAGTACAATATCGACGCCATCTACAACCTCGCAGCCCTGCTATCCGTCGTTGCAGAGTCGAAGCCCCGCCTGGCCTGGAAGATAGGCATCGACGGACTCTGGAACATCCTCGAGATAGCACACGAAAACAAGTGCGCCGTCTTCACCCCCAGCTCCATCGGCTCCTTCGGATTGGAGACACCCCACGACATGACACCGCAGGACACCGTGCAGCGCCCCCGTACCATCTACGGTGTGTCGAAGGTAACCACCGAACTGCTCTCCGACTGGTTCTTCCACAAGTACGGCGTTGATACACGCTCCGTCCGCTTCCCAGGCATCATTTCCTACGTCACACCTCCAGGCGGCGGCACCACCGACTATGCCGTCGATATATACTACTACGCCGTCCGCGGCGAGCGCTTCACCTGCCCCATTAAGGCCGGAACACGCATGGACATGATGTACATGCCCGACGCTCTCCATGCCGCACAGATGCTCATGGAGGCCGACCCCACACGCCTCAAGCACCGCAACGGCTTCAACATCGCTGCCATGAGCTTCGACCCCGAAATGATTTACAAGGCCATCAAGGCGCACAAGCCGGACTTCGAAATGATCTATGACGTGGACCCCCTGAAACAGTCGATTGCCGAGTCATGGCCCGACATGATGGACGACAGCTGTGCCCGTCAGGAATGGGATTGGGAACACAAGTACGGCCTCGAGGAAATGACGACAGACATGCTTGACAAACTGGCAAAGAAACTGCTATAACAACTATTCCTCACGGGTAATTTCGATGATGTGGCTCACAAGATCGTTCCCTGAGGTGACTTTCACGCCGACCTTCATCAGGAAGTCGCCGGTATAGACCTTGTCGTTGCAGGAGAGCCAACTCTGCCGTCCAGACATGAGGCAGATTTCCTTTACCCTGTACTTCGCGTCTGCATCGAGTCCCTGCAGACGTGTGTTCAACAACCTCTCTCCGTAGCGCGGATGGATGTCGTAGGCGAAGAGGATGCTGTGTGTCTTGCTGTCATTGACGCGTTGTACGACGCAATGCTGCCCCTCGTAAGGCGACACGAGGCGGTAGAGGTTGGGCGACCAAACAACGTTCTTCAGCCGTTTGTACTCCCGAATGGCCTCGCGACAGTACTGGCGGTCGTCGTCCGATAGTCCCTTCAGACCGATGTCGAAGCCTAATTTCCCCTGGAAGGCGACATCGACGCGGAACTTGATGCTGGCACGACGGTTCCACTCGGTGACGTGTGCGCACATTGCCTTGGCGGGCATGAACTGTGAGTAGCCCCATTGGATGAAAAGGCGCTCGATAGGGTCGGTGTTGTCGCTACACCAGAACTCGGTGAAGTAGCTCAGCCCCTTGACATCCGAACGTCCGCCACCTCCCGAGCACATCATCATGTAGAGGTCAGGGTACTTGGCCTGAACGCGGTCGAGCACTTTGTAAAGTCCTCGCACGTAATCGACATATAGGTTGCCTTGGTTTTCCTTTAGGTAGAGAGAATAGATGTTCGTGATGGGCGAGTTGCAGTCCCACTTCATAAACTTGATGTCTGGATTTTCCTGCATCAGGCCATCCACTATGCCAAACACGAAGTCCTGTACCTGTGGGTTGCAGAGGTCGAGCACCATCTGGTTGCGGAAGTAATAGGTTTCGCGTGAAGGCAGTTGGATTATCCAGTCGGGATGCTTCTCTGCCAGTTCGCTTTTTGGGTTCACCATCTCGGGCTCTATCCAGATGCCGAAGCTGACGCCGTTCTCCTTGGCTTTCTTCACGAGATAGGGTATGCCGTTCGGCAGTTTGTCGTGCGTCACCTCCCAATCGCCCAGACCTGCATGATCATTCTTCCGCGGGTACTTGTTGCCGAACCATCCGTCGTCGAGCAGGAAGAGGTCAACGCCCAGGTCGCGCGCTTCGCCAAAGAGGGCGACGAGCTTCTCTTCGTTGAAGTCGAAGTAGGTGTTCTCCCAGTTGTTGAGCAGTGTCATGCGGTCGTCCTTGGCTTTGTGGAGCTGGTGGTTCATCATCCAGTGCTGGAAACGGCGGCTGCCTTCGCCTACCCCATTCGTGGAGAGGGTGAAGTAGAAATCAGCCGTGCGGAACGCTTCCCCCTTTCGAAGCAGATAGGTACCGGCGTCGTGATTGATGCCGCTGACGACACGCAGAACATGCTGATTGTCCACCTCGAAGGTGAAGCGGAAATTGCCCATCCAGCCAAGTGTTCCCATGAGGACAGTTCCTTTGTTCTCGCAAACGGGTTCTCCAAGGCCCAACTCGAAGGAAGGCTGTGCCATCAGGTTGGCTCGGGTGCCGAGACGACTGTCAACCACCTTCTTGCCGAACTGCAACTCCTGACTCTGCATCTGCATCTCCTTTGCCCAGTCGCTGGCAAACTCCGTGAGGAAGTAGTTGGGAGCCTCGAAGTAGAGTATCGACGAGGCATAGCGGCCAAGATAGACCTTGCCCTTTTCGTCTTGTTTTATCTCCGTCCACTGCTGGATGATGTCCTCCTCTGGAAATACCTTATAATATAATGTAACCTCGACGGGATAGAGCTCGTCACGCAGCACAATAGCGGTCTCGTTGCCTTGCTGCGAATGCTCTACGTACTTCAGCACGCTGGTTGGATTGCCGTCAGCGTGATGAATCTCCAAGGTCGGCTCGTAATAGTCCTCGGTGCCCATCACGGGATAAGCCTCCAAGCCCTTGATGCAGGAACTGCTGAGACCTGCCTGAGGCATGTTCAGCTGCGAGAGGTCCGTCTGCTCGGAAAGCCGTTCGCCAAGATAAGTCTGATAGAGCCGCCCTCCATCATTCACCCGCAGGACCAGTTGCGTGTGGTCGGTTGTAATGCTGATGGTCTGAGCCAAGGCGAAAAGTGAAAAGATAAAGAATTGAAAAAGTGAAAAAGAACGTTTCATACTCATGCTGTTTTCTATCAATGGACAAAATTACAAAAATTTCTTCATCCTTGATTCTTTTTAACCATTTATTTTTTCAACATTACTATAAATTTTCACTTTTCACTTTTCACTTTTCATTTTTTATTATATCTTTGTCACGGAATTAAATGGTAAGCGGTCAATGACTGAATAGTAAATGAGGTTATGAACACCTTTCTACATAGATATCTCTGCTCTTTGTTGGGCAGCTTTTTGCTGCCTATTGTAATCTATGCTCAGGAGAACTATACCGTTGCCTTCGACCGAGATGCCGAACGAACCAGGACGGACCGAGTGCTGAATGGCATCGTGTTGAACGGAAACGCTTTTCAAGTAGAGAACCCCATGAAGATATACTACGACCTGACCGACCAGACGTTCTATGCCCACGCTGGAGATCTTGTCTCACCCTCGCTGGCCTATACTGGCAAATGGATGGACAGCTATATCTACATCGACAAGGACTGCAATGGTGCTTTTGATGTCCAGACCCCTGGCGCTCGCGGTGGCTTGACGGAGGACAACGAACTGGTGAGTTTCTCAGGCCTGACCGTAGGCGACGGCAACTACAACAGTTACGGCGAGGAAACAAACCTCTCCTGGGTGCAGCCGCCTTCCTTCGTCTTGCCAGAAGATATGGAACCTGGACTCTACATGATGCGCGTAAAAATTGACTGGAACAACCTTGATCCTGCCGGCAGGGTAGATGAGGCAAACAACATCATCAAGAACGGAGGTGCTGTGCTGGACATCCGCCTCCAAATTCTTTCCAAGGGAAAGTTTCCCGAAGGCTGCTATGCCATGGTCTTCAATGATGAGTTCAACGGTGAAAACGGTTCACTGCCCGACGAGACGAGGTGGCGCCGCTCGAACCGTTACAGCAGCACTTGGAATAGGTTTATCAGCAATTCTGAGGATGTCGTGTTCCTTCAGGACGGACACCTTGTCTGCCGTGCCATTCCCAATCCCGACCAAGAGTCCGACCCTGTGCCAATGCTCTCGGGCTCCATAGAGACACGGGGACACTTTTCCTTTACCTACGGTTGGGTGGAGGCGCGACTGAAGACCTCTCCGCACAAGGGGAACTTCCCCGCTTTCTGGATGATGCCCCAACCTCCCGCAGACTCGTGGCCGAAGGGCGGAGAGATAGACATCTTCGAAGCCATTGACGCTCAGAACACCGCTTATCACACCCTGCACTCCCATTGGATAAATACCCTTGGGAATAGGAACAATCCGAAACACGGCTTCAGTGAGAGTGTGACGCAGGGCGACTGGCACGTCTTTGCAGCGAACTGGACAGAAGACCTCATCACATTCTACGTTGACGGCAATTCCGTTGGCTCCTACGCAAAGTCCCAGAATGCATCGGATTTGGAGCAGGGACAATGGCCTTTCCTGCACGACTTCTACCTGATACTAAACCAAAGTGTGGGCGACGGCTCCTGGGCAAAGAATCCAGACACCTCGTTCACCTACGAAACACAGTTCGACTGGGTCCGCGTCTTCCAGAAAGATGCTCCTACAGGAGTAGATCCTATTTACGATTTGACGAACTACAACGAACAATATAACAATAGTTGGTATTACTTGGATGGCCGTAAAATCATAAATCGGACTCCGCCTGATCACCAACTGGAATGGAAGAAATTACCTAAAGGTCTTTATATCTACGGTAATAAAAAATATGTTATAAGGTAAAATAGATATAGATATGAAGAAGATTCTGCTTATTACAGTCCTAGTGACGGCTGCGATGAGTGCAAAGGCACAAAGAATAGAAGTAGTCGATAGCGACGGCAATGGTATCCACCTCGTGAGCGTACTCACCGAGGACGGCAACATGATTGGCACGACCAGTCTGAGCGGAGTGATTGCTGACGTGAAAGGAGCTAAGAATATCATCCTCACACATGTTGCCTATAAACCACAACAGGTGGATGTCACTTCCCTGAAAGACGGACGAGTCACGATGGAGGATATTGATTACGGCCTCGCAGAAGTCGTAGTGAAGCCAAAGCCCCTTATCTACGTTGAGACCTACTACCGCGCCTACGCCTTTGCCAATGACTCGCTCCGCTACTATTGTGCTGGCATCCTACCCAATGCCTATGACCCACAAAAGAAGAAAGTGAAGACGGGCAGTTACTACAACTCATGCGGAGATTTCAGCCTGAACCTGAACGTCCTCACCACCTGGGGTGCAAGAATACAACACTTTCATGCAGGCAAGATCTACAAAAGCACGGCAAAGGGACTCCAGCCTGGAGGCGAACAAAGCAAAAAATACTTCACAACACTGACCAACGAGGGAAACGGACGCCAGCGCGTCAGCAATCCAGAAGGCACTGTAGGCTACATCGAAAACGACAACACCCAGACACGTATGACCCTCGATGCTGCCAAGATGCAAATGTATCGCAACAAGGTACTGGGGCAGGACAGAACTCTGAAACTTCGCGAAGATAAAGAGTACAACTACCAGTTCACCGAGGTATTCAATCACGATGAGGATGGGAGCGACAAAAGTACAGACCTCGTGATGTACTCCAACCATTGGGAATGGAATGGCAGCAAGGGACGCATGAAGTTCATCATTGAAACTTATGCTATCGATTGCAGTTATATGGACTCCAAAGAGTTCAAGGCAAAGAAGGATGAGTTGAAGAAAAAATACGTGGCTCCAATGACGCTCGAACAACTGGAATTGTATGCCACGTCTCATAGCATCCCTGCTCTTCCTCCATCCGTGAGAAAGGCCATCAACAGACTAAAGAAGTAATTTCACGGTGAATTATGAACCAAAGGCGGATTAGGGAGCTCGACTACTTGAAGGGTGTTCTCATCCTGCTCGTCATCAGTTTCCATCTTGTGTATTTCGAACAGTTGCATCCCTTTGCCAAGCAAGTGGTTTATTGTTTCCACATGCCCGGTTTCCTGCTCATATCGGGCTACCTAATGAACGTCAGCAAGACTCCCAAAGATTTCCTCTGGACACTCCTTTGGCTTACAATACCTTATATAATAATGGAGAGCGGGTATATTTACATGGCATCCCTGCTCCCTGTCTTTGAGCATGTTGATCAGCTCACCCCCGCGGTCTTCTTCGACCAACTTCTACTTCACCCTCGCAATACTTATTGGTATCTTCATGCTTTGATTCTTTGCGGAGCAGTCTATTACTTTGTCTTTCGATTCATGCAGAGAGGATTGCTTCTGAAACTATTTACGGTAGGTCTTGTCTATTATATCCTTGCCCTCTTCTTTGGCATTCTGTCTTTTTCTTCTGCCCTATACTTCCTTGCAGGAGTTGCAATTCGCCAGAACGGCACAGATTTCCTTTCGTTCTTCCGCCCCAACATCCTGTCTGTTTTAGTCTTTGCTTTGCTCGTCTGCTTCTCCTCAAGCCCGAATCAGGCAAGCCTCAACGGAGCTTTGATAGCCTATTTTGCTATCTCGTCACTGCTTTACGCCTTTAATCTTTTCACCTTTTCTCCTTTTCACTTTTTCAGCTTTTTAGGTCGTAACAGTTTGATGCTTTATGTCTTCTCCCCCGTCTTCACCATTCTCTGTAAGCAGTTTGTCCCCTACTTGCAGTTCGACCCCACTGGCCTTATCTTCCTGATGTTCTCGCTTGTCTTTTGTGTTGTAGGAAGTCTAGGCATAGCTTGGATGATGGACCAGACAGGCATCTCCCACTTCTTCTTTGGCAGGAAAGCAATTAGAGAATAAGAAAATGGGGAAATAAGAAAATAAAAAGATTCCTTTCTTATTATCTACATCTCTACATTTCATATTTTCTGCCAGATTGTCTTCCTTTGTCCTCAAAGTGGTCAACTGGCACAATTGGCACGCATGTTGTTTCTTATGTTGGTGAAAGCCGGAGCGAAAGCAAAGGCAATCAAAGAAACAAAATGTTAAACTAAAAATATAATTAGGAGGTATTAATTATGTTACCAGTAATGTTTAAAAACAGTTGGATGCCAACATTGTTTGAAGATTTCCTGAACACTGATTTCATGCCTCGTGCCAACAGTACAGCACCGGCAGTCAACGTCAAGGAGAGTGAAAACGCCTACACGATGGAACTTGCAGCTCCTGGCATCAAGAAAGAGTACTGCCGCGTAAGTATCAACGACGAAGGCAACCTGGCCATCGCCATCGAGAACAAGGTAGAACACAAACATGAGGACAAGCACCACTATCTGCGCCGCGAATTCTCATACAGCAACTACGAACAGAACTACACATTGCCCGATGATGTGGAGCGCGACAAGATTTCCGCTAAAGTTGAGGACGGTATTCTGACCGTCACAATGCCGAAGATGGAGAAGGAACAAAAGAAATTGAGCAAGGCTATTGAGGTTTCATAAAAACAACAATGCGTCCAAGACAGAAGAGGGTGTGTCAAAATAGTCATATCCTCTTTTTTATTGCAAAGCCCCGACTTTCTCAAGCCAGGGCTTTGTTATGTTGTAAAAATGTTGTATCTTTACAACATCAAACAAAAGATATGCAAAGATACCACTTTCGCCCGTA
>JAILRU010000074.1 GCA_024697945.1 Bacteroidaceae bacterium
AAAAGTCGTTTCAACAGTCATTTTGTCCATTTGTTCATCCTTTTTACAGGTGGACGGACGTCAAAATGATGCATTTTCATGCTTCACCGGTGCCTTGAAGCACCTCCGGAAACTGAACGGGTATGGGGCGGATTATGCACCCTGATTTTAAATTTTCCTCGCGAGGTGACTATATTGTGCTTGTTATGAATGTAAAATGAAGAGATTATGTACTACTTACACAATTTTCAGCCTTACATGGATAATAAGCACCTCTATCCTTGGGGCGTCATCTATCCTATGCAGTTGGAGCATATAGAATTTGCTCCCATCACCATTTTCTATGGCAATAACGGTTGTGGTAAATCTACACTTCTGAATGTTATTGCTGAGCGCATCGGAATAAAAAACAAAACGTTGGGAACAGCAATGAGTATTTCGAGAACTATGTGAAGAAATGCACGTATTCGGGTGATGACGAGATGCCTGAAGACAGTGCCTTCATCCGTAGTGAGGACATTATGGCTGGCATAACCAAAAGACGCGCAAGGTTTGCCCGAATGAAGGCAGAATTGCTGAATGGAGATATGAGTAGGGATATTAGGGATTATGGAGTTAGCACTAGACTATATCAAAAAGCATTGACGGCTCCTGATGAAGTGGATCCAAAAGAATATGCCAGGCTTTCGAGATTATCCGATTTTGCCAGCACTCGTTCTGCATTAGCATCGGGCAGCGCAGATTTTATGTCGAATGGCGAGAAAGCATTGGAGTTCTTTAGGAATCATTTGTTTGAAGATACGCTCTATCTGCTTGACGAACCGGAGAATTCGATGGCACCAGCCTATCAACAGGAACTGGCCAGAGAAATCTCTCTCTTGGCTTATCGCCTTCATAGCCAATTCATCATTGCTACCCATTCGCCATTTATGCTTTCAATAGAACATGCCAGAATCTATGACCTGGATGCCAGGCCAGTAAGAATGAGGGAATGGTACGAATTGGAGAATATGAAAACATATTACCAGCTATTCAAGCAGTTTGAAAAAAGATTCGAAGGGAATCATTGAATTTTTTCTGAAAAAGTTGAACGATTTTTGAATTTTTCTGGCGAAGTGACTATATTGTATTCGTAACGTAAAAAAAGAACGATTATGAATACAACAAAAATCACCTTCAATTCTCTTCCTCAGTTTAGAAAGTTCTTACACATTCTCAAAACCAAAAGAGTTAGAAACCTTTCTTCTAATAATTCCCATCCCTACTCTATTACCTTTAGCACCAAAACTGCCAAACAAACCAACAACCTTCTAAAACACTTACATCTTTCACCCATCCAACCAAACTACGCTCTCGCAGCGTAGTTTTTTTGTAAAAAGTCGAGGTAAGCTCAGCAAGGCTTCTCAATGAGCCAGTACTCCATGTGCTTGGTCTTGCGCCAGCTCTTGAAGTTAAACTGTACGTCGTTCAGGGCAGAGCCTATCTTCTGGAAAGGCGTCTCAGGGTCGAAGTTGGGATAGCGCTTGGCAAGTAGCTGACTGATGTCGCCCAGACTCCACCAACGGGCCTGCTCATCGTCCTTGGGACGGCGGAAAGTCTCGCCAATCATCTCCACCAGGTCGTTCAGCTTCTGGAAAGGCTCGTTCTCTTCTATCAACGTGGCTATCTCGCTATCATTCAGCCAGAAGCGCTCGCCTTTATTGAACAGGTGGAGGGCTTGGGCAAAGAGCTGACTGTGCTCCAGATTGTCCGTAAAGTTGATGTTGCCCGTGACGCCGATGCAGACAAAGCGGCGAGAGCCTGTGGGGTCAACCAGCGGCTTCATCTGATTGGTGGTGCCAATGAACGAGGTGTAGCGGCGGTACTGCTTGATGGTCTTGCCGTAGGGCGGACGGAACTTGACGTCGCTCGACGACAGCAGGTACTTCAGGACAATCTGTTGCGACGAGGTTGTCTTATCGAACTCGTCGATGTTGATAAGTGCGAACGAAGTCAGCGCGATGTTCAGGTCGAACTCGTTCTTGAAGTTAATCTTGTCGTTGTAGTAGTCGCGCAGTTCGGGAGGCAGCAGAATCTTGCAGAATCGCGTCTTTCCACACCCTTGGCGGCCTATCAGCAACGGCGTCAACGCATTGCCTGTCAATTGCTTGTCGCTCTCGCGCCACTGAGCCACCATACCCACGAGCCAGTATCTCAGGTATTTCTCCCAATGGGGCTGGTTGGTGGGAACACGTCTTGCGAGTTCCGCGATATAGTCCTGCCCGTTCCATTTCGGCAGTTTGTCGAGCCAAGTGTTGATGGGGTCAAATTGCTCAATGCGGGTCGAGTCGATGAAGCGGTTCACGTCGCGGTCCCACGACTTCATACCCAACTCGGTGGCTCTCAGCGTCATATCGTTGCGCACCTCCTCCGTGAGGGGCTTGAACCGCTGGTCGTCGCTGAACTTCTCGCGATACTCGGCAACACCCGTCAGCAGGTTCTTGCGCATCTCGTAGTTCGAATTGAGGAATATCTCCGTCTTCATCGCCTGTATGGTATCTTCCGGCACGCTCTTCAGCGGACGAATCTTGTGCTTCTTGCGCCACTCCTCCTGCTCCGCCACGCTATAGATGGTCTGGAAAATCTTCTGGACCAGCAACTTGTCGCGGTTCAACACAGGGTGCTCCAGAGTCAGTCCCTGGGCATGAGCTTTGGGAATACCCTGATCCAGGCACATAGCAGCAATCTGCATCAGTATCGTAGCCTCCCTGTCCTCATCGGGCAGCTCAAAGAAATGCCCCATCACAGATTCCACGATAAAGGTCCAGTTCAGGTGATAGGTTCGCGTAGCGGTACGGCCAGGCATCAGGCGGTCCTCCTCGCGGCTTATACTCACGGGTTGGGGTGAATCATGTCGCTTTGCATCGGCATAGAACGGACGGGCCTCGAGATTGATGCACATCTCTGGGTCGGCACTCATATACACCGTCCTGTCCAATCGCGGCTCCAGGAACTCGATGTCGAAGCCGAACTGGTTCTGATAGGCCCTGCGAACCGTGTTATACAGATTAAGGTGGAACTGGCGGATCTCGTCAAGTTCCGTAGGGAGAGCGGCTGACGTAGCCTCGGCTTTCTGTTCCGAAGCTTTGTCCTCATTATACAATTCTCCCCTGCAGACAATCTTCACGCTTCGGCCAGAGCCTCCAAGGAAACACAACATTGTCTCAGGCAGTTTCTTGGCCAGTTCACGGACTTCAACCGCCTTCTCGTACGTCTCGAGGTCGTTCACCTCCAGCACGACAAGGCCATTATAGCTTATCATTCGCCACTCGCCGCTCCTTTTCATATAGTCGGCGGCAAAACAGATTCTGGGCAGACGGACACCGCCAGCCCATATTGTAGAGACCTGTCCGTCGGGCAACCTGTGGGGATTCATAAAGTGATAAATCGACCTGGTTCCCTTTACTATCTTCTCTATCAGACCGTTTTTGATGGCTGCCGCCATATCTGACAGCTCAACGCGGTTAATAACCTCTTTATTGCCATCTTTTTTCAGTAATGTGACTTTCATATTCCTATTGCTTTTTTCGCCTACAAAGGTACAAAGAAATGATGAAATTACAAAAAATTTACGAAAGAAAATTGCAAAATGCCTACATGCCTACATAGTTTTAGATTATGTTCAATATTTTCAAATGTTTAAGGAGTTAAAAGCCTACATATTTCCTACATAAAGCCTACATACAACCTACATATAACCTACATACTTTTCATTATAATCTTCGCATAACCTCTTTTCGAGTCCCTGTTTAGAATTCCGCTGCGTTCCCTCAAAAATTCAACTGGGCAACTACACTTTTTATCCCTCACTCAAGCGAATAAATTCTCTAGAGAATTTTTCGGTAAGAGCTATTCAAACTATCGCTACACAGCCTAGAAGCTTGCAAATTCTCTAGAGAATTATTTGCTATGAATCTAAACAAATCTTGCTCAGAGACGTTCCAATTTTTGCTGCTACGCACTCCAGATAGTTATAAACTCCACACATCTGGATGATTAGAGGCATGAATTATGTAGGAAACATGTAGGCTTTATGTATGTATTATGTAGGCTTTATGTAGGATTTATGTAGGCTTTATGTAGGCAGTAATTCTCGCAATTATTTGAAAAACTTTAAATTATAGCGTAATTATGTAGGCATGTAGGCTGGTTATGGAAATTTCGCCATCACATACTTTGTGAGCAAAAACATCGCCCTTCGGGCTGAAAAACATTGTTCAACCATAACGAAAACGAAAACCATAACGAAAACCATAACAGTTTTTAAAGTTTAAGAATTTTTTAGGCTTGAAAAGCCGGTGTTTTTGCTTTCAAGGTCTTAGAACCACGTTAGTGGATGTGGAAAGTGGTGTGGGATTGGCTTAAAAGCACGCTTTTAAAGACAAGAACACATCACTTTAAACAAATGCTCATAAGAGCTTTAAGACCGAAGAAAGAGTTTTTCCTGTTTTTTTCTTTATAACAATCTGTAAGCAAACACAGAAATTTACTAGTGAGCCAATTTTTCGGTGGATTTTTCAATTTCTTTCGAGATTTTATATGATTTTCGAGAAATTTTCATAAATTTGCACAGAAAAAACTAACTAAATCATAAAAGCGTATGAGATACAGAATCAAGAAAGAAACGAAGCCTACGCTTGCCACATTCGGCAAATACAAAGCTGTGGCCGTTCACGACAAGACGATTGAAAGCAGACAGGTCCTAAAGGAAACTGCCCTGCGGATGCACATCAGCGAGGGCACCATTCACGGTGTCATCATGTGTCTGGCGGAAGTTGTCAACAACCATCTGCGCGAGGGTGACCGTGTACGTCTGCCGGACTGGGGCATGATGAAGCTCGAAATCGAGAGTGCTAAGGTTGACGATCCCAAAGAGTTCCGCGCCAAGAAGCACATCCGCGGAGTCCGCCTCCACTTCCTGCCCCAAAGCTACGAAGGCACCCAGGAGCTCTACGAAGGCATCACCTTCGAAAAAGACAAGTATTACACAAATTATTAAGAATCAATTTGAATTTTTCCCTGCAAAGTGGCTATATTATTTAAAACAAAAACGGTGAATCATTTGCAGAATCTTCACACTAAGAAGAAGAAGAAGAGAGAGAGAAAAAAACTCGTTCGAATGTGGAATATAGAAAAATAATGCAATCTTTGCAGCACCTATTGAACAAAACTAACATAATAAAGCATCAAATAAAACAAACAACATAAAACCTCGCGATGGATAGGGAATCGCTAAACCTATTATGGCAGAAGATATTATTAAAATAGCCAACAAGATAGAAGGACTGAGGAATAAACCGAGGCATCATTCCCCATACAATGTGTTTACCGCTTGGGGAATGAGTGAAAACGACCATACGAAGTTACTACTGGCATTACTTCGTTATCAAAATCAGACTGGACGCTATCCCCTGCTGAATAGTTTCTTGAACAGATTCACAAAAGGGCGTGGCAAGATGATTCACTATCAAAACCCCTCGGATGTAATCATTCGCTTTAGTCCTCGAAACGATAAGGATGCTAAACATAGTTTCATTGATGGACTCATCACGTTTTCTGCTCAAGGAAAGCGAATAGCTATCATCATAGAAAACAAGATTTTTGATGCTCCCGATCAGAATGGTCAAATACGTCGTTATATAACCCATATGACAGAAGAAGAGCATATTGCATTAGACAATGTTTGGGTATTATATATTACAGGAACAGGAACTAAGGAAATCGACGAATGTAGTTATCGTCCAGATAACGAGGATGAAGCAACGAATATTGGCCGACGCTTTGTCTCCCTTACTTACTACGAAGATATCATAGAATGGTTGAAGCAAGATATCCTTGATCTTCGCATTTATCCAGAATCACTGACAAGCATAGTCCGTGCATATGTTGAGGCACTAGAAAAAGATATCTTATGCGAAGACCAATCCGATACGTGGCGAAAAGACATGTTGTGCAATACCTTAACAGGCCCCGGACATCGTAATATGGATAAGATGACCGACTGCGATTTCAACCGTCTCTATTCTTTCCGAGACGCTGTACAAGAGGTACGCAAGGAAATGGCTAATAAAGATGAAAAAGACATTATTGCTATTGACAATTTATATGGTGTTATAAGAGATCTTATCCATGATGTTGAACAAAAGTTCTTCGGCGAATTTGAGAGAATTAGTTCAGAGATTCTGAACGTTTTCTGGAAGAGAGAGCTGAAGAAGCTTAAAGGCGTACAATGGATTGCCAGACATCGTGGTCTCCATAGCAATAAAGGATTTGTCCAAATAGGTCTTTCCACAGAATGGGGAACAGCTCATCTTGAATGGAATCCCATTAGCGCGAAAAGTATGTGTTTAGGAAATGAGTATCAGTTGGAACTACACGTTGAGAACGATAAGATTCTTGCTGATAAATGGCGCGAGGATTTGAATCGCAATGCTATTTTGCTACCAGTAGGAAGCATAAAAAAAGTTACTAGCAGGCTGCTTCGCTATAAGTATCAGACTTCAAAACCAATTGCTAAGATGAGCAATAAGGAGTTGACGAAATTCCTGACAAAAGTCTATACACAAGATTTGAACTTTTGCTGCAGAATGCTTGTAGAGCATTTCCATGATTACAATTGATTATATATGCTACATCCTTTGGTGATATATCATCATTTTCTTTTATAGTCCTTAGCCTTCGTAGCTGGGGACTTAAAGCTTAGGGTGTTTTTATCTATTTTGAGAATTTTGAAAGCAACTTTTGAGAATTTTGTTTGGTAGATTTGAGAATTTTGCATACATTTGCACGCAGAAAATCAAAATATTATGTTCAAAAGAGCACAATTCAAGGAATTGAAATCGAGAATCTCTGAATCACGAAACAGAATTCAAGTCATTTCTGGCCCTCGTCAAGTTGGCAAATCCACAATGGTAAAGCAATTCCTTCAGGAAACCGACATCCCATATATGTTTGTAAGTGCCGACAATGTTGACCAGACAAACACAGCTTGGATTGGTGAGATATGGGCAACCGCAAGAGCGCGCATGAAGGTGGTGCAAGCAAAAGAATATCTGCTCGTTATTGATGAGGTGCACAAAATTGACAACTGGAGCGAAGCAGTCAAGAAAGAGTGGGATGATGACACGTTCAACGATCTAAATCTGAAAGTCGTCATTCTGGGTTCATCAAGGCTACTGCTAAAAGATGGTTTGACAGAATCATTAGCAGGACGTTATGAACTGATCAGGATGCCACATTGGAGTTTTGCAGAGATGCATGAGGCTTTCGATATGGATATTGATCAATATATTTATTATGGTGGTTATCCAGGTGGGGCGATGTATATCAACGACGAGCGTCGATGGCGCAAATACATTAAGGACAGTATCGTTGCACCTGCAATTGAAAAAGATGTATTGAGAACAAAGGTCATCTATAAGCCAGCCCTGATGAAACAACTGTTTGAACTTGGCTGTGCCTATTCAGGGGAAGAACTCTCGCTGAACAAGATGTTAGGACAGCTACAGGATGCCGGCAATGTTACCACATTGGCGAGTTATTTAACAACTCTCGACGAATCAAGGCTGTTATGTGGACTGAAGAAATACGCTTCAGATAATGCCCGCAAATATAATTCTGTCCCCAAACTGATGGTTTACAACACGGCTCTTTTTTCTGTTCAGAGCGGCATGACTTTTCAAAAAGCATACGCCACCCCAAAACTTTGGGGACGATGGGTAGAGAGTATAGTCGGCGCACATCTCCTGAATCAAGCTGATGAATATGACTACAAGCTTTATTACTGGCGAGTGAGAGGCGATGAGGTAGATTTTATCATCGAATACAACAGGCTGTGCACTGCTATCGAAGTCAAAAGTGGCCGACGAACCAGCAACAATGGTCTTGCTTTATTTCAGGAGCAGTTCCATCCCGTCCATTCTTTTATAGTAGGTTCTGGCGGGGTTCCTATTGAAGAGTTTCTCAGATGGGATATCGGTAATCTTCTAGATTGATTAAATTTTTCACCACAAGTGACTATATTACAAAGGCATGAGAGCTAAAAATGATAAGTTTTAACCATAAAAAAACAAACGACATGACACGAGAACAGATTTTCGAGATTATAGAAAAGGATGATGGCAGCAATATATGGAGCCATTTGTATGATGTCTTTATGTTTGCTATCATCATCCTGAGTGTGGTTCCTTTGATGTTCTGGGACTACCACCCATTATTCGCTTATATTGAGATCTTCACTACAACCATCTTCATTATTGATTACATCTTGAGATGGGTGACTGCAGACTATAAGCTGGGAAAGGGACAACACTCTTTTGTGAGCTATCCATATAGTACCTGGGCCATCATTGACCTTCTATCCATTCTTCCAAGCTTCCAGATTCTGTGCAGCCAATTCAAAATCTTACGTACTCTACGTATGTTGAAGATTCTTCGTCTGGTGAAAGCATTACGCTATTCTAGCCAAATCTTCATTCTATTTGATGTGCTGAGAAAAGAGCGCAAGGTGTTGTCGGCTGTACTCTTCTTCGCAATTGCTTATATCTTTGTAACGGCATTGGTGATGTTCAACTTTGAGCCACGCATTAATCCGAATACTGGTCAAGAAACATTCCACTCATTCTTCGATGCACTTTATTGGTCCACAGTAACTTTGACTACCGTTGGTTATGGCGACCTTTGTCCTGTCACAGACCTAGGGCGTCTTATAAGTATGTTCTCATCACTCTTTGGTGTTGCAATCATTGCCTTACCCTCTGGCATCATCACAGCCAGTTATCTGGACGAACTTCGCAGTCTAAAAAAAGAGATTAAACTCAATACTTCCGAAAGCGATGTAGCCAAAGCAGAATAAAACAATGTTATGGAAGTCATCAAAAAACTGCGCCAAAAGCCAAAACTTTTAGAAATAAATGCTATATTTGTAGCGGAAAAGTCAGAGAAACCTTAGAAACTAATTTATGAAAGGACTATCAAAATCACGTTACACGGCTTTTTGCCAATGCCCCAAGAATCTGTGGTTAAAAGTGTATAAGCCAGATGAGGCTACTGTTGATGCCGGAGTAGAGGCACGCTTCGAGCAAGGAAACGTTGTGGGCGACCTGGCTATGGGGCTCTTTGGCGACTTCAAGGAGGCCCATGCAGAAAAGGAGGACAAATCTCTCGACCTCGCCAAGATGGTTGAACAGACCCGTCAGTGGATGCAGGAAGGCGTGGAGAACATCTGCGAAGCTTCGTTTGCCCTCGACGGCCATTACTGCGCAGTCGATATCCTCCGCAAAAACGGCGACGGATGGGACATCTACGAGGTGAAGAGCACCAGCTTCCCAGAGTTCAACGGGAATGAGGCCAAGTTGGAAAAGTACGCTCCTGACATCGCCTATCAGAAATGGGTGTTGACACAATGCGGAGTGAAGGTGAAAGGCACTTATCTTGTTTGCCTAAACAGCAACTATGTGCGCCAGGGAGACCTCGACATTCAGCAGCTCTTTGTCATCATCGACATGAAGGAACTGGTGGAAAACGAGTACCTGAAAGTGCCTGCACAGGTGAGTCGGGCACTTAAGGTCATCAATCGTGAGACGGAGCCAGAGCTCGATCTTTCAGAGTGCTGCGCTAAACCATACACTTGTGCCTTCCTCGACTATTGCAAGCGGCAGCATGGTGTAACCTCGCCCTCTGTCTTTGATATTTATGGTGGCAAGGGGCGTGGTGGCTTCACATTTAAGAAGAAGCTGGACTGCTACCATCAGGGACTCATCACATTCGAGGACTTGCGCTCTACAGACATAGGCCCCATTCAGAACATGCAGATAGAGGCTGCTCTGACGGGAAAAGAGTTCATCAATCCAGAAGGCATCCGAAAGTTCCTCGCTGGGCTGACCTACCCACTCTATTTCCTCGACTTCGAGACGATGCAGGATGCCGTGCCGCAGTATGATGGTGCGAAGGTTTATGCACAAATCACTTTCCAATACTCGTTGCATATCAAAAAGAATGCAACGGCTCCTTATGAGCATCGTGAGTTCTTGGCTCCAAGCGACGGCAGCGACCCTCGTCGCCCCTTAGCGGAGCAACTTTGTAAGGATATTTCCAAAAATGTCTGCACATTAGCATATAATAAGATGTTCGAGTGCGGGCGCATCAAGGAACTGGCTGCGCTCTATCCAGACCTGAGCGACCACTTGCTGAACATAGCCGACCACATCGTTGACCTTATCGATCCCTTCCGTGCTGGCGACTATTATGTTCCAGCTATGGGTGGTTCGTTCTCCATCAAGAGTGTGTTGCCAGCCCTCTTCCCTGATGAACCAAGTCTCAACTACCACAACCTCGACGAGCGCTGCCAGAACGGAGGCGACGCCATGACCATCTTCCCACGCATCAAGGATATGGAGCCAGCAGAGGCCGCAGCCAGTCGCGAAGCCCTGCTTCGCTACTGCGAGCTCGACACCTGGGCAATGGTGAAGGTTTGGCAGAAACTGAAAGAAATGGCGGAATAATTTGAATTTTTCAAGCGAAGTGACTATATTAGGTCTCAACCAACCTTTTGTCAATTGGAAATAAGAACAAGCAACTCACTATTACGGAATCTGGAAGTCATCGGCATCTTCTTTTTCCACATTATTGATTATATAGTCCTCGGCCTTTTGTGCTGGGGACTATAAATCTTAGGATGTTTTCTTTAAAGTCGATTAAATTCAAAAAAGTTTGGCGCTTTTTTGAATTTTTTCTTTTTTGTGTCTATATTAAGTTATCCAATGAGGGAATTATTGCCCAAGTTGCGCTCTATAAATTTTTAAAATTTTTATAATTATTAGCATTTAATATATGGCAAAAGAATTATTGTTTAGTTTAAATGGTGTGTCTTATGGTGCTGCACCTGTTAAGTTAGAAAGAAAAAAGATTTATGGTTGGACCAGCCTTGTAGCTACCAGTCGTAATGGCGATGTCTGCAGCTCAGCTTATCTCTCACCGGACGATGCCCTTATCATTCCATCAGGAGGTCTTAAACAAGGGATTGTCAGTGAAGATGGATGCTGGATTGACAAAACCAATCTAACAGCTTATAGCGAGGATGGTGCAAATGTTCTACCTTTGTATCCCTCGTCGTTTGATGCTCCCATTGAACTCAATCAAAAGGCTACTGCCCAAGAGTTTCTCGATAACGAATGGGAATCAGTTTACCAGTTGGTAAATGCAGATCTAAGTAATATTGTAGGAGATGACATTTATCGTTTCAGGTTCTGCTATCGAGGAGGCACAAACCTTAATGATGCCTATCTTCTGAACACCCCTAACGGATTATTCCTCTTCGCAGGTAACCATCAGGAATTCCCTTTGGTATCACTTGCAGAAGAAACAACTATCGATGAACTCGATGAGGAGATGGAGGAAGAAATCGACGAACTTGATTTCAGTATGTTCTAGAAGAGTGAAAAGTGAAAAATGAAAAGTAAAAAATGAAAAGTAAAAAATGAACAATTATGCGTAAGATTAATATTTCAAACGATTCAAAGCGCGATGCAGAAGTAGCTTTTGGAAATACTCTCCATCGTCATCAGCCTGTTTACAAAACCTCTGAAGGTAAGCGAAGCGTGAATGAACGAAGGGTGCGTTGTACGATGAAGACCACAGATGATGCCCTGCTTAATCAGTATGGCGAGAATCTAATTTCTGCTCTTGTGGATAGCGACCCTGAAGTGGATATGGAACAGTTCGGATTGAAAGTGGAAGGACTGAAAAAGGTTTATCTCACAGCCCAACAGAAAGTAGCGTATGGTGTAACGCTTAGCGAGCATGTATTTCTGCCAGACGGTACGGAAAAGGAGATTCGACCTGAGACAAACACAATAGCCAATATAGCTATTGATGGATTCCCACTGCGTTGGACTGGCAAACTTATTCCTATGCAAAAGGCCATGCGTATGTTCATGTTCAAGAAGAGTTATCAGGTACAGCATGTGAACGGTCTGACCTTCGACTTCCTCTATGATATGGCTAAGAAGTTGGCTGATGCTGATGCTATGATGCTGTTGGGTGGTGGTGCCAAAGGCAACGAACCCGTAGTGATGGCAGGAGGCGGAACGCCCTATCGTGCCTTTCTCGAAGGTAGGGTTGATGGCGATAAGTATGCGCTCATCCTGCGACTAACAAATATGGAAATAAAGTCAGTAAACAATTAAAAGTCAATAGATATGGAACAGAAATATATTCAGACAGCCATCAATTACAAGAAGAATATTGCAGGCAAGTTTGTGTTGGTAGAAGGTGCTAAGCTGAAGCAGCGAATCGATGGTGAGCATTTCTACGTTACCCGTAAGGTCGATGGACATTTGCAGCTGTTGTTCTATACAGAAGAACAGACACTGATGCTCAATGCCAATGGTAAAGAGAAGGCGAATAACTTGAAGTGTATCGACATCTTTACAGAGTCCCTCAAACAGGCTGGCGTGAAGCAGGCGGTTATTGCTGCTGAACTTTATATGCCTCGTCAGGATGGAAGGCCACGTTGTGGTGATGTTGCTACGGCATTAGCCGACAGCAATAAGCGTAATGAACTTTGTCTAGCTCCATTTGATATCGTAGAGTTGGATGGTGAGGATTGGAATGCAGAGCACTATGACGAAACCCATCAACGCTTGTGCGACATTTTTCAAAAGGAGATGGTTCGACCTGTTGATTTGCGTATCGCAGAATCGACTGACGAGGTGAAAAGTATCTATGAAGAGTGGGTAGAAGGTGAGGGCGCTGAAGGTCTGGTGGTACATACCGATTCAAACATTGTGTGGAAAGTAAAACCTCGCCATACTATCGATGCTGCGGTTATTGGTTATACCACTGGAGAGCGTGGCGTGCGTGACTTGATGATGGCTGTTCGTAGAGAAGATGGACTCTTCCAAATGTTCGCTTTAGGCTCCACGGGCTTGAGTGATGAAGACAGAGCTACAGTTGCTCAGCGTCTGGGTGAACTGCATGTAGATTCGCAGTATGTACTTTCTGATTCTCGTGGCATTGCTTACCAGATGGTTCGTCCACAACTGGTGTTCGAGATCAGTGTGCTGGAACTGGTGGCTCGTGGTAATGACGATAAGATTCGCATGAACCCATTGCTCTGTTATGATGAGAATCAAGGCTGGCTGTTAGAGGGCACGACTCCTGGCGTATCAGTGCTGGGTATTACCTTCAATCAGGAGCGTGCTGACAAGCAGGTCAACACAGTAGATATCCGACTCTCGCAACTCACTGATCTTTGTCCCTTCGAAGAACCAGAAGGAGGTTCAGCCCTCAGCCTTCAGCCCTCTACTCTCATAGAGCGCCACGTATATAAAAAAGTATCTGGCGATAAGGTGATGCTCCACAAGTTTCTGTTGTGGAAGACCAATAAAGAACAGTCAGGACGCTATCCTGCTTATGTGCTCTATCACACAGATTACAGTAGTGGACGTAAGGAAATAATCAAGCGCGATATGATGTATAGCAGCGATGAACAGCAGATTCACGAACTCCTTGCTAATGAAATTGCAGCTAACGTGAAGAAAGGTTGGGAAGAAATCATAATAATAGCAAAAGCAGCATAGTTATGAACTTCAATGAATATTGGAAAGAGAAGGCGGCCAAGCGCCGGAAGTCGTGGGTAGCAAAGGCCAAACGATTTGCTGAAAGGCATATGCAGTTGGCGGAAATCCGTAGCGAGATTGTCTATGGCCATATGAAAAGAGAAGAGGTTCGCAGCCTTCGGGATGAGCATCGAACTGTTCAGAATCCCATAGCACGATGGGATTCCAATATGCACTTCTCCTTTTCAGAACAGGGACTTCGTGAGGCCATGCAAGCAGAGGGTGCCGATGGCAGTTCTTTAACGATGACGATAAGCAAGAAGAATATCGTTGGTCAGCAACCACATGAAATAGCAAACGGAGACATGCTTGACGTTGCCAGCTATCGTCGTGATTTATACGAAAAGTATACCGATCTGGAAACCTGCACCGTCAATTACCGAGAAGTAACGATGGTTATCTACCGCTATACTTATCAGCGGCAGCCTTTTGCTCTGTATGAGCTCGTGCCTTGCAAGCAACTGTGCATCGATAATTTTAGAATGGAGGAGACAAGTTTCAGCACCATGAACATTGCAACTTTCCTGATGGAAATGGCTGCTGAGTACGAGTTGCGGCAGGAGGAACTGAACTACCACGCTAAGAAACTGAAACTTCGGACGATGGA
>JAILRU010000093.1 GCA_024697945.1 Bacteroidaceae bacterium
TACGGGCGAAAGTGGTATCTTTGCATATCTTTTGTTTGATGTTGTAAAGATACAACATTTTTACAACATAACAAAGCCCTGGCTTGAGAAAGTCGGGGCTTTGCAATAAAAAAGAGGATATGACTATTTTGACACACCCTCATTTTATTAACGCTTGTTACACTATTCGAAGTTAAACGACAGGACAATCATCTTGCTGTAGCCGCTATTGACGCCATCTGTGTACTTCAGCATCGTGTTATCAATGAGGTCGCTGCGGTTCCTATGAATAATGTCTAAAAGGCCGAAGCAGAACTTGAGTTCCGGATTGAGCTTGAAGAATGGCAGGTAGATATCGCACCCCATACCGATTTCCAGATACAGGTTAAGGGGTTTCAGTCGCAAAGCATCATGCTTGCGTGCAGTAAGATTTACCATTGGATCAATACCTGCGATGAGGTAGGGACGGAAGTTGTTGTAGCGTGGTGCTGCGAACTTAACGTCAATAGGCACAGAGATATAAGTGTTCTTGAACACCTGTGTGGTTTCATCACCACTCAACTGCTCATGATAAACAGCGTGTGTCTGTCCGAAGTGGATTGTGGGCGAGAGCCGGAGTGAGAAGTAGGTGTTCAGACGGAGTTCACCAAGCACACCCACCGTGAATCCAGGGCTGTAGTTGTCAATCTCCGCATACCATTGTTCACCCGTCTCAGGGTCGATGTAACCATTGTTTTCCAATTCCATATCCTGCATGTGCAGGCCGAGCAGGAAACCGTAATGGAAGCGTCGCTGGTCGATATACGGCCGGTTCTGTACCTTGCGTTCTTGTGCCAAAGGACTCAAGGAAAATGCAAATATAACGAGCAATATAAAGCTCCTCAAAATATTCGTGCGCATCACAATTATAACGTACCTAAGTGCCGTTTTATTGCACAAATCATTGTTTTTGGTGATAAAGGAGAAAAAAGTCCATAAATTATATGCCATTATCATTAAAAATAGTTATCTTTGCATCCAGTTTTAAGATTTAAACCATTAAACTATTAAACTATTTCAAAATTATGGCTTACGTAATTAGTGACGATTGTGTTGCTTGCGGCACATGTATCGACGAATGTCCCGTCGGAGCAATCTCTGAAGGCGAAAAGTATTCTATCGATCCCGAACAGTGCACCGAGTGTGGTACCTGCGCTGATGCTTGCCCCAGCGGTGCTATCTCTCTGTAAGAAAAAGACTTTCTGAATCTCCCCGTGATGGAAGGTTCTCAGAATCATTTCAAGTCTTCCCTTTGCGGGAAGGCTTTTTTTTATTTGAAAGGAAGTAGGGTTATTTGAAGGGCTCCCCTATCCCCACCTCTACTGTTCCCAGGAAACGGGCATTCTTACCCTGATGATCTACCAGGACCTCATGACCTACGCGGTCGTGCAGATATTGCGGCCTTTCGAAATAGGTGTGCGAATGACCTCCTAAGAGAACATCCAGACCAGTTGTATTGGCAATAAAATCAGGGTCCATGTCTGGAGCATCGCCCCAACCAAGATGACTGAGGCAGACAACCATATCACAATGCTCCTCGCTCCTTAATCGGTCAATAACAGGTTGAGCCGCTTGAGCGGGTCGGATGTAGCGCATTCCTTCGTAGTTCTTCTCCGTGACAAGTCCTTTTGGCTGAGGACAGACACCAAACACACCTACGCGCACACCCGCGCGATTTATAATAATGTAGGGTTTGACAAGACCCTCGCATGGGGTACCCGTGAAATCGTAGTTGCAACAAACAAAGGGGAAAGCCGCCATCTGTATCAGTCGTGCCAGGTTCTCAAGGCCGAAGTCGAACTCATGGTTACCGATGGTGCAGGCATCATAGTGCATCAGGTTCATCAGCCTGATTTCCACCTCGCCCTTGTAGAGATTATAGTAAACAGACCCCTGACTGAAGTCGCCACAGTCGAGCAGAAGCATATTGTTGGGATGCTCTTGCCGCATCTCCTCAAGGAGTACGACGCGCCGCAGGTAGCCACCCTTGTTGGCTTGTGCCGAATCGCTGAAGTTCGGAGAGACAGGTTCCACACAGGAATGCGTGTCGCTCGTATGCACCAAGAACAGTTTGCGCTCTGGAGACCCCCCAACCCCCTTTAGGGGGAGAAGGACACAAAAGGCAAAAAACAAAAACAGTTTAACTTTGATATCTTTCATCTATTATCTATTAACTCTTCACTCTTAATTCTTCACTCTCAACTTTTCATTTTTCACTTAACAACGATTCTCCCTTCCATCTTACTATCTATCACCCTGTGTTTCAAAACGTATTCCATCATTACCTCTCGAGCCAGGAGTCCAATCTCATGACGCTTCACAGCCTTTTTCAGAGCCGTCATCTTGTCGTTGCCTTCTGCAAGATAGTCGATTGTAGCGACAGTGTAGATGCGCTGAGGGTCTATTTCCTTGCCGCCTATGGTGCACGAAAGCAACTCCCCGTTTTCCGAAATCTCCATACGAACGCTGCTGCTCACACCCTCGCCCTTTACAGCGGCAATGTTACGCATCAGCTCCAGCAGGTCTGCACCCCTCATCTCGAGCACCACAACACGGTTCTCGAAGGGCGAAATAAGCATGATGTCACCTCGACGCACAATACCTTCGGGCATGTTATTGCGCAAGCCACCCATATTGATGAGTCCCATGTCTGCCGGTTCCAGACCTGTAGCAGTACCGCCCTCCACCATCACATCCGCTGCCCAGTTACTAAGCAGGCTCTCGGGACGTTTCACCGACATTGCAACCCGGCTCAATCCCAGCACAGGTGCCATCATACTATCCACGCTCGCCTTGTAGGGAGCAACGGTCTTTGCAGCCTCTGCCGACGGCGCTTCGTCCAGCCTCGACGTCACTTCCACACGCTCCCAAGCGAAAGAATGAACCTTATAATCCTGTGCCATCAAAAGGTGAAAGGATGAAAAGGTGAAAAAGTAAAAAATCAGTAGAAATATTATACACCTCATTACAATATTATTAATCATTAGTTTTTAACTTCCTATTTAACTTCCTATTTAACTTCCTATTTAACTTCCTTTTCATTTTTTAATTTTCAAATTTTTTAATTCTTCCATGTTTTGACGTGCAAAAATACATAATTTCACGCAAAGAACAAAAAATTCTTCATTCTTCATTCTTCATTCTTCATTTTTTTTGTACCTTTGCACCCGCTTTCCCGTAGGTCGCTGGCAGGAAAAGAGAGACCTGTTATGCCTACGTGTGATCGACAAAACAATTTTATAACCAATTAAGCATTATGGCTGATTTAATCAAAATTGCTGAAGAAGCATTTGCAACCGGTAAGAGTCATCCCGCATTCAAGGCAGGTGACACTATAACCGTTGCTTACAAAATTGTCGAAGGTAACAAGGAGCGCATCCAGCTCTATCGTGGTGTCTGCATCAAGATTTGCGGTCACGGACAGAACAAGCGCTTCACTGTTCGCAAGATGTCCGGCACTGTAGGTGTGGAGCGTATCTTCCCCATCAGTAGCCCCAACATCGACAGCATCCAGGTGAACAAAGTTGGTAAGGTACGTCGCGCCAAGCTGTACTACCTGCGCAACCTCACCGGTAAGAAGGCCCGTATCGCTGAGAAGCGCTTCGCATCTCAGAAGGAGGACTAAATCTCCCGACCTTCTTGAGGCTCAGGCTGCAAAGCCAGAACCTACATTCGATTTAAAAAAAAGAAAAAGGCGTGTCATAATTAAAAGACATGCCTTTTTCCGTTTTTTGAAACTAAAATTTCTCCATGTGCCCATGTCAGGCGAATTTTGTTCCTTTGGGACAACAAGGAACCGGAATTGTTTGGCTGTTTGGGAATTTTGTACTATATTTGCAGGCGGTATGAGTGGTTTTTATCTATAATAAGGTGAAATGTACATGAAAAGGCGAATCATCACCATTCTGCTTGCCATCGTCGGACTGATGGGGCAAGAGATTCTGGCGCAAAACGTACTTGCTGACTTCGAAAGCGGCTCGACCGGCAGACTGAGAATAGGTACTGACTACGACAGCAATCTCTTTTCTGCAGTACCTCGCGTTAGAAACAATCCCTCGAAAACGGGCATCAATACCTCCGAAAAATGTGTTACTGCCACAAACGTACCTGATGCTGGATGGTGGAAAAACTTCCTGATACTCAGTCTGAAACAGCCTGTCACCATTACAGACGACAATCGCATACTTTCACTTTTGGCTTACCGAAGCATACAGCCCAAGGACATGCGTATCGGTTTCAACACCTACGAAGAGAGCGGACAGCTCTATCAAGGCAAACTTTCGTCCGACGGAGAATGGGAGCGCATCAGCTTGGATTTGACAAACTTCAAGGGCGAGACGCTGAAAAGCATTTATATCATCCTCAGTTGCAACTGGAGTTCTCCTACCTCAGGATGGGGGAATGCAACCTATTGTTTTGACGACATCACGCTGAGTGAAGGCGAAACCCTGCCTACAGCCAATGTCACAATAGACACCTCCATAAAGGGACAAACCATCCAGGGCTTCGGTTCGAGCGACTGCTGGACGGCAGAATATGTGAGCGATTACTTCAGCGAGAAGGAAAAGACGAAGGCTGCCAAATGGCTTTTCAGCAGCGAGACGGATGTCAGCGGCAATCCTGAAGGTATCGGGCTTTCGTTCTGGCGAGTAAATATCGGTGCCGGTTCAGCCTCACAAGGAGCTGACAGCAACATCGAGGAAGAGACACATCGGACAGAATGCTTCCTCAATGAAGACGGGACTTACGACTGGACACGATGCGACGGACAGCAATGGTTCATGCGTCAGGCAAAAGAATATGGAGTGGAACACTTTGTCCTGTTCTCCAATTCCCCGCCAATCTATTACACCAAGACAGGAAAAGCCAATACGAACGGCCAGACCTTGTCGTGCAACCTGAAAACAAACTGTTTTGATGACTTCGCAGACTTCCTTGCCACCACTGCCCAGCATTTTGCCGACGAAGGCTATAACATCACATACATATCTCCCGTCAACGAGCCCCAGTACGACTGGAAAGACAGTCAGGAGGGAGCACCTTGGGACAACAAGGATATAAGGAAGCTAGTAAGCGAGCTTGACAGGAGAATCAGGTCGCGCCAGCTCTCCACAAAAATCCTGATACCAGAGGCTGGCTCGTGGTACAATCTCTATGGAGGGACGAACGCACATGCCAACAACCAGATGGATGCCTTCTTCAAAAGTTCCAACCAGACCACCTTTGTAGGCACCCTGCCTTCTGTGGCAAAAGCGATGTCAGGCCACAGCTATTGGACTGTAGGAACCAACGTAACCCTGAAGGAAGTCCGTGAGAGGGTTCGGGCAGAAGCTGAGAAATACGGCGTGGAGGTCATGCAGACAGAATGGTCAATGCTCGACGACGCTCCGTCCGAAGAAGCCGGTTTCACAGGAAGCTATGGGACAGCCACCAAGATGGACATCGCCCTCTATATGGGAAAAGTAATCTACAGCGATCTAGCATACGGAAACATGACGGGTTGGAGCTATTGGACCGCCTTTTCCCAGGAGAAATGGGGACACAAGAACCGATTCCATCTCATTCGCCTGAATGCGACCACAGACACTAGCGAAGAAAGCAATGCCGACATCAAGAAAGGAGGCATCCTGACAGCCGACAAGAACCTTTGGGTGCTTGGCAACTACTGCCGCTTCATACGTCCGGGCTATCAAAGAGTGGAGGTGGAGGGAGCAGATGAGCTGAACGCGCTCATGGGTTCTGCCTGGCTCTCGCCCGATGCAGAGACCCTCGTTGCAGTATTCGTCAATATGGATAAGGGAAGTCGCAAGCTCAGCCTGACGCTTTCAGGCTTTGAGGCAGAAGAGACCAATGTCTTCGTAACTGACAAGAACCACGACTTGCAACTTGACCCAGACCAGAAAGACGCAGCCAACCTGAAGCTCCCAAGCCGTTCCGTAGTCACGGTGGTCATGTCCCCCGCAACAGACCCCAACGGCATCCAGCCAATTAATAATGGTCAAATGGTAAATGATAAATGGTTAAATAGTAAATGTTATGACCTCTCCGGCCGCGAAGTCAGCGCAGAAGCAAATTCTTCACTCTTCTCGGATTCTTTAGAACCAAGGCGCTCTTTTAATGAGCGGAGCACTCTTCACCCTTCACTTAAAAAGGGTATTTACATCCAGAACGGCAAGAAAATATTATATTAATTAAACTTCCTTTTTATAACTTCCTTTTTAACTTCTCTAACTTCTCTAATTTATGCGCTCTCTAAGAGTAACTTTGGCAGCCGTAGCTGCTGTATGTCTGACTGCAACGGTAGGAGTGGCACTCACAGCCTGCAGCAAACAGCAAGACAAGCACCAAGACGAGAGTATTCAGGAGTATGCTCTACTCAACAGCCAGACGATGGCCAGATTACAGCAGAACCCCCAGAGCGCCTTCGAGTTTCTCGACTCTTTGGAGCAGAAAGATGAGTATCCAACGGAAATTATCAACGTGATACGCGGATCGATTTATCTGAATTCTGCAGAATATAAAACAAGCGAGTCGTGCTTCCGCAAAGCTCTCAATGAGAATCTCCATGAGCTGTGGCCATTCGGCTATTATAACGCAGCCTATACACTGAGCCACGTCATGAACCAGAGAGACAACGTGGAGGGTGCCATGAGGGTCGCTACGGAAAGCCTGAACCGTCTGACAGGTGAGACTGACCCCGAACTGGAGGTGTGCAAATGGAACCTGATGACAAGTGTCGGCATCGGCCACCTGCGTCTCAGACAGTTGGACGAGAGCGAGAAGATACTGGATAAAACCTACGAAGACCTGAAAGCCTCCACCCTGAAACACAAAGATGAGAAAAGGGCTCTGGCAATGGGTGCGCTTTGTTTGAACGTGCTCGGCCATTATATGATCTTCATCCCCGACAAAATACCTCTGTGGTTAGACCGCACCGAGGAGGTCATCAACATTTCAGAGCAAATAAATACATCTGGCAATCTGACCCCAAAGATTGCGTACTTCAAAGCTAAGCTGCTTTCGAACAAGGCTCAGTATCTGGGTTCCGTTGGCAAACTGAAGGAAGCAAAGGAAGCCTTCGATGCCTATATGGCCACCGATTTCGCTAACCAGCCCGATGCCATCATCGAGAAGTTCAACTACTACTATTTCTCCAAGCAGTGGTCCGAGGCCGCCAATTTCCTGCGCCCCATCACAGACCTGCACTACAAGACGATGAAGGTGGAACCTACGCTGACCAGCCTGTGCGACCTCGGTCTCAGCTTCCGCGTCTATGAGAATGCCGGACGCTACGACGATGCTGCCGAGATGGGACGAATGATGGCCAACCTGGTGGACAGTGTGAGATACTATCACACGAAGGACCAAGCCGCTGAGATGGCAGCGCTCTTCGAGACGAAGGAGAAGGATGCCGAGATAGCCCAGCAGCAGATAGAGCTCTCCCAGCAGCGTCTCATTGGTCTGGCCACCTGCATCGTGCTACTCACCCTGTTCTTCATTGTCTATACCCTGCTTCGCAAACGTGCTGCCAAGCGACTGGCGGAGGTGAAGGCTGCCCAGGAGCGTATCGAGAACGAGCTGCGCATTGCCCGTGACATCCAGATGAGCATGCTGCCAAACGTCTTCCCCGAGCGCGAGGGACTCGATATGTATGCCCTGATGAATCCTGCCAAGGAGGTCGGAGGCGACCTCTATGGCTATCTCCTGCTGGGCGATAAGCTCTACTTCGCACTGGGCGATGTCTCGGGCAAAGGCATACCATCCTCGCTGTTTATGGCACAGGCCACACGCCTCTTCCTCACCCTGGCCAAGCAGGGCATCATGCCGGCTGAGATTTGTACCCGCATGAACGATGCCCTTTCGGGCGACGACAACGAGAACAGCATGTTCGTCACCTTCTGGTTGGGAATGCTCGACCTGCAGACCGGCCATCTCGACTTCTGCAATGCCGGCCACAATCCTCCTGTCATTGGTGGCGGTGACCATCAGGGCGACTTCCTCAAGATGGTGCCCAATCTGCCCATCGGCTTCCTCCCGGGCTTCGAGTATGTAGGCGAGAGTATCGACACCATCAAGGGTCGTGCCCTCTTTATCTATACCGATGGTCTAAACGAAGCCGAGAATCTGGAGCACCAGCAGTTTGGCGACGACCGCCTGTTGGACATCCTACGGAACACACACTTCGACACAGCTCAACAAGTGATAGAAACCCTGAAGGCCGAAGTAGAGGCCCACAGAGACGGTGCCGAACCAAATGACGACCTCACGATGATGTGCCTGCGAGTCAGTTGAATTCTAAACCCAACAAAAAACCTCAGCCACTACCCTCCCCTTTGTCAAATTTAACTTCAGTTTATAACTCCCGAAACTTAATATAATAAAATAAGTTTTCAGCGGCCGCTGCAATTCTTTTCGGCGGGCGCTACGAATATTTTCAGCGGCCGCTGAAAATGTTTTTGGCGGCCGCCAAAAAACCAGAGAACATAGTTAATTCTCCCTGAAAACATAGTCTTTCACCCCTATTCAGATAGGTATTTCTCCCCATTTAGACGCCTCTTTCTTCTCGCCAAGCGTGCACCTTTAGCATGATGTAACATGCACTTTCTTTATTACTATCCCTCCTGCTGAAACGACAGCTCGTTATTGCCATATCTGACCACCTTGTGGTGGAGTTCATTCCAGACATATTGATTTCATAGCTATATCGTTGCAAAATTAATATATATTGTCTCATGTCCTACACCAATGAAGTCATTTGTTACGCAAAATGTCATTAAAGGAATTCTATTGCCTTTGCGATTATTATTATTGGGAAAATTTTTGTAAATTTGCTACGGCGCACACGAATACACGGACATAATGTGCGCAAAAAACATAAGAAAATACAAGATATGCGAAAGATAGTTGCACGAGAGTGCCAAAACATCGACACCTGGGGGCGTGGCTACAAGAAAACACGTGAGGGCAACACAAGTGCTGGCCACTGGATAGTCATTGAACCACACGCATAAAAATAACAAAGAAGAAATATGGCAGAAGAACTGGTTCCAATTCAGGAATACGAATATAAGGAATTACTGCGACAGAGCGTCGCACTTTTGCCTTGGTCTCACAATCTGCTACTGATGCAGAGAAAGATCGGCTGGATGTGGAGTTGGCACTTGAAGGTATGACCAAGCCCATCGGTGTAGCCGACTATAAGCTCATCATCCCCAAGGAAGAACTGCAAAAGACCATTGCTGCAGAAATCCAGTTGTTTGAAGACGAACATTTAGTAGGCAAAACAGATGAGACGTAGCAAGGTCGTTCCGCCGTCGTTCGTAGGTCGTTCGTAGGTCGAAGCGAGGGAGATGAAAGTGAGTAGCAAGGTCGTTCCGCCGTCGTTCGTAGGTCGAAGGAAGGAGTAAACAAGAATTAGTAAATTAATAAGAGATATGCCAAACAGATGTCTATACATAGCGACAATTAAGGAGTTCTTGGAGCAGGAACGCCAAGCTGTTTCAGGCACTCTAAATAATAACTATCATGGCGAAGTTCTGACGACTCCGAAGATCCCACACGTTTGCCAGAGTTTTATGATGGGACGTATAAGTATTTGAAATCATTAGGAATGAAAGAGGTCTAGTATAAATAACTATTTCGAAAATCTTAACCCAAGTTAACAAAAAAATCTTGGTGCAACCGAATAATAGACGTACCTTTGCAAAAAAAGACGATATGGGAATCAGAGAATTGCTACAGGAACCGTTGGAAGGCTTGAACAATTGCAATGTTCAAGACACATTTGCTAAGATTGCAAGAAATCTGTTCAATAATTGCTACATAGAGTGTGGAGATATTGAGTATTACTTTGCCGAAATCGAGTTCTATTATTATGATAAGGAACAATGTTTAGGTAGTATTTGCGAACAGTATAAATGGCAATTAATAACTTATGCTCGCTCAGACAAGAAGGTAGGTGATTTCCTTTATCATTTGAGTGGTATTGATATATGCTTTGACAGTCGGATTGATAGTGACTTTGTCAGATTTGGTGGGATACTTATACGGAGTATCAAGGACAAAAATGGTAAGGTAGTTGCTGCAGGTCCATATACATGCAGAGACTTCATTCTCAACGAATGTAGCAAAAAGACTATGTCATTACCTAAATTGGCTGTTCGCGAAAAATTGTCTGATATTACACCAATTGCTATATATCGATATATCAGCACATATGACCTACAGATAGATAAAGATTTAAAATTAAAGTTGTGTTTTTACGATGGTAATCTTGACTGGGTTAAGACGTCTGAAAAAGATGTGTATGACAAAAAGAAAGGTACCATAGTACCAAACCAAACAAGAAACTATTCCAGCAGATTTAGACAATGATAACCGATAACCTCACCAACGTAGTTTATTTCTCAAGTCTGTTGACAAAGAAATGTCCGATTCTGAATGCGCATATTACGGATGAGCTTCAGAAGTGGGGAATATCGTATGGCTATCTATCTGGCACCAAAGACATTTGGTGTCGAGACTTTATGCCTATTCAGATTGAAAGAAACCGTTTTGTGCTATACAAATACACTCCAGACTATCTTCAGGACAAGTTCGGTTTGCGTATTCAGACAAATTCAAGTGAGGTGTTACAAACGGAAGACAACCAACTACAGTCAATATGGCGAAAATGTTCAGCAATAGACCTAGTGATAGATGGCGGCAATGTGGTGAAATGCGGCGACGTGGTTGTGATGACAGATAAGGTATTTGTGGAGAACAAGGACAAATCCCGTCTCGAAGTAGAACGGATTCTACGTGACGCATTCCTATGCGACATCCTCTTCTTGCCGTGGGACAGACAAGAATATCTCGGACACAGCGACGGCATTGTTCACTATGCCGGCACAGGGAGAATTCTATTGACGAACTACGATGTTTTCTCTTCCTATTTTTACAATCGATTTCGGAAGCTTCTAGAGGCACGGTTCGAGGTTATTCCGTTGCGATATAAGACAAAGCGGAAACATGCCCGCAGTTGGGCATATATCAATTATCTGCAAGTAGGCAGTTTGGTTCTTGTGCCACAACTTGGATTGGAAGAAGACAAACAAGCTTTAGAGCAAATCAGCAACGCTTTGCCAGAGTGTAAAGTGGTTGGTATCCCTGCTTTGGAAGCCGTAAGAAGAGGTGGTGCTTTTAACTGTATTTCGTGGAATATTCATATTTAAGAATATGGTCAATCTATCAATAAAGGAAAGTCCTTACTCTACATTGAGCTTGGCAGAACTTCGTTCGCTTGCTGAGCAAGGAGATGCAATTGCACAAAATAAATTGGCTATTCGCTATAAGAACGGAAACGGTGTTCGTAAGAGCATAAAACAGGCAATTGCTTGGTTCCTAAAAGCGGCAGAACAAGGCAACATGTCGGCCCAGTTCAACATAGGTGCCTGCTATTATATGGGCAGAGGCGTCAAAAAGGATTACGAAAAAGCTGTTCATTGGTACACGTTAGCTGCCGAGCAGGGAGAATCGTGGTCCCAGAATGACCTAGGCATTTGCTTCCTAAAAGGACAGGGTGTCAAACAGGATTATGAGAAGGCCATAGAGTGGCTTACCAAATCTGCCGAACAGGGTTTTGAAACAGCTATATTTAATTTGAAAGCATTGTCTGAAAGACAGAAAGAAGATTCCCCCTTTTGAATTATGAAACAGATAGAAGTCGTTGCAGCAATAATCCGCAAGGGTGATAAGATATTCGCCACTCAGCGGGGATATGGCGAGTGGAAGGACTGGTGGGAGTTCCCTGGCGGAAAGATGGAGAGTAGGGAAACGCCGGAGGAGGCACTCGTGAGGGAGATACGCGAGGAATTGTCTGCGGAGATTAACGTGGATGAGTTCCTTTGTACGATAAAGTATGATTACCCAGCCTTTCACTTGACGATGCATTGCTATCTCTGTTCGCTAGTGACTGTGGCGCTGCATCTGAATGAGCATGAGGCGGCGAAGTGGCTGGGCAGAGATGAGTTGGATGGTGTGAAGTGGTTGCCAGCGGATGTAATGATTGTACAAACAATTAAATCAAGAATACAATAACAGAATATGACAAACATTGAACGTATAACCGACATGGAGCAATGCTTTGACCGCGTGAACGTGGCGCTGCGGGCCTTGGAGGAAGCTGTGGATACAATCACGAGCCTTGAGGAAGACATCCTGAAACTCGACGCCTACTATTCCGGTGACGAATGGAAAACTGATTTTAGGTCCGACGAACTAGGTCTCCTGCCCCAAGACCTAAAACGCGGCGTGCTGAGCGAGGACGCCATCTGGAACCTCCTCGGACGAGTCGATGGCGTCAAGCACCGCATGCTCGATTTCGTCATGACAGATCTGGGGTAATTGATACAAGAAGTCTAAGGAAAGAAGTAAGATGTGATTCGGACTTTCGACCATGAGGATATCATGCAGGATGCTATCAAGCTGTTGGATTGTAATTGATGAACTGAATATTGAATACAATTAGAAGAACGAAGATAGGGGATATAAAAGTTGGTAAATAGAATTATGGTACAGAAACAATTCCACAAACATTTTGAGACTCCAGGGCTGCCGCTCTATTGGATTATCATCGCGTATATCATCCTTGGCTGGTTCTTCCCAGTGATAGGTCTCATCGCCATCATCTGCATGATTGGCCCTGTGATGACCAGCATTTGGAAAGGTCGCTGGTGGTGCGGGCATGTATGTCCTCGTGGCAATATGTACGACCGTCTGCTGTCAAAGTACTCACCCCATCGTCCGATTCCCAAGTTCGTGCGTACATTTGGTTTCCGTCTGTTTATGGTAATCTTCATCTTCGGCATGTTCGGCATCCAGCTGAGTTTCGTGCCTTGGAGCGAGGGCGGGCTGGCCATGTGGAGCGGGATAGGTAAGGTTTTCTGGACTATTATCGTAATAACCACTATCGTTGGTGTCACACTCTCGTTTATCTATGCCCCACGCACATGGTGCTCGTTCTGCCCTATGGGAACCATCTCCAACTGGGTAGCACCTAAAAAAGCTCCACTGCCCAAGGCATTCACGAACATCCATGTATCGAGTGCCTGCCAGATGAAGTGCAAACAGTGTGCCCGCGTCTGCCCGATGCAGCTCACGCCCTACGATTCACGCGGTGAGGAGATAGGCTATCTGCATCCTGACTGCCTGAAGTGCGGCAAGTGCACATTGGCTTGTCCCACGAAGATAATGACATTGAAATAAGCCTCGACACGTCCCATGAAAATCCCCACATTATTCAAGGAATACATATGGCTGATTGAGACAATCCATCAGGCAGGGAGGATTACGTTCGCTGAGCTGAGCGAGAAGTGGCGAGACAGGGAAGAGAGCGGCGGACTGCCTCTCTCGCGCACGACGTTCAACCGGCACCGCGATGCCATCCTGGATATGTTCGGCGTAATCATCGAGTGCAACCGACCCGACGGATACCGCTACTACATCTACAACAAGGAAGTGCTGAGTGACAACACAGTGGCGAACTGGCTGTTCTCGACGCTGAGCGTGGGCAACATGCTGGACGAGAACGTAGGCGTGCAGGAACGTATCCTGCTGGAGAGCATCCCGTCGGGCGACATTCAGCTAAAACGCATCATCAAGGCGATGCGCGAGGGACGAAAAATCGTGATGCAGTACAAGAAATACAGCGCGGCTACGGCGAAGTCGTACCTTGCCGAGCCGTATTGCGTGAAGCTGTTCAAGCGGCGCTGGTACGTACTGACAAAGATTGAACGTCCGGCACAGGACAATCCGGAGAGGATGGTGGCTTCGATGTCAGTCTTTTCGCTTGACCGCATGGTGGACGTGCAGCTGACGCAGGAGCGGTTCACCGTAGATACGGACTTCGATGCTGAGGGGTACTTCGCAGAAAGCTTCGGTATCATGGTGGACAACACGACAGAGCCAGTACGCATTGTGCTCAGAGCGTACGGGATGGAGCGTTTCTACCTGAAGGATTTGCCACTCCATCCGTCACAACGGGAGATTGCAGTCACGGACGAATATGCTGATTTTGAGATCCGGCTGCGTCCCACATCGGACTTCAAAGCTCACATCCTGTCGCGCGGCGAGTGGCTTCAGGTCATTTCACCCGAATGGCTGGCTGATGACATCCGCGATTGGTTGGAGGCTGCCATAGAGAAGTACAGGAATCGGACCCATTTGATATGATGAAAGCTTATAATAGGTATGAGTAAAATTATCGTTGCTATTGACTCATTCAAGGGATGTCTGACTTCGGCTGAGGCTAATCAGGCTGCGGCTGAAGGGATTCTCGCTCATAAACCTGAAGCTGAGATTATAACGATTCCTGTCAGCGATGGTGGAGAAGGATGGTTGGAAGCTTTTCAAGCAGCAGTGGGCGGGCACTTGGTGGATGTCAATGTGAATGACCCACTGATGCGTCCTATCCTTGCGCAATACCTGATACATGATGATACGGCTGTTATAGAGATTGCCAAAGCTTGCGGACTGACCCTGCTCACCCCAAAAGAACGTAATCCAATGATGACTACCAGCTACGGCACCGGCCAGCTTATTGTGGATGCTGTCAGAAGAGGATGCAAGCACATCATCGTGGGACTCGGAGGCAGCGCTACAAGCGACTGCGGTATCGGTATGCTTCAAGCTGTCATCGATGGTTTTGTTCCTCATGGTTCGTGGGAAGATGTGCTTGCGTTGGAGGATGTCCGTTTCACCATTGCTACTGATGTCACGAATCCGCTTTGTGGAGAGAAAGGAGCTGCTCATGTGTTTGCTCCACAAAAAGGAGCTACTCCAGAAATGGTTATTGAACTTGATAAACGTGCCAGGCAATTTGCAGAGAAGTCTGCTATTTATTTTGGCTACGATCGTCAGGAAGTGCCAGGTGCTGGGGCTGCAGGTGGGTTGGGATATGCTTTCCTTCAATATATGAATGCCGATTGCCGTTCTGGCATCGGCCTCTTGCTTGATACTGTTTGCTTTGAAGAACTTTTGAAAGATACGTCTCTGATTATCACAGGAGAGGGCTCTGCTGACAAACAGACGCTAATGGGCAAAGTGCCTTATGGAATCCTCCAGAAAGCAAAGCTCTTCAACGTGCCTGTCGTCCTTATTGCTGGACGGATTAGTGACAAACAACTGTTACTTGCCGCAGGCTTCTCGAAATTAGAGTGCATTAACCCTCCTGACATCTCCATTAATGAAGCCCTGAAACCGGAAATAGCGAAAAGGAATATCGCTATCCTGATGCAGAAATTCCCTCCTGTAATAATCTAATCAAACAGCTTCTTCCATATCCATAATACTGTCACTGCACCGACTACGCAAAATACGAAGTTTGTGAGATAGCCCTTGCCGAGCAGTTCGATGTTCAACAAATGACTGATGAAAGTTCCAGCATAACTGCCGACTATACCCATAATGAGGTTCATGCAACAGCCTTTGCCCTCACCACTCATGATGCGATTAGCTATGTAGCCGATTAGTATTCCTGTCAGTATCGGCCAGGTTGTAAATTCTGCTATATGTTCTAACATATCAATATGCTATTATGCCTGCCGTGCGGTACTCGCAGGCAGTGAAGATGGCAAGGAGGTTCAGTACTTCCAAAAGTTGTACTTCTTGCGTAGCTCTTCCTGCTTGCAGTTTTCACATGGGTACTTCATATTTTGATTTTTATTATGCCACAAAGATACGATATATATATAATACTTCCTCAGCTTCTCTGTTTTTCTGTCTTTTCGTGCGTCATTTCATGTCCGTACCTTTGCTGAAAAAGAGAAATGAAACCAAACAGACAACATCATGGCGAGAATCTAAAGTTGTGCCCTTACGGATTTGGGGGTCCAACCCTTAAAGAAACGCAACACTTTCTCTTGATTATAGCTTTGTCCTTCTTCCAGGAAGCTGGAATCCTGAATGTGAATCACCCTTCCTTCTTCATCAAGGACAACGAAGACAGGAAATCCAAAGCGGCCACAATTATTGAGCCTTTCCATTAGAGCCTTTGCCTGCTGCTGCTTTCCCTCACTCTCTGACTTGCGGGGATTGTAGTTGACATGGATATACGAGAAGTTCTCGTCAATAACCTTGGTGATGGTCGTGTCATTTGTGATGAAATCAGCAAAGCGCAAGCACCACGGACACCAGTTGCCGCCCACTTGGCAGATTACGAACTTCCCTTCTGCCTTTGCCTTGACTAGTGCCTGGTCTATCTGTTCGATGGGGTTGATGTCCTCATTATAGACTTTCTTCAATTCTGTCTGGGCCTCTACTGCTGCAGTCAATAGAATTGCATAAAATGCCATGAGTATCCTTTTCATATCTATGGGTATTATCTGTTTCGCTGTTATAAATAGAAGACAAATCAGATAACTACGGCTGTGCCACTGGTAGCTACCATGAGCATGGAACCTCTTTCGCCAATGGTCTCATAGTCAATGTCAATGCCAACGATGGCATTGGCCCCCATTGCCTGAGCGCGTTCCGTCATCTCTTTCAAAGAAGTTTCCTTAGCTTCGATAAGAACTCTTTCATAACTTCCGGAACGGCCTCCGAAAAAGTCCTTGATGCTGGCTTTGATATCCTTGATTACGTTTGCGCCAATAATGGTCTCTCCTGTTACCAATCCCTTATACTCGCGAATGGGATGGCCTTCAATCTGTGGGGTTGTTGATAGTATCATAATCTTTCCTTTATATAGTTTTTTGTACTGAGTTCATAGATATAGTTGCAATGACATATTCCGAACGAGTTCCGATCCTGAACTTACCGCCCCAGATACCCATGCCGCTACTGATAAAATACTGGGTGCTGCCCCTTTGACACGAACCATATGCACATTCGTACATCTTTCTGATAATCCAAGAGATGGGCCACACCTGTCCATTGTGGGTATGGCCACTGAACTGGAAGTCAACATTCTGCTGTTCCGCTTGCTCCAGATGCTGGGGCTGATGGTCCAGCACAATGCAGAATTTCAATGGGTCGGCCAGTTTCATTAACTCATCCAGTGAGGCCCTGTGATACTTGTTTGTATAGTCATCGCGTCCTATGATACAAAGGTCACCCACCACAGCGCAAGAGTCCTGTAACAGGCAGATACCCGCATCCTTGTAGAACTGACTTGCCTTGTCCTTACCACAATAGTATTCGTGATTACCCACGCATGCATAAACAGGGGCTTTCAGCCGTAGGAACTCCTTGTGCATCTGCTCATCAACAAGGGGTCGTATGCTTCCGTCTATGATGTCTCCCGCAATTAGAACCAAATCGGGCTGCTCAGCATTCACCATATCCACCCACCTGCCAAGTTCCTTGCGTCCATTGGCATAGCCTATGTGCAGGTCGCTCATCATCACCAGCCTCACGGGATTATCCATCGTTTTGTTGGTAGTAAGATGTATTTCCTCGCGATGTTTATGCCGGTAGTTCAGATTGCCGTAGAAGAAAAGGCCCAGCATCACAAACATAATGCCGCCAGCCGTCCACACGTTGTTGTAGAGCATTGTTTTGGGAACAAGGTGCACAATCCTTCCCAAGTCAAGAGCCAGAAATAGCATAAACAGATACAGCAACACTATCACACTTGATGATCCCACCTCATAAACACCAACAGCCAGAGGCATAGGCAAACGGTCGGTATAGCGCACGATACTAACTGGCAAAAGCAGCACCGCCCCCGTCATACAGCCTACCAATAGCAACTTACACACCCATCCCCAGGGTAAAAGGCACCACACATGCCAACCTACGTATACAAGAGCTGACAAAGGCATTATCAATAAAACCAATATCCACATAACACTATTTTGTAGTTTTACCTCAATCGTATAATATCACTCCACCTTATGGTGGGGTTCTTGCTTTTCATTCCAGACATATTGATTTCATAGCTATATCGTTGCAAAATTAATATATTTTGTCCTATGTCCTGCACCAATGATGTCATTTGTTTCGCAAAATGGCAATAAATGTCATGGAAACACCTCTGCCATTACTATTATTGCAAAAATTTAGTAAATTTTCTACGGCGCACACGAGTACACGTTTTGTGTATCCAAGCCTTATCGTTCCGAGGTCGTTCCGCCGTCCCCTTTCATTCTTCAATAACCTATAACCATTAATTTTCATTTTTCATTTATTTAAGTTTCGGGAGTTATAAAATGAAGTTAAATAAGGAGTAAACTCACTACGTTGACTTCGTCGAGCTAAAGCTTCGAGGACGATAGTTATGGGCCCTGTAGTATTACTATTGTCCATTTTAACTTCTCGGATGCTTTAGCACCAAGGCGGGTTCTTACACGCTTTAGCGGTAAGGCGCAATGTTAGTTGCGGAGGTAGTCGCGGATCATTTCCATTCTTTTCTTAAACTTCAACTTTTACTTTGGCCGTTTCCCTGGGCTTTATCTGACTTCCCTTTGCCTTTCATCTGACCTATATCTGTTGGAATTCTTTTCCTTTGGTACAGAGCTAGAACAGAGCTAGGACAGAGCGGGAACAGAGCGGGAACAGAGCGGGAACAGAGGGGTTCCAATGTGGCTCCTTCGTAGAAGGAGGGGGTTGTCATTGGGCCATCATTCGACGTCCGACGGTGCAAAGATACGATAATAATGCTGCGTTCTCCAAATTTGGGGCTGAAAACTTGATTTTATGGAATAGTATTCCAAAGTACTTTTTTATAAGCATAATATACTCCATACGCATTTTTTTGCCTAAAGATTTTGTATTTCACGTAGTAATTCGTAAATTTGCAAGGCAAAATTGTGAAATTAGATCATTATTAACGAACAACTGGGTAATACCAGCTGACTATATCCAAACGAAAATGAAAGCAAGTTCAAAAGCAAAACCATTCATCAAGTGGGTTGGTGGTAAAGGCCAGCTCATAGAACAACTGGACGCACAGTTGCCAGCTGACTTTGATAAATGGGAGAATGTCACTTACATTGAACCCTTTGTGGGCGGAGGGGCAATGCTCTTCTATATGTTGCAGCGATACCCTAATATCCGTCATGCAGTCATTAACGATGTGAACCCAGATTTGACTACCTGCTATCGTACGGTTAGGGACACACCAGAGGAACTGATAACTTCTTTGATGGAAATTCAGGATGCCTACAACGCACTACAAACGGAGGAAGGACGCAGGGATTTCTTTTTTGCAGTTCGTGACCGCTACAACGAGAAGAATCTTGACGACATAGAAAATACAACAAAGTTCATTTTCCTCAACCGCACTTGTTTCAACGGGCTTTACCGCGTGAATAAGAAAGGCCTTTTCAATGTCCCGTTTGGCAAATATACCAACCCGCAGATTTGTGACCCGAAGACCATCCGAAAAGATAGCGAAATCCTCCAACATGTGGAAATCCTGACAGGTGACTTTGAAGACTCTTTAGCCTATGCTCAGGGCAATACGTTCTTCTATTTCGACCCGCCTTATCGCCCTCTCAGCGATACGTCTAGCTTCAACGATTATTCGAAGGAAGCATTCAACGACGACGCACAGATTCGACTGAAGGAATTTTGTGACCGAGTTAACGAGATTGGCTTCCGTTTCATGCTTAGCAACTCAGACTGTAAGGGTAAGAATGAAGAGGATAACTTCTTCGATGCGCTCTATGAGGCATATAATAGGACTCGCATCTATGAACAGAACGGGACTCCGAATATTGTAATAAGAAACTATAAAATCAATAAATCATGGCAAAGATAATAGTACAGGACACAGAGATAACGGTCTTGTCGCATGATGACAAAGACTACATTTCCTTAACAGATATGGCCAATGGAAAGCAAAGCGAAAGCCGTGCAGCCGACATCATTAAGAACTGGATACGCACGAGATATACCATCGAATTCCTTGGTACATGGGAAATGATACACAACCCTCATTTCAAAGTGGTCGAATTTGACCACTTTAGGATGCAAGCCGGACTTCCCAACTTTGTGATGAGCGTTAGCGAGTGGATTGAGAAAACCAATGCAATCGGCATCATCGTGAAGAAAGGACGCTATGGTGGAACTTACGCATTCAAGGACATTGCCTTTGAGTTTGGTACTGCTATCAGCGTGACATTCAAGTTGTATCTCATCGAGGAGTTCCAGCGTCTTAAGGCTGATGAACAGAAGTTGCTGGAATGGTCTGCAAAGCGCGAATTGTCAAAAATCAATTACCGCATACATACCGATGCTATCAAGAGCAACCTTATCCCAGCAGAAGTAACTCGCGAGCAAGCAGCGATGAAGTATGCTGAGGAAGCAGATGTCCTTAATGTCGCCATGTTTGGTATGACTGCCAAGCAATGGCGCGAAGCTTATCCTGCCCTGAAAGGCAACATCCGAGACTATGCCACTATCAATGAACTCATCTGTCTCTCAAACATGGAAAACATCAATGCCGTGCTTATCAACGACGGTATGCCACAAGGAGAACGCCTCGTGAAGCTCAATCAGATTGCCATTCAGCAGATGCAGGTGTTGGAAGATAATAGCGGCAGGAAACTTTTGAAATAGGTAGGTATGAAAAAGTATACACAAGCGCAACAAGTCATCGACACTCTTCGAGAACAGGGAGGATATGCAACTTTGGGTAATTTATATCACCTTGTTGACACTTCCACGTGGGCTACAAAGACACCAAACGAGTCCATCCGTCGCATAGTTCAGCAGTCACAGGAAATCTTTAAGATTCAACCTGGCCTATGGGCATTAGAGGAGTGTCGAGATAAGGTCATGCGAAAATTCGAATTAAAGCCCGGCAATAAGAAAAGTGAAGAACAATTCACTCACGGATATTATCAGGGCTTGCTTGTTGAGATTGGTAAATTTAGGCATCTAACAACCTACGTACCTGCTCAAGACCAGAATCGTCTTTTCATTGACAAGAAGCTTGGCGAGATAACGGATACAACGGAACTGCCCGACTTTACTTATGACGAGTTGAAACGCAGGGCACGCACGATAGACGTTATCTGGTTCAACGAACGCAAAATGCCATCTGATTTCTACGAGGTGGAGCATACTACTGATATCAAGAACTCGCTTACTAAGTTCTATGAACTCCAAGATTTCTACGCGGGTTTCTTTATCGTGGCTGATGCCAGTAGAAAGAAAGAGTATGAAGATAAGCTACATGTCTCCATGTTCTCTCCTATCGAGAATCGTGTCAAGTTTCTGAATTACAAACAGGTCGTCGATTTATACGAAGGTCTTAAAAAAGTTGAAGTAAATCTTTGGTAAAATAAAAACACGTTATGGAAAATCATTCATCAGAAAGTAAACTGAAAGAAGAAGCAAGATATTTGATGATTTCTATTCCCTATGATGTGGAGGATGGATTAGGACTAATCGCCTTCGATGATGGCATGGGAACGGAGTTACAATATGAAGAAGGATTCTTACCACCAATGTTTGATAGCGATAACCAGACATTGGAAGTAATAGTGGATTTGCAAGAACGTAAAGCGCTTGATTGGGACGAGAAAAAGGGTTATATTCATATGTGGGCAAAGCTTTGTGACAGCGGAATATATACGTTGCTGGATGCAGACAAGCTACCTCTGTGTCAGATTGCTGGCTATGTGCCCAATGCTCTGGTTCCTCCTTATGAGCGAGGATTCGGTGATTATCTGGAGCTGACCATTGAGCCTGATGGAACTCTTCCTGATTGGAAATCCGAACTAGACTTTAGCGATTTCATAGACGAAGGACAGACAACTTTTAAGGAGCATCGTCCAAAATCCTGTGGTGTAATGAACGAATACATTTTCTATACGCCAGAAGGATTTACGACTGCACCAAATGAGGACATTGAGACGGAGAACTGTCAAATGCTTGGCACAGCTAAGGGCAAGGATGTGGTGGATGCAAAGAAGAATTTACTGAAAGAGAATCCTTGGATAACAGAAGCAGGTTTCGAACCTACACAATTTATTACCAGACAACTCGTTACCGACGAGCAACGCTCAGCAATTAAAGAGCTGCTTGATTATCTTTGGGAAGACGAGAAGAGACACTATGAGGAGTCGGAGTGCCCAGAGAACCATATCTTTAAGGTAATGAAAGTGCTGAAATCAATGTAAATATGAGTGTATTCGCATTGAATCTCAATAAGTTCAACTAATACTAATGAAGCATATAAACGGCGACACACAGATGACTGATGTATGGCGCTTGCCTGCTATTGCGCCTTGGGAGAAATCCTGTGGTAAGCACCCCACACAAAAGCCTTTGGGATTGTTGAGTCGTATCATCATGGCATCGACTGAGGCTGGAGCCTGGATTCTTGACCCCTTTGCCGGTTCTTCCACTACAGGAATTGCCGCCAACCTGCTCGGGCGTAGATTCCTTGGAATAGAGCGCGAAGAGGAGTTCGCAGCCATTAGTAAAGCCCGTCGAGAGGAAATAGAGAATGTCAGGACATTTGCGACTATCAAGAGGAAGATACCAGATATAGTGAAGGCTGAGGACACGCAGTTGGATATGTTTGCATGTGGCGAGCCGTTGCAAGCCTTCGACCTGCCGTTTTAGTAAAGATATTAAGAGCCTAAAATAAAAGATTATGACAGAAGAGGAATTAAAAGAGGTATTCAAGTACTTGGTGGAAAATGGATGGGAGCCGAGAATATGTGATACGGAATACCCTTATTATGATACACCCATCATGTGCGGGCAACCGACGGTGCTTTTTGTGTAGCGATGACCGATTTGCATGTCTTTGGCCAACGCGATGGTGTTCGCACGACTGAATGGGAGCGTGACGGCAAAAAATACGATTGGGGCAACAATCGTGGTCTAGTATTATTACGCTCCTTCAACCTCATCCATTGGACGCGCACGAACCTTGATCTCACCGCTCTCACCTGTCCCACGGGCGAAGTGGACGCGGAAGGCAATCCCTTGCCGTGGAGCGAGATGGGCTGTGCATGGGCACCAGAGATGATTACCACCGAAGACGGTCGCATCATGATGCACTTCACGACTCGTTTTCAGCGCGGTCGCAACCACATCCGTTATGTCTATATAAGCGATGACTTCTCACGCATGACCAGTGAACCGCATGTATTGCTAAAAGCTCCGGCAGACGATCAGGGACGCATCACGAAGAACATCATAGACTCGGACATCACAAAGACAGGTGACACCTACCACCTCTTCTGCACCGAGATGGGCCACCCGCGTCATGCTGTCAGCAAATCGCTTACAGGTCCTTACACCTTTGTGCCCTTCAATGACGGTGTGCCGTAAGTCCACGAGGCTCCCATGCTTTGGAAACTCATTGGTGAGCAGAAGTGGATACTCATGCAGGATCGATACTCCATGAATCCGCATAATTTCTATTTCTGCGAGACTACCGACCTTGAACACTTCACGCCCCTCGGCTATTTCGATGACGGACAGAGTCCCATGCACCGCACCAATTTCTCCGAACAGAAGCATGGTGCCGTGGTGCAGGTTACAAAAAAAGAACTTAATAAACTAATCAAATACTGGAACAAATGAAAAGAACTGTTAGCATTCTTTTATTTTTCATTTTTCACTCTTTCGCTTTCCACTGCATGGCAGAAGACCACGGCTTCATTCATCCGGGCGGACTGCACACACAGGCAGATTTCAATCGTGTGAAGGCGCAGATTGCGGCCAGAAACCAAACGGTGGTGAAAGCATGGAACAAATTGAAAAATGCAGAGTACGCCCAATCCAACGTGCAGACATCCCCCACAGAAACCATTGTACGCGGCGGCAGTGGTGAGAACTACATCAATGCGGCACGCGGGGCGACGATGGCCTACCAGAACGCATTGCGCTGGAAAATTGGTGGCACGCCTTCGAATGCCAAGGCTGCAGTGCGCATACTCATGGCATGGGCCAACAAAACGACGGCCATCAGCGGCACCTCCGATGCATGTCTGGCTTACGGACTATATGGCTATCAGTTCGCACAGGCCGCAGAGCTGATGCGCGACTACGAGGGTTGGAAGCGCGAGGACTTCGAAAAGTTCCAACAATGGATGCTCACGCTGTGGTACCCGGGTGCCATTAGGTTCCTGCGCGTCCGCAACGGCACATGGGAAAACTCGGGCAAATGGTGGCAAGCACCAGGGCACTACTGGTCGAACTGGGGCCTGTGCAATGCACTATGCGTGATGAGCATCGGCATATTGTGCGATGACGTCCAGATATATAACGAGGGCATCTCATTCATCAAGTACGACCAGGTGGGAACCTTTACCGACCCGCCCACGATACATGAGGTGACCGGTCATGACGACTACACGGGTCAGGGAGCTATTCAAAACGACGGTCTGACAGACTTCCTCGGGAACCTCGTCGTAACGACAAGTGATGTTTCAGGTTCTAAGTTTCAAGTTCCAAATGGTGAGGAGGTGGAAGTTGGCAGCTATGGCGAGCTGGGACAACTCAACGAGAGCGGTCGTGATGCTGGACACTGTGCGATGTCCTTGGGATTGGCTGTGGATATAGCAAAGATCGCTTGGAATCAGGGTGATGATCTCTTTGCCTACATGAACCATCGTTTGGCAGCAGGCATCGAATACGTAGCAGCACAGACGCAAAGCGTGCAGGGTTTGCCTTGGACGGATTACATCTACGGCACCAACGGAATCTACTACAGCGACGGCCGTGCTTGGGTGATGACAGAGCCTGCGCTCGGTGCACATGTCCGTCCGTATTGGGGTACCGTGATTGGTATCTACGAGGGCGTGAAGGGTGTGCGGATGCCGTTCTCTGAATTGGCATATCAGCAGATGGGCATCGACGGTGGCGGCAGTGGTTCGACCAGCGGCGGCTACGACCATTTGGGTTATTCCGTGCTGATGAATACCTACGACGAACAGCTCTGTCCAGCTGACAAAACACCTACGGAACTGACAGGGCAAATGGAATACAGTGCTTCGTTGTCCGCAACGTTCATCCCCAGTCTGACCCAAGAAAAGAAGCGCGGTTTAGTCACAGGGAGAGTCACGAATCACACCGAACTCGGAGCACTGGTCAACAACTATAGCACGACCAACAGCACCCGCCTACCCAACGGCAAGACTCTACGCCTAATTCCCATCCTGCCTGAAAGTGAGGAGGACACGGGACAGTGGCAGTGGAATACAGGGGAGACGACGCGCGAGATTACCGTAGCGACAGGCTGGAGCTACATCTACCGCGTCACCTATACCAACAAGAACGGAATCGAGAGCCAGTTGGCGTTCAGTATCGCCACGACGGACAAGGGGGAACCAGTGGGAATTAGTGCTCCGCAAGTAGAGAATGAAGAATTAAGAATGAAGAATGGTGCCAGCGCGGTATATGACCTTCAGGGTCGCATAGTTTGCAATTATCAACTGTCAATTATCAATTGTCAATTACCAAGGGGCATCTATATCAGAAACGGAAAGAAAATAGCTTTATGAAGCGAATCATCTTCCTTTTCTTCATTCTCCATGCATCATTCTTCACTGCATTTACGGTGGGCGCGAGCGGGATATACCAGTACTCCGTGGCATTGACGGGCTATGTATCCACTGAGACAGGCAAGGCCCCGACGGCTTATCTGTGGATTCCTGAGGGTTGCCAGCAGGTGAAGGCGGTGATGCTGGCACAGCAGAACATGACGGAGGAGATGCTCTATAAGAATGAAACGTTTCGCGAAAGGATGAAGGCATTGGACTTAGCACTTGTCTGGGTAGCTCCTTGGTTTTCGCAGAACTGGGATCCGACGACGGGCTGTCAGCAAACCTTCGAGGAGATGATGGTGGGGCTGGCCGGAAGCGGCCAACGATGAGCCGGAACTTAGTTGGTTCGACAACCTGAAAACCACTTGGGAAGAGACACGTGTCCTCGATGGTTCACCCGGCTCACATATCGTCGTCGCCCGCCGCAGCGGAGAGGATTGGTATGTAGCAGCGATGACAAATAACGAGGCGCGGACGATCACGATTCCTACGGATTTTCTGAAAGACGGTCAACGATACACCGTCACGATCTATAACGATGACCCGACAGTCAAAACAAGCACGAAGGTCAGCGTAAAAACTGTCACCATCAAGGCAGGAAAAGCCATCAGATTAACGCTCCAGCCTTCAGGCGGTGCAGCCCTGCATCTCGTAAAAACTCTAATCTCTAAACCCTAAACTCTCAACTCTTTCACTCATGCGTAGATTATTATTCGTCATTTTATTATTTTTCACATTTCACTCTTTCACTTTTTACTCCTTCGCCCAGTCCGACCTGCAGAACCACAAAATGTCAGGACCCTACGAAGTAGTGGCCCGCGATGGTGAGTTCCGTGCCTCGAAGGGCGGCAGCGAACGCGATATGTGGACGGCATGGCAATGCGCACAGCAAGGCTATTCAGACAAGGCACTGGAAATCATCAACGCCTACGCTGCAACATTGCAACGGTTCGACGGCCACGACGCTCCGCTCTGTGCAATTCAGGGATACTGGCTGGTGAGGGCGATGACCATTTTGAAGAATTCACAATTCATAATTCATAATTCACAATTAGAATCTTGGGGAGCCATGATTCGTAGGGCGATGCTGCCGATGATTGACAAGTTCGAGGCGGACAGTCCTTATGCCAACGGCAACTGGGGGGCAATTGTGAACCGTCTGCGCATGGCGTGTGGTATATTCCTTGAAGACAGCACCGTATATCAGGCCAGCATCGACTATTTTCTGCACGCTAACGACAATGGCTCGCTACCGAAATACATCAGCGAAATGGGTCAATGTCAGGAGACGGGGCGCGATCAGGGACACGCGCAGTTAGGACTCGGCGCATTGTGCGAAACGTGCGAGATGGCATGGGAACAAGGTGATGACCTTTGGGGATCGCTTGACAATCGTATGCTCAAGGGCATCGAATACTCGGCTCGCTATAACCTCGGCTACGATGTCCCTTTTGAGACATGGACAGACTGCACGGGACTCTATAACGACTGGACGGAACCTGGCTCGATGGGACGTGGTCGCATTCGTTGTATCTACGACCTGCCCTACAACCATTTTGTAAAACGTAAGGGCTTGAAGATGCCCTATACGAAAAAATTGTTAGAATTGCAGGCTAAGGCAGAAAAGCGAGGAGAGATTCAGCAGAACCCCGAGGCAAACCAGTTCACAGTGAAAGGTGTACAAGAAGGCACTCGCCTTCATCAGGTCTTCACCTATCCCGCTCCCGAGGGCGCTCCGCTAAAGCACGATTATGATGTGTTCGTACAGCCGCGAGGCAGCAAAGAGTGGACGAGGGTTGACACGTATATGGCGAAGGTGAATAGCAGCCCCACCCCCGACCCCTCCCGTAATGGAGGGGAGCCTGGCGGCGGGAAACATCAGGTGTCGGAGATAAGTTATTGTGTGTTCGACTTCACGGGCGACGTGTTTGTAAAGGTCATCTGTAAGAACCGTAAGTTCCAGACCGTGCGCATCCGTCCTGATTATCGCGGCACAATAGCCAATGTACAGAACGATAGTACCGTACAGTTCCTTTTGTTTCAGCCAGAGAATGTGAGTGTGGAATTTGACGGGGACATCACGAACAATCTTCTTGTGTTCACCTCAAAGCCGTCCGTGAGCAAGGAAGAGGCAGAGCGAGAGGCGAAGGCACAGGGGCGTGCATTCAAATACTATGCTCCCGGCTACTATAATCAGCAGGACACCATTTACATAGATTCTAACACGACGGTTTACTTGGAGGATGGCAGCTACTTTACCAGCACTTTCGCCATCAACGACGCTGAGAACGTAAGCATACTCGGTCGCGGCATCGCAAGGCCTGAACGCGGCTATGAAGGTGCTCATGTCCATCGCTCGAAGAATGTACTCATTGACGGTCTCGTGCTCAATACATGTCCCATTGGCGAGTCACACAATGTCACCCTGCATGATGTACGCAGTATCTCTCATCCCTCGTGGGGCGACGGCCTTAACGTCTTCGGTGGATGTTCGGACATACTCTTCGACCGCGTGTTCTGTCGCAACTCCGACGACTGCACCACAGCATACGCTACACGCAAGGATTTTAGTGGCTCGACCCGCAATATTACCATGCGGAACTCTACCCTTTGGGCTGACGTGGCACATCCCATCTTCATCGGTCTGCATGGCAATTCAGAGCGTAGTGATACCATCGAAAACCTGCGCTACGAGAACATCGACATCCTTGGACAGACCGAGCCTCAGGTGGACTACCAAGGCTGCTTAGCCATCAACTGCGGCGACAACAACCTGGTTCGCAACGTCGTCTTTGATAATATCCGTATCGAGCAGATTGAACAAGGATGCATCACACAGGTGAAAGTGGGCTATAACCAGAAGTATTGCACCGCTCCCGGACGCGGCGTGGAGGAGATCACCTTTCGCAACATCCGCTACTATGGTAAACCGCCCTACATATCCGTCATTAACGGCTACAACGAAGATCGCATGGTGCGCAACATCACCTTCGAGAGCCTGAAGATGAATGGTAAGCTCATTCATGACAAAATGAAGGGCAAACCTGCATGGTACTCTTCAGCAGACTATGTTCCCATATATGTGGGTAACCACGTGAAGAATGTCGTTTTCAGCAAGGATAGCCGCAACACACTCGTCAGTCAGTCGCTCACCTACTGTTCGTCGCAGGTGGATCGTGCCTTAGAGGCCCTTCGTCCCTACGACTTCACGATGATGCCACGAAATATTCTACAAGGAGAGACCCTGTGGAACCTCCGCAAAGCCAAACCGCAGGAGTGGTGTTCCGGTTTTTGGCCCGGTATCCTTTGGATGACATTTTCCTATAACAAAAGCGAGGCTGTTCACAAGGCCGCCACAGGCTACACCGATGCACTGATTCCTGTCGTGGAGGCACCCGTCTATGACCATGACCTCGGCTTCATCACCATCAACTCATTCCTGAAAGGGTACGAGGTATCGAAAGACTCTCGCTACCGCGAAATGGCCCTGCGCGCAGCCGACTCCTTGGCCACGCTCTTCAATCCCACCGTGGGCACAATACTCTCATGGCCACGCCACGTGAAGGACTACGACGGTCACAACACTATCATGGACAACATGATGAACCTGGAACTGCTGTTCTGGGCAGGGCGCGACAGCATAGCAGTCCGCCACGCTGAAACCACGATGAAGAACCATTTCCGCCAGGATGGCTCGTGCTACCACGTTGCCGTTTATGACACGCTGGACGGTCATTTCATCAAAGGCGTGACACATCAAGGTTATGCCGACAATTCCATGTGGAGTCGCGGACAGTCGTGGGCCATCTACGGCTACACGATGGTATATCGCTATACCCGCAACCAACGCTTCCTCGACTTTGCCCAGAAGGTGACGGACATCTATCTGAAACGGCTTCGTGAAACCAGTGATGACTGGGTTCCCTATTGGGATATGGACGACCCCGAAATACTGGAAGTGAAAAGTGAAAAAGTGAAAAGAGAAAAATTAAAGGATGCTTCTGCCGCGTGTGTAGTAGCCTCTGCCCTACTCGAACTCTGCCAATATGTTGGAGGCGAGAAAGCTACGGCATATCGTGATGCAGCAATCAATATGCTTTGCGACCTAAGCACCGACCGCTATCGGAGCCGTGACAAGAATGTCTCCTTCCTCCTTCATTCTACAGGGCACCATCCCGCAGGCTCTGAGATAGATGCCAGCATCATCTATGCAGACTACTATTATTTGGAAGCTCTGTTGAGGTTGAAAGACATATAAGTTCTCCAGAGTCCTGGATTGATCATCTTAAATGACGATACCCCGTTTCGTTGCCAACGATACCGCGTATCGTCGTGAACGTTTCCCCGTTTCGTCGGTGACGATACCATGTATCGTTCAAAATCTTACTCGAAAATAACCCAAATTATAAGCTGATTTTCTATGGAGTACCATATATATATATATATACGCTCCTGTTATAGCACGGAAGCGGATATTTAATATTTGTGATTTTCCCTTTTTACTCTTCGCCTAACTCAAAGAACTTACCTGTGGGAATAGCGCACCCTTCAGCCACACAACAATTATAGCGTTCACGGCTACGACGTTCACGTTCAAACATGGCATCGGTATCATCTTCAGTTTGCATGAACATCATGTGCTCGTCTATCGAAAATGAGCGGGCCATTGTCTCTACGTCAAGGCTGTCTGTGCCAATGAGAGTGAAGGTCCATTTCTGCTGCTTCAACTTCTCAATCAGTCCACGTATCATCTTCAGCGTCCACTCCTGGGAACTGTTTTCATAACCATCCGTAATGATAGTTACCAGCACGTGCTCACCGTCTTTTACCATCGCATTCAGCTTTGACACGCCCTTGCCTATCGCATCATACAAGGGTGTTGAGGCGCAGGGTTGGTAGGCATTCCAGGACAAGTCCTGGGTCTTGGATGCTGGCGTATTGTCATAGTGCCACTTCGTGTGGTCGCTGTCAAAGGTGATTAGGGTTACCATTTGCTCAGTTTCCGGGTATTTTCTCTGCATCACCCGGATTGTTTGCAGGGTCTCATTCATTCCAGTAAATGCCTGCTTGCGGATGCAGTGCATGGAACCGCTCTCATCAACAATAATCAGATTGTGAACTCTCTTCGTTTTTGAATCATTTAGCTTCTTCATAATTGTAAATCATTAATAGGTGAAACTGCATTTTGTTAAACTCTATATCACTTAAAAGAACTTTTCCAGGAAAAATTAAGTTCGTATGCATTTTTTTTGTAACTTCGCCTAAAATTTTTGTCAATGTATCGAAATTATTCTGACACCGAGATTATAAAAGGTTTCCGAAATGGCAACGCCTACATGATCCGTAAATACTTTTATGGATACTGTGAAATCGGCTACTACATCTTCGACCAACGCTATCAGCTGAGCGACAAACAGAATCTGGATTTCATGTCGTTGGCACATCAGTATGCAATCTATCTGATGGAACACGACTGGAAGCCCCTGGAGGACCATTCTCCGGAGGTGAGTCTGAAGACATGGATTATCAATGGTTTCCGATACGTCGTTCTGGATGCATTGAAGTGGTACAGGAAGGAGTACGGCAGCATCTCATTCGAGGATTATCTACGCTCATTTGATGTCACAAGCGACCTGCGTCTGCAGTTCAATCGTTTGATTGAAGACGTATGCGACCACGTGCCCATGAGCCGACAGGACAGGCTGATTATTGACCTGCTCCTGCTGAAGGGATTCAAGGGCAAGGAGATAGCCATGAAATTGGGAATGTCTCCTGCTGCAATATCACAGAAATACAAACGCCTGATGCAGTACATCATAGCACCGTATTTCCGCGAGAATTTCGACATGAATCTGGAAATGGCCGAGGTGATGGAAGGCAGTTCTTGGGGCTACAACCTCCATGAGATGCATGATGATTCTGCAACCGTCATGTCCAAAGTCATGTCCTTCGGGTCCTCTGACGATTTCGATGCAAATGAATTCGAAATATTATCAGCAATGGAAAAGAAACGTACGACACCGGAGTTCATCACAGAACTCCAGCCAGGCGAGATATTCGTCTTTGGCAGCAATTTGAAAGGTTTACATGGCGGAGGGGCAGCCTACGTTGCCTACAGGAAGTTTGGTGCTATCATGGGACAAGGCGTGGGGTTGCAGGGACAAAGCTACGGCATTCCTACCATGCAAGGCGGGGTTGAAACCATACGGCCATACGTTGATGACTTCATCAAGTTTGCTAAGGAACATCCAAATCTTACCTTCCTTGTTACTCGTATCGGCTGTGGCATTGCTGGCTTCACGGATGCTGAAATTTCGCCGCTCTTTGAGAACGCACACGACATTGATAACATCATCCTGCCTGAAGGCTGGTGATACTTTGTGTTGACATATTTGGCAAGCGCAAAGCTCGCCACGGGTTCAGTCGGAAATACTTTATGTCAGTGGTGAACATTAAAGAATATTTCCAATTTTCGCTTGGCAGACAGTTCTTAACGCTCTAACGTCAAGGCGCGCAGTCAAGCGCGGAGCCAAGGCATCATAGCTGAAGCCTTAGACCAGAAGAAGTTCAGCAGGATGCACTAGCTCTCAATCACCCTTTTTGGAACACGCGCACATAGTCTATTTCGTAGCGCATGGGAAAGTCGGCAAGGTTATACTGCCTTACTCGTGTATCCAAGGCGAGGCCAGGCAGGAGGTATTGGGGATGATGGAAGGGGTTAATACCTGTGCCTCGCAGCTTGCCATTGTTCATGCGAATAATCTCTCAGTAAGCATAGGGAATATCCTACTCCGCAGTTATCGGAGTCAGATAGACATTTCGGAATTCTAGTGGACCGCCTTCACTTTGGAATCCAATGTAGCCTTCATGAGCCTCGCAATCGACTTCATTCACCATCACTCCGTTTATCGTTACTGTGACGTGACCGCCTTTACAGGTAATCTCCGTTTGGTTCCACTCTCCAGCAGGCTTCTCGACCTGAGTCTCGTTCACGAGTTCTTTCTTGTAGAATCCATTAGGAGCTTCCACGTCTGCTAAGGGAATTCCGCCCATCAGTACACCTAAATCGCCTCCCTTCATCTGGCATTGCAATCCCGTAGGCCATACGCGGTCGCCATCCTGAAGCATAACAAAGATGCCACCATCAGCAGGTTCACCGCTCCAGCGCCATTCCGTATGAAGTACGAAGTTAGAGTACTTCTGCTCTGTCCTCATATATCCGAAGGGCTGACCTGAGATGAGAATTAACCCATCTGAGGCAGTGAAGGTCTGGTTTGCATCTTCCTGACAGAGAGAGTCTGTAACAAATACCCAGCCAGAAAGGTCGTGGCCATTGAAAAGCGATATCTTCTTCTGACTGCAAGAGATGGTCAGCAACGCAGAGAAGCAAATTAGAAATAAGTTCTTTCTCATGTTATTTCAATTATTATATGTTAATGAATTACGTTAATTATTTAGGACTTTCCGCATCGAGCCAACAGAGGAAGGCAACGAGAGAAGCGTTCCAGTTGATGGCAATCTCGTTGGAGGCATAGGACTGCATGATATCCAAAAAAGACTCGTCCTGGTAGTCGGAAAGATAGGTTGTGGGTAGTTCTTTCTTGTCCTGTTGTCCTGGATTAGGTCCGCCTACAAGCATTCCTGGAAAGGGATTTTCTATCGTATCTGCAGCACTGATGCGATGGTGAGGATGCATGGGACTCTTTTTCCCAAATCCAGTCACGTAGCAATACCCAGTAGCATTACGACCTAATAGGTAATCGGCATTCTGGAGAGCATAGCGACTGTACTTATTTGTGCCCGACATCTTGTCTGCGTAAAGAAACAATAATCCCTGACAACAACAGTGCTCGGCCAGACAGCCCCATCCAAAATCGCTACGTTTATTGCCGAATGGAGACTGAAAGCAAGAATTGTCAACGCTCTTGATGGCATCGTCGCAATAAGCCGTCAACAGGCTAAGCATCGTCTCGCGAAGCGGAGAATCCCCGACAGCAAGCCACTCGAAAGCACCAACTGAAGCTACATTGCCCCATGTCGGAGTTGTAAAAAGCTGCGGTTGATATTGTCGGGCATCATCGAGATATTGTTGCTTGCCTGTTAGGCGATAAAGTGCCGAAGCAGCCCAAAAGAACTCATCCGAGGCATTACCATCGCCATAGGTGCCTGTACTGACTGCCGGGTCTTTTAACTGTTCCTGACGATAAAAAGCTGTCGGATGCTCCTTTGCCCATTGATAGGCACGTTCGCTGACTCCAGCCGCTATAACAGAAAAGCCCGGATAATCATCTTGAAGGGGTTCGAAGATACGGGCTGCATCAGCCATCACAGCGGCAAAATCTAAAGTCGCCGTTACACTCTTTGCCACGACATAGCGAGGCTGACGGCACTCTGTTGGCAAAATGAAGCCTTCAAAATGAGGGGTGGTGAGTTTGTGGTAAACACCACCATCCAAGGGGTCTTGCATAGTAAGGAACCATCGCAAGTTAAACATCATTTCATCAAGCAAATCAGGCGTATTGTTCCCGCTTTCAGGAATGTCTGTATGCAGGTTGGCGAAGTAGTTAGGCAGGGCTTCGTAGGCTGCTAACATCAAACCGATACTGAATGCCGAGTTCACTACATATTTATTATAGTCGCCTGCATCATACCAACCATAAGGCGAACTAATGATAGTACCAGCAGGACGTAACCGAGAAGCAGCAGAGTTGTGTACAAGAACTTTTGTGTCGGGATGTCCTTCAGGACGACCATATACGGCATCTTCTATCGCTACCCCAGAACGGATTAGGTAGAAGAGTCGCAGCGACGCCTTGGCTATATCGCGGAAAGGATTTTCAGTCACGTTGAGGTCGCATATCGCGTCATCAACATTTATGTGGTAGTTCCCTGTAGCTGTCAACTCTCCCAAATTGACGACATAACGTGTCTTACCCGACCATGGTGACGAAGCCTTGCGCACCTGAACCTTTGGTTTTATCGTTTTACCATCAGGCATCGTTACGCGTACTTTACCAGCTGGGTTCATGCCCTCCACCACAATGACTTTTTCTTGCCGTGGATAACAGCCCACTTGATTATATCGAATCTCTGTGTTTTGTGCCAATACCACAACTGACAACAGCAGCATGAGGCATGATAATATTTTCTTCATTGTCATTTTTTTCGTTTCCTATCTGATGAAGTTCATTGGTTGCTGGGGTTCTCTTCTCAAATTCTGATTGTTTCTGTTTTCTGATAAGCCAACCGCTCATCACCTGACAGCAGATAGATTATACCACAATAAGTAAAGCCATGCTTTGTTATGTTGTGCTGCATAATCCTGTTGTCTCGGTGCGTGTCTATGCGGATGTTGGTTTCATGCAAAAAGCAGAAATCCATGATGCTGCTGAAGATGCCGTGAGCGTCTGGATAACTGGCTATACGGTGGATAACATGATACGGCAGTTCATCATCAAGCCACTGCCCTTCGTAAATCCTAGAGTATGTCGGCTCTGGGGACGGAAGGAATGCAAAGTATCCGACTAGCTTTCCTTCGTCTTCGATTACATAACCACTTCCCTTTTCCATGTCGGCCATGATGACTGCTTCCGATGGATAGCCGTCTCCCCATTGGTGCATGTTGCCAGACTGTCGCATTATCTGCTTTGCCGCGTCCATGACCAACATTATCTCTGACATGTCCGCAGGCTTTGCTATTCTGATATTCCTTGTACTATTCACTTGAATTATCTCTCAGTAAGCTTTCATGCCTTCCTTACGATAGCCGCTGGCTGTGAAGATGGCAAGGAGGTTGCTCCCACTGTCAATGATACGCACTTCGCAGAAAGGCAAGTGATGATGGTTCACGAGTTCCTGAGCCTGGGCTGTGATGATACCCCCTGTGGCTCCGCGAACGAAGGTGATGTTGGCGGTGGATGTGACGGTGAGGGTGCCGTGACTGTTGGTAGCAGCGGCAAAGGCCAAATCTGCCAATGTGAAAAGCACTCCACCCTGCACATAACCGCCAGCATTCAGATGGCGAGGCTCTATGCGTACCTGGGTACGGGCATAGCCCTCTGCTATCTCCACAATCTCTATGCCGTTCTGCCGTGCAAACTCATCGTGAAGGAAGAAATCCTTCAGTGCCTGTGATTGGATTTTATCCATTTCTCTGCTTTATTTTCTATGCAAAGATACAACTTTTCTTCCAAATAATTGCTTAGTTTCGCAATATTCTGTCTTTTCGTCTGTCATTTCTTGTTCATACCTTTGCATAAAACATTTAAGGTATGAACTATATTTCAAAAATTGTCGTACCTTTGCACTGAAAAGAAAGGATTATTATCATGGAAGAACTTAAACAACGGATTTTGACAGAGGGACGCGCCAAGGTAGAAGGCGGTGTCGTACTGGTCGGCAGTTTCCTTAACCATCAACTTGATCCGCAGTTAATGATGCATTGTGCCGAGGAGTTTGCTCGTGTATTCAAGGATTCGGGCATCAACAAGATTGTAACCATTGAGGCTTCTGGTATTGCGCCTGCCATCATGACAGGCTATCTGATGCATCTGCCAGTTGTGTTTATCAAGAAGAAACAACCTAAGACCGTTGATGAGTCCTGGAAGTCGAGGGTGTGGTCGTTCACACGCGACGGCGAGACAACCGTATGCATCGCCAAAGAGTTCCTGACTGAAAAAGACCGAATTCTCTTCCTCGATGACTTCCTGGCCGAAGGACATGCTTCCGGAAGCGTTATTCATCTATGTCGCCAATCGGGTGCTCAGATTGTGGGCATGGGATTCCTGGTAGAGAAAGGTTTCGCTGGTGGGGGCCAGTTCCTACGTGACCACAATATCAACTACCACGCCCTTGCTACCATAACCCGTATCAGCGAGGACAATTCTCTCGAAGTAGCCTAAAACATCGGGGCATCATAGTAGAAGCTTTGGACCAGAAAAAAAAATCAGCAGAATGTACTAGGCTTCTTCTACTAACAGGAGAAGGTACGGGTAGAACGGGAACATATCTACCTTGACCCGCGTATCTCTTTCAATGAGATTCCGCAGTATTTCTTCTCAGGATGCGCTTGCGCCTACTTCCAAGTGGCTACTGATGTATATACGGACTTGCACTTCAATACCGAGGAATGGAACACGGACATGGGTATTTCCTGCTAATCTTTTTCTATGGAGAAACAACTTACAGAACAACAGGCCATCGAGGAACGAGCAAAGTACGTGGCTGCGTTCAATGATACGATGATTAAAATCTGGCAGGAACAGATTACGCTCCTTGGGGTGATTGACACTGGCCAGCTGCTGCGCTCTCCGGTTGTGGTTCGCGCTACGGCAGACGGCAAGGTGTCGGAGGTGCATCTGTCCCAGGCTTTCCTCGAATATGGCTTGTGGCAAGATTACGGCACTGGAAAAGAGGTGCCGAGGGGGAACAATGGCGATTTGGGCAAACCCAAAGTGCGCAAAGCTCGCCACTGGTTCTCTCGGAAATACTATATGTCGGTGATGAACATCAAGGAGTTCATGGCGGATTCGCTTGGCAGACAGTTCCAGGGCATCATTGCTGAAGCGCTGGATAGGAAGAAGTTTGGCAGAATGCACTAATTTAACACAATGTCGTTGTCATCGGGTGCCTATGATTGTTGCATTTGATGGCTTCATACGATGAATCTCTGTTTTGATAAAGCCTGCATCATCAAGCATTGTCTTCAATTCCTCGGGTGAATAGGCCGTCATACCCTCCACGACTTTTGTCCACATGGAGTCACCTGCAACAACTTCTACCATAATAGCGAACTTACCGCCAGGCTTCAGTACACGGCGGACTTCCTGCAAACAATTAGGGAGACTTGGCCAAAAATAAACCGTCTCAACCGCCGTTACGAG
>JAILRU010000098.1 GCA_024697945.1 Bacteroidaceae bacterium
CCGTGTGCCTGAAGCCGAGAAGAAAGACAAGCAGTTCGAGGAGTTTACAGACATCCTGTTCGGGCTACGGGCGGCTTTCAAACTGCTGAGGACGTACATCGAAAAATATCAGTGCGACACTGTTGCAAAGATTATCAGCAAGTGGGCTCCATTCAACGAGAACCGCACAGATGTCTATATCGATGTGGTGTGCAAACGGACTGGTTTTAAACCAGACAGCGTGATGGAATTCTACGACCCCTTTGACGTGGTGCCGCTGGTGCAGGCAATGATACAGGTAGAGTGTGGTGAGTACATGACCAAAGCCCAAATCTTCTTGGGCTATCACCTCCTAATCTTGCAGGAAGGCAAGCAGCCAGGGTGCAACTGGGATGCCAATGAGGTGTATGGCGAATTTGCCAAGGAGGATTGGCAACATGCCCTAAAATCACTCGGCTATGGAAATCACACATAGATTCTATTACAAGGACACCGATGGCAGCAATTATGGCATCTTCTACTTCATTGGAGGCGAAATGGTCACCATCTGGGACGATGGAAGTTGGAGTTACGAGGATGCTTTGCAGCCTGATGCGTGGAGAACTGGTGGTTGGAACCCCAAAAACGGGCATGTAGATGGCGAAAAAAGTACGCCAGTGGCAGTCCAAGAAGCCGTAAATGAGTACACAGAGCACTTCAATCAAGTGCATGCATCAAATTAAGCCCCTCAAAACGAGGGGTTTAATTTTCTCTAGAGAGAGAAATCTTTTTTATCTTTTATCTTTTTGGGGGAGTTTTGGATGCGGGCTACGCTCTAAATGAGAAATGAAAAAATGAAAAGGTGAAAAATTCTTCACGACTCTATGCAAACCCCAGGCAACACGTTAAGTTTTATATCGCAGGCTGTCAAAGGTGTCAAAGGAAAATAAAAAATATTGAAGGGCGTTGCCGTGAGGCAATGCCCTTCAATATTTTAAAAGGGGAGTTATACGACATACTTGTTCAGCGCCTTGATGACTTGCTGGACTTCTGCTTCTTCCATTACTGGCGACATGGGCAGTGAGAGTATCTCGTGGTGGATGCGTTCGCTGATGGGATAGGTGCGGTCGTTCCACTCGGCATAGGCCTGCTGCTTATGGGGTGGAATAGGATAGTGTACCATCGTCTCGATGCCTTTCTGCGACAGATATTCTCGCAAGTGGTCGCGCTCCGGCGTGCGGATGGGATAGATGTGCCAGACGTTCTGCTGGGGGTCTTCGGGCAGTGTGGGCAATGTGATGAGCGGGTTGGTGATGCCTTCGCTATATGCCTGAGCAACGCGGCGGCGAGCCTCATTGTCGGCATCCAAGCGCTTCAGCTTGAGGCACAGCACGGCGGCCTGCACCTCGTCCATGCGGCTGTTCAGCCCCTTCATCTCGTTGATATACTTCTTCCTGCTGCCGTAGTTGCCCATCGCGCGGACATATTCAGCCAGGGCTTCATCGTCGGTCGTGACGCACCCTGCATCGCCCAGTGCTCCGAGGTTCTTGCCTGGATAGAAGCTGACACCTGCCGCATCGCACAGATGACCGGCACGGACGCCTTCGTAGCTGACACCCTGAGCCTGCGCCACATCCTCTATGACCTTGAGACCGTACTTCCGAGCCACTTCGTTTATCGGCTTCATGTCGCACACGCGGCCATAGAGGTGTACCACCATGATAGCTTTTGTGCGCTCCGTGACGAGCGGCTCGATGTTTTCTGGATTGATGAGGTAGTCCTCCAGACGTGGTTCGCAGAGTACGGGTTGCAGGCCTGCCCGACTTACCGCCAGGATGCTGGCAATGTAGGTGTTGGAAGGCACGATGACTTCGGCATTGTCGTCCCAGCCAAGCATCTGCTTATAGGCGACCAGAATCATCGTCAGGGCGTCCAGCCCATTGCCCGTCGGCACGCAGAACTTGGCACCGCAAAATTCCGTGAAGGCTTTGCTGAAACGTGCGTTCTCCTCTCCTAAAAGATACCAACCGCCTTGCACTACGCGTGTGACCTCTGCCGTCAGTTCCGGCTCGAAGGATTTGTTGACGCGCTTCAGGTCGAGGTAGGGAAGCCCCCTCTCCGCTCCCCCTTTGGGGGAGTACCATGGTTCCCTTGCTGAGGATGAGGACTCCCCAAAAGAGAGAGTGGGGAGGGGGCTTATCTCGTACGTATCATAGCAGACAGCCCTGCCGCCGAAGCCTTCCTTCTGGAAGATGAGACCTTCGTTCAGGAAGCGGCCGCCATTCTCGTTGGACGTGCCGAGGTCGAGATAGTCGAACTGCTTGTACCGCTCGTTGATGAGGTGACGGAACAGCAAGTCCAAGGCGCCATACGTCCGGCCTTCCTCGCCGCTGGCGATGTACTGCACGTGTGCCACCTTGCGGCACTCGAAGATAATCACGCCAGCCACGATGCGTTTCTCGTGACGGACGAGGTAGAGTCGGATGTTCCTGGGGAAGTTTCCCATGAGCAGCGCCATTTCTTGCATCGTATGCGTGGGGCGTGCGCCATGATACTTCTCCAGCACCTCTTCCAGGAGTGTCCAGTATTCCTGCAGCGTCTGGGTGTCGCCCTCCGTCATACGGTCGATGTAAAAGCCGTGCTCCACAGCCTTCTTTGCCTGCCGGATGCGCAGCGTCATCATCTTCATCGGGTTGCGCATCGAGACGCAGGTGCTCACTAAGCGGCGTGACAGCCTGGCTCCAGCACGGAAGAGGGCATAGAGGTCTTCGCCCGACGGGATGCTGCTATATATATAAGGTATAGGCTTATAGACAAAACGCTGGGCCTGCATCATGTCGCGGTAGTACTGCAGAATGGCCTGCATCATGTCCATCACCTCTTTCTGCGTCACATCAGGCAACACCACCAATCCGCCGTAGGTCAGTCCCTGATGGGAATAGACCGTTCGGTCTTCCTTGTCCCAGTTGGCAGGGAAGACAGCCACGAGGTCCTTCGCCGTCAGACTCTTCTCCTTGTACTCTTCGTCGGGCGAAATGCCAGCATAGATGAAGAGGGAACAGTCGAAAAAGCGGTCGGAGTGGTAGTCCATGAAGCCGCGCTTCAGTAGGAAGGTGCCGTTCTTCGACATCTCAATGAACGTGTCCCACGTCTCCTTGCGATTTATAGAATATGGTATAATGGTCATATTTTTTATAATGAAGAGTTAAGAGTTAAGAATGAAGAATTTACTACCGCACTGAAGTTAAGAGTTAAGAATTGTCCCTTAAACTTTTTGCTCTTTAACCATCTGCTTGAATTCTTCATAGTCATGAATGTAATCCTCGGCCCTGTACTCCTCCGAGGCCAAGCTGATGCAGGCGGCACCTTTGGTGAAATTCATCAAGCGACACCACACCAAAGGTGGAATATACACTCCTCGGCTGGGGTCGTCCATGTGGAGCGCCATCGTGTTCTTGCCGTCGTCCAACTCGATGTCGAAGTTGCCCCCGATGGGGAACAGCACCATCTCGCAAGTACGGTGAGCGTGGTCGCCCCGCATGTTGCCGTCCTGAATGTCGTAGGTCCAGAATATTCGTCTGACTGAGAACGGAACGTGCCGTCCCGCTTCCCCAAAGGCCAAACTGCCTCGGTGGTCGGAAATCTTTGGGAACTCCACAATAAAACATCCCTTAGGAAGCTCAAGAGCTGTGTTAAGATTCATTTTCTCATGAAATTTTGTACAAAATTAGGAAAAAATCGAGAAAAAACAAAAATTTATCACTTTTCACTATAATTTTTCATTTTTCATTTTTCATTTTTCAATTTTTGTCGTACCTTTGCACCCGCATTTGAGAAAGTTTCATTCTCAATGACTGGAAGGAAGTTTGGGTGAGTGGCTGAAACCACCAGTTTGCTAAACTGACGTGCGGGTTACCGTACCGGGGGTTCGAATCCCCCAGCTTCCGCAAAATATTTGGCGCTTTCGTCTAGCGGCTAGGACACATGCCTCTCACGCATGGAACACGGGTTCGATTCCCGTAGGCGCTACAAAAAGGGACTTCACAACATGTTGAAGTCCCCTTTTTTGTGTGGTATTTTGAGGCGGCGCTGTTGCTCAGTCCAGTCTCCATAGCCCGTCGCGTACGGAGACATGATGTTCCCTGATACCTATCTTGTCCATCCATTCGCGCGTTCTCACGGTCGTCAGATTTGCCGTGTCAAATCCCTTGCCCGTATCATTATTCCACACCCACATGGGGGTTGGCCACAAGCAGGCACGGAACTTGATGGAGCGGTAGAATTCCTCCGAGCAGCCGTTCTGCCCATGATGGGCCATCTGCAGATAGTCGCAATTCAGGTCCTCGGCATAGGGACCTTTCAAAGCCAAATCACCACATTCCACACCTGCATCGCCCAGAAAGACCATTGACTTCCTCTTGTCCCATACGCGCATAATCATGGAGTTGTTGTTATAGGGATTAACAGTAAGTTGGGTGGCTACACTCACAATCTTGAGTTTCATTCCGTCGAAGTCGAACACCTGTCCAGGCTGCTGAATGTCCACCACCTTGGCTTCGCACTTGCTGAGTTTGTCATAAAAGTCCCGTGTCTTTCCTGCCTCGGAGGGCTCTGCATCAATCACCTTGTCGGTGATGCTGGAATGATAGATGGCCTTGATGCGGAGGTCTTGTGTACCCTGTTTGAGAATTTCCCACAATGCCCCCATGTGGTCATTATGTGGGTGTGAAATAAACCACGCCTCCACTTCGTTGCCTAAGGCTCCAATGAAGCCACGCAACGTGAAAGCCTCCTCGGGGTATCCGCCGTCCATAACAATAACCTTTCCTGTCTTTGTCTGGAAAACATAAGAATTCCCGATAGTATTGCTGTGCGAAGGGATCTGCCATACGGTAAATGCTGACCCCTTAGACGTATTCTTCACTTGACCTTTTTCAGCCCCTTTTACTTCAGTAGGCAGGGCCATTCCTACGGCGGCCATAGTCCCTGCTACAATAAACTGTCTGCGCTTCATATTGTATTTCATATCAGTACTCTAATGCAAATTTACACATTGTCGCTACAAATATACAAAATTTTATGATACACCAATAATCGCAGAGGTGTTTTCGACACCGTTATTGCCATTTTGCGTAACAAATGGCATCAATAGTGTGCTTCTTTTAATTAGCTTGATTTCGAGCACCTTCTTTCTCCATAATCATGAAGAAGAACCATAGTACAAACAGAAAATAAATCATAATAAATCTTTTTAGAAGTTAATGAGTAAAATCCAATTTTCACCTGTATCGCCCAGAGTAATATCAGGTTTTTCGCTTTTGTGAGGGCAAAGTTAGGCGCAGGTTGTACCATAACGCGGTACAGCCTAACAGGAAAAACAGTTCTTTAAGATTTTTTAACGATTTCTGTACTTCTAATTACTGGTTATTCGGAAAAATTCCTTCGGCTATCCGCTAAAAATAAAGGGTATGCTCCGAAGGAGTTACCTCCTCCGGAGCGGCATTCTGAAATGATAGTGTCAAATAACAAATCAGAGTGTAATAGACATGAGTTCCGAGGCAAAACGGTGTATGCCATCAATCATACGGTTTGTCTGCTTCCTGCGTGGAATGGCGCGGCGGTTAAGATAGTTAGAGAGTTGTTTTTGATTGATTCCTGTCATTTTCTCCATCCCTGCCAGTGACATAAAGCCGTGGTAGTATTGCAAGAAGCTTTGTACGTCAAGCTTCCATACAATCTCATACTCACCCTTAATCTGCTGCGGCCAGCGTTCTTCTGGGAGGTTCTTCTTAATAAGACGTATTGCTTCCACGGTGTCGGCCTTGACGGCTTCAATGCTATCTCCAGCTGCATAGATGCCGTCACAATTCTCAGAGTAAGCATCAAAGAAATCCTTTGATTTCTCAATTACCATTATAATTTTTTCCATATCCTCGTTGATTTTTTAACTTAGAAATTTATAAAATAGAAAGTGTAGGGCTTAAACCCCATATTTTCTAATCAGTTTGTTTGCTAATCCAATGCCGACTTCTTTTGCTCCATGGTATGGTATCGGCTCTGTAAACGTACCATCCTTGGTGTAGAAGTAGTGGCTTCCTTCAGCATGGTCGAATTTCCACCCTGCTTTAATGAATTTTCTGTGAAGTTCTGTATACTTCATATCTCTATTTTGTTATTTGACACTGCAAAGATAGCAATTTTTCTACTATTTAACAAGTGATTACGAAGAAAAATAGCAAAAAAGCCATTATTTTGTATGAAAGCAACGAAGAAGCATGCCAGCGTAACGTCAGAAAGACTCATCATGCACATGGCGGGAGCGCTCATCTGTTCTACTTGATTCTCAGGCGATAGGTGCGGATGCCGAAGCGAGGCATCTGGACGGTGAGACGATAATTACTATACGACGGACGGGACACTTCGACCCCTCGCAGGTCAACCTCGCTGATGTCGCTGATGCCAGCATCGTCCCAATGACCACGATGCGGAACGAGGGCGTAGTGGAGTTGCATTCTGCCAGTAATCTTGTGGTCTCGTCCCCACAAGCCACCGCCAGAATATTGTACGGTCAGAGCCAGATTATTTTGGACAAGGCAGCTATTGCTGCGATAAGGGAGGGTACACGGTATATCCCCATTTGCGAGCGACAGTTGACAAGACAGAGGCTCTTCGCTCGAAGTCCGGCCAATCCTTCTTAGCCTGACTCCAGCCCGTTTCTGCAATAGCGAAAACGCGCGGATAGAGCATCATCTCGGCATGCCAGGCATCCTGAACATGCTCAGTCCACAGGTTGCCCTGCACGCCCAGGACATGATGAGCTTCTGTTTCAGAGATGCCCTCCACTAAGGGTTCGAAGGAATAGACTTTCTCCAGAGAAACAAGACGCCCCACAGGTCGGAATTGAGCAGGGTCTTGATGATAGTCCAGATAGAAGTAATGTGTGGGCGTAAAAATTACGTCGTGCCCTTCTTTGACGGCTTTCAGGCCAGCCTCAGTTCCGTGCCAGGACATCACGGTAGCATCCGGAGCCAATCCTCCCTGTAGGATTTCGTCCCAACCGATGATGCGCTTGCCGTGTTCATGGGCAAAACGTTCCATCCGCTTAATCATATAACTCTGAAGTTCTTCCGCGCTCTTCAGCCCCTCGGTCTGCATCCGAGCCTGACAGTCCGGACAAAGCTTCCAGTTATTCTTGCGCGCCTCGTCCCCACCAATGTGGATGTACTTCGAGGGAAACATGTCGAAAACCTCCAGCAGCACCTTCTCCAGGAACTCAAAGGTGCTCTCCTTTCCAGGGCAAAGCTCCCAAGGGTCTTTTCCGCCATTCGGCAAGCTGCAAGCCAGTTCGGGATAAGCATAACGCGTCTCGTAGTTATGACCGGGCATCTCGATTTCGGGAATCACCTCAATATGCCTCTCGTCGGCAAAGGAGAGAATCTCGACAATATCCTGCTTGGTATAGTATCCGCCGTAAGCCTCAGGCGTACCCTCTTCCACGAAAGGCCCACCTATCGCATCCTTTTCCCAGTCCCAGAAATAGGCCTGAGGACGCCAGGCCGTCAGCTTAGTGAGTCGAGGATAGGCATCAATCTGCACACGCCAGCCCGGATTATCTACGAGATGGAAATGGAAGCGGTTCATCTTCAGGAGGGCCATCATCTCCAACTGCTTCTTCACGAAGTCCTTGCCCTGGAAATGGCGGCTCTCGTCGAGCATCACGCCCCTGTAGCGGAAGCGCGGCCAGTCGAGAATCGTGCAGCAGCTAACCGAACTGTCTAAGGAAGCCATCATCTTGAGCGTCTGACGGGCATAGAACACGCCCTCCTCGTCAGCAGCCACAATCTTTACGCCTTTCTTCCCCAGCTCCAACCAATAGGCCGACTTCAGCTGCCAGTCAGCCAATTTCTTGCCTTCCAAACGACGGAGGAGAGCCTTTTCCGAGATACGAACCTTTTCGCGCAAGCCAATCATTCCGTCGGAACTGACGCTTCCAGAGCGAACAGAGTATTCTACCGGAGCTGGAATCAAGTTTGTCGATTGGGCTTTGGCGCTCATCGCCCCACAGAAAATCAGTAAAAGAAGAAATATCTGTTTCATAGATGCCAATTAATGTAACATTTTTGACGGATTTGCTCTGCAAAGTTAAGAAAAAGCACGCAATCAACAAAATAATTTGTACGACATTCCAAAGAATTGTTGTATCTTTGTGGCCGAAAAGGTTAGCGCGGACGCGCCTTGCTGTGTCTGCTTACAATCAGATAAATTTTACTGCTACGCATTTGAGATATTTTTTCTACGCACAGGAAATATTTTTCCTCCGCAGAGAAAAAAATATTCCTCCGCAGAGAAAAAAAACGTGGGGACGTAATGGCTGAAACGGCACCCCTACATGTTTTTATGATTTTAATGTCACAATGTCATACTTGTTGATATACAGGAGGTTGTAGTGTGACATTGTGACATTAAATTGTCTTTTCCTGATTTTGATTGACAGTTTTTTGTACTTTTCCTGATATGGTTGACAACCTATTTACTGAATAAGTTGACAGTCTTGCTGACATTGTTGACAGCATTTCTGATTTTGTGCCAATTTGCCGATTATCTGCCTGTGACGAACTTTCCGTCGTCTGTTATGCCTTCGGCAGAGATAATCATGTCTGTGCAGGTAGAATTGTTCCAAAACTCAACGTGAGCCTTGCCGTTCTCGTCTGTCCAGAGATTGGGATTCCAGTAGAGTGTGCGGCGGAAGTCGTTCATCGGAGGCATTTGCTCATAGTCTTCCGTTTGGAACATTTCCACGGGGTCGAAGCCCTGATACGATGTATAGCGTATGACCTTAACCTTGCTCTTTATTCCGGGTTTGGTGAAGCAGTACACCAGATATGGGGTTCGTCCCTCGATGGCCGATGAGCTTGTTACCTTATGGACGAGCGCATTGTCTCTGGCGACATAGAGTGACTTAACGTCCTCGAGCAGCTGTGGCAGCTCTATATTTGGCCTGGTAAGACGCTCTATGGTGGGAGCCGTAACCGGAACCTTGCTTCCCATGTCGGTTCTTAGGCTAAGGTTGGTGATGGTGCAGAACAGGTTGTTCACCATCCACACGACTGGATGTCCGTCTATCGAAAAACCATCTCTCCATACAGGAATCCAATACAATGGTGCGTTTTCCTCGTAGCTGTCGTAGGGATAGTCCATGCCTGTAAGCTCTGCGACATCAATCACCGCGCCAGGCGTGAACATAGATCTGTCGTCCTGATTAAATTGCAAGGAGTCTCCTATGGCAGCCCACATCGCTTTTTCAATGGGTGTGCTTCCATTGAAGTTCTTTTTCTTCCCTGCGAGCCATTCCGTAAGGTATGGAGGCTCTTCACCACGGTCGAGATAGTCCTCGACGGCCTTCTCGCAGTCATAGTAGAGCGTGGAGCTTATCTGTGCATTCTTTTCATCGGCAAATCCGCCCCAACTATAATTGTCGAGTTTTCTCTTCTTAACAGTCACTTCGCGCATCGTTGTTCCACGAGCATCCAGGAATTTCTTCCAAACTGCTTCGCTCTCGTCAGGGATGTCCCAATGATGCAGTTGGAAGTTGTCCATGGGTATCTGCCCAACCTCGAATTCCTCAGGAAGCCTCGATGCGGGGGAGATATGACGGTTGATGGGGATGATGTACTTGTCGGAGAGCCCATTCTTGGCAGCCGAGATACTCATTGGCCACTCTCCCTGAATGTCGGGAAGGACTATGACATAACGCCCCGTACTGTCCGTAACAGCAGAAAGCCCGATGTTTTCTTCCCCACCTCGCAAAGTAACAGAGACCGTGACGCCAGCCACGTCTGCATTAGTGCCCTTCTTTGCTTTGAGTGTACCATCAATAGCCAATTTGCTTTCGTAGGGCTGTAGCGACTTTAGTTCTCTTTTTCCATTCATTGCATCCCAGTCATAGCGTCTCCATCCCTGAATCAACATCAGCAAGTCCGCAGCCTTGCGGTGCTCTGCATCGTCGCTCTCGAAGTAGTATTCTGGATTAGCGATATATCCCCTGATGTCACTTCCCAGCAACATCCACGTCTTGATGTCCCCTCGTCTGCCGTTCACCACACTATTGGCATCCATCGCAGAGAAGGAGAGCGAGGTATAGGGGGTGGATGTGATGTCCATTGATACCTTGCCGCAGGGCAAGAGTTTTGTCGTAGTGGTTTGTATTTGCAGAGAATCAACATATTCCGGACATCGGAAGACGAAGCGGTCTGCCAAGGCTCCACCTTCAGTGTCGAAGACAGTGATTTGCGAAACGCCTTCCGGCAAGACATCTCGGGCAAGGGAGAAATGCTGGTAATCTTGAACCTTGAACGTAGATGATGTCAAGACCTTTCCACTATGTATAAGTGCATAGCCAAGCTCCTTATCCGAAAGACCTGAAGTTGCCCAAATATCCATAGCAAGACTGTCGTCGCGAAGGGCATCCACCCGCAAGGAAATGCCTTCGTCCTGTGCCTGGGGAAGTGTGTATGAATGTGATGTTCCATTGATGTCTATCTCCACCGACCTATGGTCTGAAGAAGCAGGGATTTCCACTACCCCGCGTTCACCTTTTATCGTATATGCAACGCGGGCAGGGAGTCCCTTCACCAGATTTCCGCCCTCAGGATAGAAGGCGCGTCTCTCCTCCTTTACTGTTTGTATGGCAGTAAGGCGTGTCTCCGTGTCCAGTCGAGGATTGAAGTCGCCTTCCTTCTGTGGCTCTCTGAATATTGGGATTATTCTGGAAAAGCAAGCGTTCTTGCTCCAATTGGTCATGTAGCGAGTGTAAGCCCTCAACTCGTAAAACCCTGTAGGCATCACGGCATTGTCCAATGTTATACTGCCTGCTCCTATGCCGTGTGTCACGTATATTTTCTTGTGTGCCATC
>JAILRU010000114.1 GCA_024697945.1 Bacteroidaceae bacterium
ATCCTCGCAGCGGCAAGTTCCGCATGAGGACTGTTGACCGCGTACAGGAAATCTTCGAAGGTTTCAAGGATGCTCTTACCACAAAACAGGGCGTAGTGGAAGGATAGAAACCTGCCCGTGGCATCTACATCGAGAATGGGAGAAAGATCGCGATTAAGTGAGAGCAGAGCCAAATCGTATTTGGGCTTTGCCGATCGACCTCACGGCAGGTATGTACATCTACACGCTTGTAGTGGCTGGCAAAGTGGCAGTGACAAGAAGGATGATAGTAGAATCAAGATAATTAGATATGAGACGGTTACATTTTATTAGGTCGTTATTCATCTTCGTCGCTTTTTGTGCTTTTGTGAATTTGAAGGCACAACTTAGTACAAACGAAAAGCCAATTAGCTTTGGAATAGACACAGAGATGCTGATTAAACATAGAAATGAAAATCACATTGTTACTATGCCACAACTGGATATGGCAAAGATAGAAAAAGAAGATAGGGAAGATGATGAATACGATATGCCACCACGTTATGGTTATCGACATAAGGTAAACTATAATTTGAATAATTCTGGCACATGGTATGAACTTCCCAATGGCGATAAATTGTGGCAGTTGAATGTTGTCTGCCCTAATGCGCTATCGGTGAACTTTTGCTATGACAAATTCTGGATTCCAGACGGCGGTAAACTTTTTGTCTATTCCAAAGACAGGAAATATACCATAGGTGCTTTTACCTCAAAGAATAATAAGGGGGACAGAGAGCACCTTCGCGGCTTTGCAACAGGGTTGGTATTTGGAGGTGATGTCATTTTAGAGTATTATCAACCTAAGAATATCAGGGCTGATGCCATCATCTCTATCGAATACGTGGTGCATGGGTATAGGTACATCAAAATCGACAAAAATGGTTTTGACACTTCTGGATGTTGTATGGTTAATATCAATTGTGAAGAAGGTCAAAATTGGCAGAACGAAAAAAAAGCTGTTGCAATGATCCTGGTCAATGGAGAAAGAGTTTGTACAGGTTCTTTAATAAATACGACTAGTTTAAATCAGGCTCCTCTCTTTTTGACCGCGTGTCATTGTTTAAATGATACTTTAAACGAAGATGCCCTTTCAAATACAGATCTTACGTATTATACCTTTTACTGGAATTATGAAGCACCAGGGTGTTTGAATGATAGTATAGACCCCCTCCCTTGTTCCACTTCGGGAGCAACACTTCTTGCGAACAACCATTTTGTTGACTTTGCTCTTTTAAGTTTAACAGAAGATCCAATAAACATTTCAAACTATATTCCCTATTATTTAGGATGGGATAGATCTGGTGATAGTGGAGCCCCTGGAGTAGGCATACATCACCCACATGGAGATATAAAAAAGATTTCAACTGTGGCTTCCGAACCTGTTACTGCAAGCAATACGTATTTCTGGAGTGTGAGTTGGAAATCAACACTAAATGGTCACGGCACAACGGAAGATGGTTCTTCTGGCTCACCATTACTTACGGCAGATCATAAGGTGATAGGACAATTACTTGGAGGTGTTTCTAGTTGTAATAATTTACTAGGTCCAGATAAATATGGAAAATTTTCTGTTTCATGGATAGGCACTAAAAAAGAGAATGATTATTACAGGCGCTTGGATTGTTGGTTGGATTCCCTAAATATGGGAGTACAAGCATTGGAAGGATTACTCATTATTCCTGCAATAAAAACAATGAGTACAGACCAACAACTTTATAGCAATATTCGCATTACAGGTACCGGTCAACTTACTATTCAAGGTAATAATGAAATGATGGGCAACAGCCGGATAATTGTGGAAGGAGGTGGCAAACTTATCGTTGACGGAGGGACATTGTCGAGTGCTGACCTCATACTAAAAGCCGGAGCTTCTCTTCGAATAATAAATGGTGGAATAATAGAAACCCGAAAAGGATTTAAAGCACCTGTAGGAGCACTTATAAATATTGAAAACGGCAAAATATTGTAAATTATAACACTTAAGATTCATGTGTTAAATTATTATTTATATCTTTGCACTAAGTTTAACTTTAAATAGAAAAGGTATGAAAACAAGATTACTATTTACGGGATTGATTTGTGCGACCTGCATATCTGTACAGGCTCAGACAGAAGAGTTGGAATATCGCCCATTCACAAGGGGAGGCATGATATTTGAGACGAGGGTAGGAATCTACAAGGAGAATCTTTACATTAGCAAAATTGATGCTGATACGATGATAAATGGTGAAACATGGAGGAAGGTATATAATTCTATCCCTTGGGGCGTAAGAAAGAGTCAATCATATTTTGCAGCCGTTCGTGATGTGGGAAGAAAGGTCTATGCCATTGCGAAGGGCAGCACCAGGCCGCGCCTGCTTTATGACTTTGATTTGGAAGAGGATGATTTCGTCAAATGCGGAATGGAGGGTAATGCCTTTGGCTGCCTGCTTGAGCAGGGCGAGCCGCGCGACATGCTTCTTGGCTTCCCCCTTGACAACTATCTGATGGTTGAACGTATAGACACTGTCCGCCTTCACGATGGACTGACACGTCGGCGTTTTACTCTCTCATTGTGTGACTATTTCAAGGGTTCTATTAATGGCCCTATTGTTTGGATAGAAGGACTTGGTTCAGCCGCTGGGCCCTTTTCTCCTTGGATGCCAATACCAGCTCCTTCCTCCTATTTTGATTGGGATGATATCCCATGGCAGTATACATCTTATTATTTAAACTCGAGTTATATAGGAGTTTCCTATGAATTCGATAAAGTAGAGTCAATAGAGATACCGAGCGCTATTAGCTCTTTTGAACCGACACAAGAAGGCGATAACCTCTACGACCTTCAAGGCCGCAAACTTTCCGTTAAGCCAGAACGGGAAATATACATAGAAAGCGGGAAGAAGAAGGTAAAGTAATAAAGATGTCAACTTCAAAATACCTATAGGAGCGATATTAGAACTAAATCATGGTAAAATTGAATAAATACACATGATAGTAACTGATAAAATTTTTGATGTTATGAATTACATAAAACATTTCCTTCTTTTGCTTTTCCCATTGTTCACAGCAACGGCGGCATGGGCTGACGTGGAGATTAACGAAGAGAACTTCCCCGATGAGAACTTCCGCAGTTGGGTTCTCGCAAAGGATTTCGGCAAGGACGGGGTGCTGACGGACGAGGAAATCGCGGGGATAAAAAAATAAACTTGATTTGGTACAATTTACATAGTATTAAGGGAATTGAGTTCTTCACGGAACTGACTATGCTGGATTGTTCAGGTAATTATTTAACAGAAGCCGACGTATCCAAATGCACCAAGTTGACGTATTTTGACTGCGGACAGAATCTGATAACAGATCTTGATGTGTCGAAGAATACCGCACTTGAAAAGCTGATTTGTGGTGCAAATCCGCTGACTAAACTCGATGTGTCGCATAATTATTCACTGAATGAATTGCACTGTTTCCAAAACAAACTGACGGAACTCGATGTGTCTAAAAATATAGCACTGACATATCTGAACTGTCACGAGAACCAACTGACAGCGCTTGATTTGTCAGAGAATACTGCACTGAAAAGACTATGGTGTACCCAAAACCTTATGACTTCGCTCAACATGTTGGGACATGCCAAGTTGGAAAGTTTGAGATGCGAGGGGAACAAACTGACGACGCTAAATGTGTCGGATTGTCCAAGTTTGTATGAAGTGTTCTGCTGCAATAACCAGATTAGGGGCGAGGCAATGGATGCGTTTATTGAAAGTTTGCCAATTAGTCCAAGGAATCAGGGATTCTTGATGGTTGCTGATACTGTGAATGAGCAGAACGTGATGACCAAGGCACAGGTTGCGGCAACAAAGGCCAAAGGGTGGTGTCCATGCTATGTCTACGGCGCATTCGGTGAATGGGGCTATCCAGATTATGAAGGCATTGACGACCCGACAGGCATTGACGACGCTCCGCGTCTAAATGATAAAGGACAAATGATAAATGAAAAATGGTTTGACCTCCAAGGCCGCCGTCTCTCTGGCAAACCTGCAAGGGGCATCTACATCGAGAATGGGAGAAAGATCGTGCGTTAGTCCATAGTCCACGTCTTACGTTCTGCCCTAATAAAACAACCACGGGAGGCCCTGCTGCAAACCATCAGCGGAGCCTCCCTTCACCACAGCCACGAAGTCACCCTCAAATCACAGAGAACAATTCATGAAAGGGGAGTATGCAGGTATTTAGCCGAATTTCTTGTGATTTTCTTTGTAGAAAGAAGAAAAAGCACTATCTTTGCACCATATTCCTTGAAATACAAGACATAAATATAAGCAACGAGGAGGTAAAGTGAAAACAAGGAAAGAATACATAGATACTATTTCTGCCCATACAGAAGAGCTGCGCTCATTGTTTGGAATTCGCTCTTTGTGTCTGTTTGGCTCTGTTTCCAGAGAAGAACAAAGAGAGGATAGTGATGTAGATGTGTGTGTGGAAATGGAACCAAGTATATATTTGATAGTACGTCTGAAACGTTTCCTGGAGCGGTTGCTTCAATGCCAGGTTGATGTCATTCACATGCACGCACACATGAATCCATATCTCCTAAATGATATAAAACGTGATGGAATTTACATCATTCAATGAACGGAATAGAGTCAAGTCCACTTTCGAACAGATAAAGTCTGCAATTGACCAACTTCAGAAATGGAATAAAACAGTGACTTCTGCGGAAGACTACTACAAATCTTCCAGTGGTATGCAAAAACTTGCTGCCAGTTGTATGCTTATTGAGGCTATCGGTGAAGGAATCAAGCAGATTGATAACTTGACAAAGGGCAATCTGCTACCGGAACGTCCAGAAATTCCTTGGATTGATGTAATGGGCATACGTAACCATATAGCTCATGGTTATTTTGATATTGATGGATATATAATCTTTTCAACAGTTAAGAAAGAACTTGACCCTTTAAGAGATGCTGTAGATTATTTCCTGCAAATAATATAACTTACTAAATTAAGTTAGGAAAATTGTCATACAAGTAATGGGAAGAACGGCTTCGGGAGGCTCCGCTGCAATCATCAGCGGAGCCTCCCGAAACTGGTTATTTGAAGTTCATTTAATGTTACATTTCCTTTATACCCTTGGCGGTAAAGTCAGAAATCATTTTGTTTATGACAACCTGCATCTGAGGCACTTCCTCCTGCACAGTACGGAAGACTACGTCGGTGTCTATCTCAAAGTAATGGTGGGCTATCTTGTCGCGCATCTTCTTGACACCACTCCAATAGACTTCAGGGTAGTGTGGCAGCAACTGTCCATGGGTCTGCTTGTCGAGCCCCTTGACGGCCTCGCCGAGAGCAATAAGATTCATGCAGATGGCATCGAGGCGCATCATGCCATCGGGCGAACAGAGTAGTTCGTTGGGATCGGTGACAACGGAAGCGCGTTCCAGAATGATTTCGATGACCTTGCGAATCTTCTGCAAGTTGTCCATCACAATCTCTCGGTCAAACATATACACCCTCCTTTTTGATTCGTTCGCGCAAGAGGCTGTTCATGCCGTCGCGGATTCGCACCAGATCGACACGACTACCCAGTATCTGTTCCAAATCGGTCTGGATGAGGTCGAGCGTGAGCAGCGATGGCACACGACCCTCGTAGCACACGTCCACGTCGCTGTCCTCAGTTTGTTCGCCACGAGCTACGGAACCGAAGATGCCGAGTCGCGTCAGTCCGTACTTGCTTTGGGCCGTCGGCTTGTAGAGGCTTAGCAGGTGGATTATTTCTGTTCTGGTTTTCATATCTGTTCTCGTTTTGAGGTTCTTGCCTGCAAAGGTACGAAAATACACGATACGATGCAAGGATTATTGAAACTTTTTGCAAACCTGCCCGCGGCATTTACATCGAGAATGGGAAAAAGACATGCGTCCAACGCAGTTGCTACAGTGCTACAGTTGCTATAGTTAAAATCTAAGCTATAATAGAATAGGTGAAAACTTAAAAGGGAATGGAAAGGAATGGAAAAATAAAGAATAATTATCAATTTTCAATTGTCAATTATCAATTAAAGTATTACCTTTGCACCCGAAATGGAACAGAAGTTTAAGGAAATCAGGGATTGTCTTCGAGAGCGCATCCTGATAATGGATGGTGCGATGGGTACGAGGATTCAGGCTTTCGGACTGCCTGCGGAGTGCTTCCACAAAGGGCGGTTCGAGGATTGGCGCGTGTCGCTTGTGGGTAACAACGACGTGCTGTGTCTGACCGCTCCAGAGGTCATTGCGGACATTCATCGTCTCTACATCGAGGCAGGAGCCAACATCATCGCCACCAATACTTTTTCCTCCAACCGCATCAGCCAACAGGAATATCATTGTTCCGAGTTTGCAAGCGAGATGGCTCGCGAAGGAGCCCGCATTGCCCGCCAGGTTGCAGATGTCGTCAACCATCAGACCTCAGACATCAGACATCACGTCTTTGTGGCTGGTTCGATGGGGCCGACCTCGAAATCCCTGACCCTTGCGTCCGACCTGAGTAAGCCGACTGGCCGTCCCCTCACGTTCGATGATATGGCTTCGGCTTACGAGGAACAGGCCGAGGCGCTGTTGGAGGGTGGTGCCGACTTGCTGCTTCTGGAAACCTGCTATGATGCGCTGAACACGAAGGCGGCGCTCTATGCCATACAGCATCTGAACGAGCGTTTGCATCGCGAAATCCCTGTAATGGTTTCGGTTACCATCAACGACCGCAGCGGACGTACGCTGACGGGTCAGACGCTGGAGGCTTTCTACACCAGCATCAGTCATTATCCCTACCTCCTCAGCTTCGGACTTAACTGCTCATTCGGTGTGACTGACCTGCGCAGTTTCGTGGAGCAACTCTCTGCCCGCATTCCATTGCCGATTTCGCTGTATCCGAATGCCGGATTGCCCAACCAGATGGGTGAATACGAGGAGTTGCCCGACTATACGGCACGTCATTTGCGCGAGATGGCTGAAGCGGGTCTTATCAATATCGCTGGCGGCTGTTGTGGCACAGACGAGCATCACATCCGTGCCATCAGCGAGGCGCTTCAAGACATTCAGCCACGAGTTGTGCCCAGTCCTGACAAAAGGTTGTGGGTCTCGGGCTTGGAGCCTCTCCTGATTGACAAGGAGACCCAGAACTTCACCAACGTTGGGGAGCGCACCAATGTGGCTGGTTCGCGCCGCTTTGCCCGTCTCATTGCCGAGAAGCAATACGACGAGGCTCTCAGTGTGGCTCGTGGACAGATAGAGGGTGGTGCAACTGTCATCGACATCAATATGGACGATGCGATGCTGGACAGCCGCCTCGAGATGCAGACCTTCTGCCAACACATCAACGGAGACCCTGCCGTTGGGCGGGCCGTCCTGATGATTGACAGTAGCGACTGGCCGACGATTCTTGCAGGCCTGAAGAACTCAGGGGGCAAGTGCATCGTCAACTCCATCAGCCTCAAGGGTGGGGAACAGGACTTCATCAGCAAAGCCCTTGAGTTGAGACGCTTAGGAGCTGCAGTTGTGGTGATGGCCTTCGACGAAGAGGGACAGGCAACAACCTACGACCGCAAGATTGCCATCGCCCAGCGAGCCTATAACCTGCTGACGGGCATTGGCTTCCCACCACAGGACATCATCTTCGACGTCAACATCCTTTCCGTAGGGACAGGCATCAAGGAGCACCAGGCATACGCTGTCGATTTCATCCGTGCCGTGCGTTGGATAAAGCAAAACCTGCCCTTCTCGAAGACCAGCGGTGGCGTGAGCAACCTCTCGTTCGCCTTCAGGGGCAACAATCAGGTTCGCGAGGCGATGCACTCTGTATTCCTCTATCACGCCATTCATGCAGGTCTCGATATGGCAATCGTCAATCCCTCGATGCTGCAGGTATATGACGACATAGAACCCCACTTGCTGCGAGCTGTCGAGGATGTCGTCCTGAACACAGACGACGAAGCAACGGACCGCCTTCTGGCGTTGAATGAAGAAATAAAAGAGAAGAATGAAAGTAGCAAATCAACGGACAAAAGTAACTCTGATTCTTCACTTTTCACTCTTCATTCTTCATTAACAGTCGAGGAACGTCTGACATATGCTCTCACGAAAGGCGACAGCAGCCACCTTGCAGAAGATATTCCAGAGGCTTTGGTCAAGTACGGGCAGCCCATAAATATCATAGAAGGCCCCTTGATGCAGGCGATGGAGCACATCGGACAACTCTTCGGCGAAGGCAAGATGTTCCTGCCGCAAGTCGTTCGCTCGGCTCAGGTAATGAAGGATGCAGTTGCCCTGATACAACCCTATATCGATGCTTCGGAGGAAGCGAAAGGCAGCAAGGAAAGGCCTTGTGTGGTGCTTGCCACAGCCAATGGCGACGTGCACGACATCGGCAAAAACATCGTTGGAATTGTACTTTCCTGCAACGGATTCGAGGTGGTTGACCTCGGAGTTATGGTGCCATGCGAGAAGATTCTGGAGGCAACGCGGCAGCACAATCCTGTACTGGTGGGCATCAGCGGCCTCATCACGCCGTCGCTCAAAGAGATGGAAAAGCTTTGCGAAACCTTCCAAAGAGAGCAGCTCAAAGTGCCAATCCTTGTGGGAGGCGCTACTACCTCTGCTGTCCATACAGCAGTCAAGCTGTCTCCTCTCTACGATGGAGTTGTTATCTATGGAGGCGATGCCTCGCAGACTTCCGTCATTGCTAAAAGAATAAAAAATCCCGATTTCATCGAGCAAATCAAGACTGAACAGCAACAGATTCGCGATGCCTACAACGAGCATCATGCACCATTAACGCCCTACCAGGAGGCTAATCGCCTCAGTGAAAAGGTGAAAAAGGGAAAAGTTGAAAAGTTGAAAAGGTTAAAAGGTGAAAAGTTCATTCTTCATTCTTCATTATTAAAGGATTTCATCGACTGGCGTATGTTCCTGTTGTTTTGGGGATTTAAAGGCGAGACGTTGCCACAACTCCTTGTCAACCCTGAAGCGGAGAAGACACTTCGCGAAGGCAAGCAGTTCCTTGAGTCTGCAATACAGAAAGGCTCGCTTCAGGTTCAGGCTTTATATAGGGAAGAGGCAGCAATAAGAAGGGGCAACGACATTGTGCTCTGTGAGGACGGACAGCTCCTGCCCATGCTTCGCAGCCAGACAGCAGCCTATCACTACCGCTGCCTCGCTGATTACTTCGACGAACAGCAACCATCGCCAATAGGAATGTTTGTTGTGACCGCCAGACCTACACAGGAGCCGTCAGACGAAACTGAAAAGCTGATGACCCATGCTCTTTGTGCCCGACTTGCCGAGGCTGATGCCGAATGGCTCAGCGAAGAAATTAAAAGTGAAAAATTAAAAATAAAAAATGAGGCAGGCAAAGCATCGCTCTTGCGTGTTGCTTTCGGCTATGCAACCTGTCCAGACCACTCGCTGAAGCGCATCGTTTTCGATAGGTTGGAAGCCGAGGAAAAGTTGGGCATCACCCTCACTGACCATTACAGCATACAGCCGTCAACCTCTGTCTGTGGCTTGTTCATCAGCCATCCAGAGGCTAGCTATTTCCCTGTGGGGCGCATCGACCGCGAGCAGCTTGCCGACTACTGTCAGCGTCGCGGCATTACCATCGAGGAAGGGGAACAACTGTTGTCGAAGTTCATAGTCCATAGTCCATAGTTCATAGTCCATAGTTCATAGTCCATAGTCCATAGTTCTTGGATTCTTTAGTTCCGCCTGCGCCTGAGCTTTGCGAAGAACCAAGGCGCGATTATAGTCGCGGATCATAGTCCATAATTATTCTTATCTCATGAAAGTCATTGATATTCTCAAAGAAAGTCGTCGTCCTTTCGCCAGTTTCGAACTTGTGCCGCCCCTGAAGGGCAGCGATGCAAGCCGCCTTTATCAGAGCCTCGACCCCTTGATGGAGTTCAATCCTCCATTCATCAACATCACGTGCCATCGCGACGAAGTGGAGTATGTGCCCAATGCCGACGGCACCTACACCCGAATGACGCTGGCGAAGCGTCCTGGCACCGTTGCCATCGTGGCTGCCATCATGCGCCGCTATCCCGATTTGGAGATAGTGCCCCACGTGATTTGTGGCGGTTCGTCGCGTAGCCGTGTCGAGAGCGAATTGCTGGACCTCCACTTCCTTGGCATACAGAATATCATGGCTTTGCGAGGCGATGCGTTGCCTGGACAGAAGCATTTCATTCCAGAACCCGACGGCTTCAGCCACAGTTCCGAGTTGGTAGAGATGATTAGCAACCTGAACCAGGGGCAGTATCTCGACCCAACAGTCAAGGGTGGGCTGGCAACGGATTTCTGTATTGGTGTGGCGGCTTATCCGGAGAAGCACTTCGAGGCAGCCAATCTCGATATCGACATCCAGCATCTGCGCAGCAAGATAGAGGCTGGAGCCGACTATATCGTCACTCAGATGTTCTTCGACAACGACAAGTTCTTCCGCTTTGTCGATAGTTGCCGCAAGGCAGGCATCACCGTTCCCATCATCCCTGGCCTGAAACCTATCTCGTCCAAGAAGCAGATTGACTTGCTGCCTCGTTCCTTCCACATCGACATTCCGCAGGAGCTGGTCGGCCTTCTGGAAAAGTCAAAGACAACAGAAGACGCCTACCAACTTGGTATCGAATGGGCCATCCGTCAGAGCCGCGAACTCTTGGAGCACGGCGCTCCCGCCATACATTATTATACTATGGCGAAGCCCGATAACGTCTGCCAGATTGTCCGCTCAGTCTTCAGAACCTGAACTATACTGTCAGCAGGTCGCCGCAGGTTTCTTCTGCGCGTTTGATGCGGTTCCAGACCGTTTGCTTCTTCGCATCCATCACGTGACCTATCTGTATGGGTTTCATGCCTATCTTCATCAGACATATCGTGCGTAGCAACGGCTCACGCAGATTTCCTTGCAGCCGTTCCTGCACCGCCTCGTGGAATCCTGGGTAGAGGGTGTCTATCGCGCCCATCAGTTCCTTCCACGAATCCTCCTCCAGCTTTGCCCTGCCGACGGCGACCTTGTGGAATTGCGTTATGACGTGTTCCGCATTGTCTGTCGCATTGTTCATGAGGGCTATCTGTGTCAGTTCCCTGTTTATCTTCTTCCTCTGCTTCAGTTCCCTTGAGCGTTCCTGCAGCTCCTTGTCCTTGCCGATGATTTGCTCCATGAACTTCTTCTTCCTGTAGTTGTAGAAGAGCAGCAGGCCCAGGACGATGCTCAGCAGGGCGAGAGCCGTTATGATGGAGAAGGAAATGATGCGCACGTCTCGCAGCAAGATGACCTGCTCCATCTCCTTGTCGCGATAATAGCTGTACGTGTCCCTGGCTCTCTCTGTCTCCTCGAAAGCACGCTGTGCGATGATGGAGTCGTTGGTGTCGTACAGGCGGCATCCCCACGAAGCAGCCAGATCGGATTCCCCCCTTTGCAGATAGCAGCGCTGGAGGCCGGCAGATGCCTCGTACTTTCCTGACAGCGTCTTCTCTCCATCATAGTAGGTCTTGTAGTGCAGGATGGCAGAGTCTATCATGTTCGTGTGCTCGTAATACATAGCCAGACTCAGCTCATAATTATACGGCCGCTGGTCCTCGGGCAGTTGCGTGAGGTGCTGCAACAGGGTCTCTAACCTTTTAACATCCTCGCCTTTCAGCATCTTCACGTATATTGCCAGCATGTGAGCCATAATCTTCCCGTATTTGGGAGGAAAGTGCTCCCTTTGTATAATCTGACGTGCCTGGTCGCAATACTGGAGGCAGTGTAGCGTGTCGTCCAGGTGTTTGTATGCCGACGCTGCATCCATCAGATACCATCCCAGGTTCCTGCCCGACAGCTTTGCCAGCTCTACGGCCTGTAGCGCCATGTTCAGCTCCTCCTCGTAGTTGAGTTGCAGCATGTAGAGGTATCTCAGTTGCGAGAGGGCGTTTTGCCATATCAGGGTATCGGCACACTTCGCTTGACTGGCTGCATCCACAGCATTGAGGCTATAGGTCGTGGCGCGAGGATAGTCTTTCAGGTCGCAGTAGGTACGTCCCAGATAGTAGTAGGCGCGTTCTTTGTCAACGGCACCCTTCCGTTTTTCGAAATAGGACATGATATGCTCGGCAGAATCAGGAGCCATGGGAACCATTCTGTTCTTGTCGCGCAGGCGAATCGTCAGCAGGTCGTACCTTTGCCGCACAAATTCAGAAGAGGCTTGGACGGAATCCCTCAAATCCTCTGCACGCGACAGGGCCTCTGGCAACGAAGTCTCGCTTAGCTGCCACGTCTGTTCTATGTCGTCCAGTAATTGCTGTTCCGCCTGGTTCTCCTTACACGAAAACACAAGGAATAACAGGCAGAACGATAAAATATATGATGTCTTTCTTCTCATACTTCTTCCTGCAAGATGTTTTTTACGGTGCAAAGTTAGGTATTTTCTCCTAAAAACGCAAAAAACAGGGGCAAATAATCGTTTTCGAGCAGTCCCAAATGGTCCCAACAGCCATTAAGACTACAAAAATAAGCAGATTCTTTCTCAGGAGGAAAACTTCTTCCCTTCCTGTGGACATTCCCTATTAATGCCAAATGCATCGATGGAATGGACTTTTTCTATTGTAATAGGATTGTCGTGTCTTTATTGTGTCAATGAAAAAGAGAAAGAAATTAACTCTTCGGCTGAGGAAATCAATCTCTTCGGCTGAGGAAATAAAATTCTTCGGCTGAGGAGTAAGGAAATGATAGGTTGAAGACCAAAAAATCAAGCCAAAAAAGGCAAAATCGCAGTTTTTTCATGGAGTTGGGACTACTTGGGACTCATTTTCTTTGGTCGGTTTGCAGAAACTACATAATTTTGCGGCAGAAAATCGCAAAAAACTAACAAAAATATTAAAGCTATGAAAAAGACATTATTACTTTTCTTGGCAATGTTGCTCCTCATGGGGGCACGGACTGCCGTTAATGCACAGGAACTGACAGTATCAGATATTCAGTTCACCAATCTCAATGGATTTTCAGAAGATTTTTCGATTGTTCTGACTAAGGAAGGCTCTATCCTAAATGTACAACTGCTCAATTACGCAGGTCATCCCTCCACACAGGAATTTGTAATAACTCCCAAAATGAGTGGCGGCAGTGATGGCGAACCCTATTCTGTGTTCATCGATGTAGTTCCTATCAGTATTTATCTTACAGAAATAATAACTTCGTTCAACGTGTCGTTCAACGTACATGGCATAGAAGCTAACAGCTTTTACTTCTCATGCTGGTGGTACAATGGAATGGTTAGCCTAACAGAAGGTGAACCGTTGGTATTGGAGAATATCTTGGAAAATGTCACTATGGAATACATAGATGGCTTTGCATATTCCCTACATAAAGAGAGTTATACAGCTACGATTGTAGCTGTGGATTGGTATACTACGGGAATGAGTATATTCGATGATTTGAAAATTCCTTCGGAGCTGGAATATGAAGGGCAGAAATACACTGTGACCGGCATTTATACTTATACATTCGCAAGAAATACTAGACTGACCTGTGTCACTATTCCGAGTAGTTTGGAACACATTGGTGGATATGCTTTCTATGGTTGTGACAATCTGGTAGATTTCTATTGCTATGCAGACAATGTCCCTGTCACTGGAGCAGAAGTTTTCGGAGAGACTCCCATTGCTTCTGCCACGCTCCATGTTCCAGCAGGCTCTTTGGAGAAATACAAAACCACTTCGCCTTGGAGCGAGTTTGGAAACATCGTGGCTTTATCACCAGATTTAACACAAATCAGAATTAAAGATAGACCAAGTGAAGTTCTTGAATATATCGGAAAAATAGGTAGCGATTTTGATACTGCATTAGATTCCCTACGGATACTAAAATCTATTTCTTCGGATATAAAGATAGAACCTTTGGAGGTTATCTTCGATTACGACAACAGATTATTTTTCGGAATAATTTATGGCGATTGTGGCATGTACTCGGACGTCCTTGACACGAAGGGCAATTACTATTTGAGAACATGGTACTCTCCGGCTGAAGACCCTGTGACTTATATCAAAGACCAGATGGCAACGATAATCTTGCCGACGGAGCCTGATGCAAGCAAGGGGAAATACTACAGGCTGGATAGATGCGAAGACAATCAGATTATCTTCGAGCAGGAACTTCAGCCTCGCGCGCGCGTACCTTATATTATTGTACCCGTTGAGGACTTTAGCATCGACCCAAGTGCTTTGAACCTGGGGGGATTACATAGTGATACGGTTTCCATCGAGGGCGTTTCCTTCATCGGTTCGTACGTCCGCGAGGTACTCCCCGCCCTTACGGGAGAGGATGGAGTAGAGTCCTCCTATATCGACTTCATCGACACGACGCCCGACTGTGGCCCTTCCATCTCTGCGGAAACTGGAAAGGAGTCACTTCTCATCGGCACCCTGCGAGCCTACCTGATAGTGAAATGGGACGACCCCATCGATCATGGCAGCCCCAGCGTACCGCCATTTGGGAAAAAGGAAATCGTGCTGAAAGATTTCAAGACAGAAATAAACAGCCTCACCACCGACCCCTCTCCGAGGAGAGGGGAGGTATTTGACCTTCAAGGCCGCCGCATAGATAATTCAAAATTGCCTCGCGGCATCTATATTAAGGACAAGAAAAAGGTCCTATATTAGTTAAGAGTTAAGAATTAAGAGTTAAGAGTAAGGGAAAAGGTCGCTTTGAGAAGTCCAGGACTTCTCGTACAAAAGTCCGGGACTTCTCATATAAAAGTCCAGGACTTCTCATGCAAAAGTCCGGGACTTCTCAAAAGAGGTCCAAAACCCCCTCAAAATACAAAAATATTTCGTAATTTTGTGCCGTAATAGCACAGCAAAAATACAAAACTATGAAAAAGACATTATTACTTTTCTTGGCAATGTTGCTCCTCATGGGGGCACGGACTGCCGCCGATGCTCAGGAATTGACGGTATCCGATATTGAGTTCATCAATAATGGGTACTATGATGAACACCCAATGATTATTCTTACTAAGGAAGGTTCTGCGCTGAATGTTCATCTAATGAATTATCCAGCTCACCCTTACACCGAGGAATTCGTAATTACACCCAAGATGAGCGGTGGAAACGATGGTGAACCCTGTTCGGTTTCCATCGGCGTATCTTACATCAATAATTCCGAAACAGCTATAATAACTACGTTTAACGTATCGTTCAACGTACACGACATAGAAGCTAACAGCTTTTACTTCTCATGCTGGTGGTACAAAGGAATGGTTAGCCTAACAGAAGGTGAGCCATTAGAACTATGGGAAAACAAGAAAATAAGCAAAGACGGGGTGATTTACGTCCTTGATAATAAGACGAAAACAGCTACCCTGAGTAGTGGAAGATACGTTGAGGGTGAATATAACATACCATCAGAACTGGATTATGGAGGACAGACATTCACTTTGACAAGCATCGAATATCCCGCGTTCGCAGACAATTCGTCATTGACCTCTGTCATAATTCCCAAGAGTGTAACCAACATTGGTGCAGCTGCTTTCTATCGTTGTTCTAATCTGACCGACCTCTATTGCTATGCTGAAAATGTCCCCACCACAGGAATCAATGTGTTTACAGAAACCCCCATTGCCTCTGCCACGCTCCATGTTCCGGCTGGTTCTGTGGAGAAATACAAAACCACTTCGCCTTGGAGCGAGTTTGGAAACATCGTGGAAATGACAACATCAAGAAAAATTTTGCCTTTCGTACAAGATGGTAAGGTTTGGAGTTATAAAGCAAAGAGGCTCTTAGCGAGTCCGGAATATCAGGCGGAATGGGATGAGATATATAGTCTTGAAGGTGATACCGTGATAGACTCTCATCAGTGTTTGAAACTATATCTTACAAGCAATTGCCCAGACAAATACCTGCCAATTGATTATCCATATACTGGAGCATTGTATGAAGATGGCAAAAAAGTTTATTATATAGCACCCAACAGTACCACGCCAGCCCTTCTATATGACTTTTCCTGCGAATCAGGAACTATTGTCAAAGTAAACAATTTCGAACTGGGCATCAATGAAAGAAAACTCGTCAAATATCGCGGAGAATACTTAACAGTTATTGCCTGGACTCCTATAGAATTAGATGAACCAGATGCTTATACTTATGGTAATCAGTATTACTGGATAGAAGGCATTGGTAGCGAGATAGACCTCATGAACGCGACTCCTGTATGGTACGATGGCGGTATAAGTAAATATCTCGTAACCTGTAAACTGAATGGTCAAATCATTTATGACAAAGACGATTTTTTGACATCAGCACAGATTGTGACAGAAGCCCCAGTTACCTTCACCAAAGACCAGATAGCAACGATTATCCTGCCGACGGAGCCTGATGCAAGCAAAGGGAAATACTACAGGCTGGATAGATGCGAAGACAATCAGATTATCTTCGAGCAGGAACTTCAGCCTCGCGCGCGCGTACCTTATATTATTGTACCCGCTGAGGACTTCAGCATCGACCCAAATGCTTTGAACCTGGAGGGATTACATAGTGATACAGTTTCCATCGAGGGCGTTTCCTTCATCGGTTCGTACGTCCGCGAGGAACTCCCCGCCCTTACGGGAGAGGATGGAGTAGAGTCCTCCTATATCGACTTCATCGACACGACGCCCGACTGCGGCCCTTCCATCTCTGCGGAAACAGGAAAGGAGTCACTTCTCATCGGCACCCTGCGAGCCTACCTGATAGTGAAATGGGACGACCCCATTGACCATGGCAGCCCCAGCGTACCACCATTTGGGAAAAAGGAAATCGTGCTGAAAGATTTCAAGACAGAAATAAACAGCCTCACCCCCGACCCCTCTCCGAGGAGAGGGGAGGTATTTGACCTTCAGGGCCGCCGCATAGATAATTCAAAATTGCCTCGCGGTATCTATATAAAAGATGGAAAAAAGGTTGTGGTTTGTCCTATTTCGCGGTGAAGCTGGTGACTTGTGACTGGCCTGTGGCAGAGCTGCCGAGGTAGAGTCCGTGCCATTCGGTGGTGGCATCGGTGGGCTTTGTCTGGCTGGACTTGATGGTGTAGCTGCTGCCCTTCACCATACCTGTGGCAGTGAAAATGGACAGGCTGCTGTTGAGGGAGCCCTCGAAGGAATAGGTGACGAGGTTCTTGCCGTTGGAATCAGCTATGGTGTAGTAGTAGCCAGTATTGTAACTGATGGACGAGGTACTGAGACTGTAGCCCTGCACGGCACTGCCGATGCTGCTTGAGGAGTCTCCTCCCCAGCCTCCCCAGCCTCCGCCTCCACCGCCTTGGCTGCCGCCTGCGCTAATGCCGATGCCGTTGCCAGTTATCTGAATGTAGGAGTTGTTGTCGCAGTCGAGACCTTCCTCCGGACTGCCCTTGGTGGTATAGGCGAGGACTGCGCCGTTTCCGATTTGGATGGCTCCTGCAGCTCCATAGTTGCTGTCAACGGCATCGTTGCCATAGCCGTAGCAGACAACGGCACCGCCGTCGAACTTGATGCAGCCTGCCGTGTTGATGCAGTCGTCGTAGCACTTGAAGTAATGCTTGCCGCCATTGAAGACAATCGAGGCGTTCGATTTCAGTTTGCTCTCCATGCCTTCAGCTCCAGTCGTCGCAGTCGTAACGGTTGTCTCGCCCCCGTTGACGGTGATGGCTCCAACCGCCTTGATGGCCTTAGCCGACGATGAATTGGCATATTTTGCTCCCGTCGTGCTGACTTTCAGGACAGGTCCTGCCTCCTCGCTTTTGCCGATGATGAGTGTTCCGTCGCTCTTGATGCCCTTACCGCCAGCGCCTGTCATCTGAATGGTGATGGTGCCGCCTTGCAGGTCGATACTGCCATCCGAGGTCAGTCCCTTGGCAGTCGCGGTATTGTTGCTGCTGCCCAGACCCGTACCACCGTTGGTAATCGTGAGGTCTCCGCCTGTCGTCAGGAGCACTTTGTCGCAGGTGATGCCCCTGGCTGCTGCACCTGAACCCGTGATGGTAATGGTGCCGCCTCCGATAGTGATGTCCTTGTCGCCCTTGATGCCTGCTGCCGTCACAAAGTTGCCGCCCGATGGCGATACGCTGCCGCTGCCCGTGATGGTGCCGTCGGCATAGCGTGAGGTGAAGTCCGTAACGGAGAAGGTGCGGACGGAGCCGTTTCCAGAGTAGTTCTGGGTGTTGATGTAGTAATAGACGGCAGGCGTGCTTTCCGTCGGACCGTTCACGGTAGAGGTGCGGATGGTGTAGGTCGTTCCACCGCCTGGGCCTCCGCCGCCTCCGCCAGGACCTCCGCCACCGCCTCCAGTCCGTCTGTAGTCGTCGCTGGCAAAGTAGAATTTGCCTTCAGTGGGCTCTTCGAATTCATAGCAATAGAAGGTACGCGTGGCCTGGTCTGGAGCCTCTACGGTGATGGTCTTCGTCATCTGCGCAATCTTCGTGCCGTCGCTGCTGTAGAGATAGACGACATCCTTCCAGTAGTTGCTGTTGGAGGAACTGAGTGTGGCACAGATGCGATAGACGGCCTCAGGCTCATCAGTGTCGTCGCCGCCAGTATCGTCGCCGCCTGAATCTACATTGCGCGACAGGTCGAGCGTACCGCCGGAGCCGTTGGCCTTAATGTTCAGGGTGAGGGTGGCATCCGCCTCGTTGATGGTGATATCTCCGTCGGCGCTGAGTCCCTTGCCTGCCTCGCCCGTGTTGTCTATCACGATGCTGCCGCCTGTGATGTCCAGATTGCCGTCGGACCTTATGCTTGTCACGTAGCCTGGGTCGTTATCCTCGACGATGTACTGACCGCTTTGTGTGATGCTCAGCTCGCCACCGCTGATATGGATGTCGGTCTTGCTCTTGAGGCCCTTGTCGCCGTCGCCGCTTGTCACGACGGTAAGCTTGCCGCCCTGAATGCTCATCAGGCTGTCGCTCTTGAATGCTGCTACATCCCGTTCGGAGACAGTGACATCGAGTGTGCCGCCATTGATGATGAGCATACCGTCATACTCGTCGCCTTCCTGAGTTGCCTCAGCCTGTATGCCGTCGCCTTTGGTGCCGCTGATGCTGACGGTACCGCCGTTCATCTTGAAATACTGACCTGCGTGGATGCCGTCGCTTGCAGCACCTGTGACCGAGATACTGCCTGTTGTCTTCTTCACGAGCAAGTACTCCTTCGTGCTGATGGCGTGCTTGACGTTGCCCTTGACGGTCAGTTCGCCGCCTCCGCTCACCTCTAAGTGTCCCTTGCAATAGAGGGCTGCTTTCTGGTTGAGGTCAGTCTGGGCATCTTCCAAATAATTGACGGTTTCATCGGCCAATTCGAGTGCGATGCGTTTGCCGCATTTGATGTGGATGGCAGCTCCCGTCGTGCTCTGCATGTTGACGCCAGCCAAGCGGATGCAAGCCTTGTAGTTGCCGTCATAGACGAAGCTGCCCTCAGTGCTCTCGCCGCTCAGGACAAAGGTCATCTCGCGGTTGGTATTGGCATTGACGATGCTGACAGCCGCTCCGCTTATTTCGCTGGTGATGCCTTTTACATTCTGCGGACTGACGGTTGCTGTCTGTCCGTCGTAACTGATATACAGGGTATCGGTCACTACCTCCGTCTCGACTGGCTTTGCGAAGGTAATGCTGTCGATGTCGCTCACGTCGAAGGTCGCATCGCCAATAGTTATCTTGTCGTCGCTGAAGAAGATGTCATTGAAGTCGAACCGCGTATAGGTGCCGTTCTTCCAGAAATAGAAGCCTTCAATCTCAGCAGCAGAGAGGGCAAGCAACCCCACAGCCAGGCAGGAGGTCAGAATATATTTGAAGGATTTCACACGAAATAAGTTAGGAGTGGTTAAGTGGATAGTACCTTACAGCTTGCTTGCTGCGTCGTTGATGTCTTTTATCCAGTCTGAACCAGCGGCGGCGATGCGGCCGTCGGGCGTGACGAGGATGAAGTAGGGCAATTCCCTGATACCCCATTTCTGTACAAGGGGACTGGAGAGGCTAAGGAAGTCGCAATAGCTGGGGAAGTCGATACTGTCGGCTTTCTCAAGACGCGTGAACTGCTTTTCGTCTGCATCGAGGGAATAGCTGATGAGACTGATGTCCGTGCCTTTCCCTTTCAGCTCACGACGCAGTCGGCGGGAACGGTAGAGGGCACTTTGGCTGCCGCTTTTCCAACTGGCCCAAAATGCAATGAGGAGAAGCTTGCCCTTGTAGTCGTCGCGCCGGATGATTTGCTCCTCTTCTCCGTTGCCGCCGTGTCCGGGCGTTAGGGTGAGGGCAAAGTCGGGCAGGGGACGGCCTACCCGTATTTGGTCGATGGCACGGACGTGTGTGGCAAGCCTTGAGAGAGCGAGGTCTTCGGGACAGGCACGGCAAAGGCTGTCGTAGAGTTCCGTTGCCTCGCGGACAGTGGTGGCGGTGTCGCAAAGAAAATAGGTGGTCAGGAGGTATTGGCTCATTGAGAGCATTGGGTTCCCAAGGATATAGTCGCGTGCTATACTCTTGGTCTCTGCTGCCGATTTTCCGATGATGTCCTGTCGGAACTCCGTGTAGCGTTCGTTTTCCTCTGAGCCGGAGACCTTTACCTCGCTGAGGTTCTGAGCATCGCCCTTGATGAGGATGTCTGCTCCAGGCGTGGCAAAGACGACAAGCTCCGACTGGTTGGGGTAGAGGATGTGGAGTGTGGCAGGCTGAATGGCGGGCAGTGTATAGGAAAAGGTACCATCCTGGATGAGCAGGGTGTCGAGGCGGTCCAATGCCTCGTCGGTGCTGAAGATAAGAAATTCGCCCTGGTCCAGGTGTTCAAAATTCCCTTTGAGCCTGACCTCGCGGGGATGACCGGTACAAGAAATTAGCGCTACGCTAAATGAAAAATGAAAAATGAAAAATGAAAAATTAACTATCGCCCTAAAAACTTTGTTCCCAATAGCTGAACGAGCTTCCTGCGCGGTAGCAAATTCTTCATTCTTCATTCTTAATTCTTAATTAGGAATTATTTCAGCAGGCTCTTGACGGCGTTGGCGTACTTGACGAACTCGTAGTCGTTAGCTGCACGGTCGGCAAGAGTGGGATCCAGTTTGATGGCATTGGCCAAGGCACTTGTTACGGTGCTGGCATCGCCGGTGCGAGCTGCGAGGACAGCCTGCAGGTAGCTGGTGATGGCATCGGGATTCTTGATGCTGCCCAGGGTGGCCTTTGCGCTGGTGTAGTCCTTGGCAAGTATCTGAGCCAGGGCGGCGCTGTTGCTCTTCACGCCAGCGAGGTCGCTGGCAGCCTGTGTGTAGTTACCCTTTGCGATGTTCAGGTTGCCCATCACCTCCTTGAAGGTGTCGGAACCGCTACCCTTTGCCAAATAGCCTTCGGCGGCAGCTACATCACCGTTCTTGAGTGCAAGCAGAGCCTGGTTGGTGTTGACCTCAGGAGCGTTCTTGTTGATGCTTGCAGCCTGCTTGAGATAGGTCTGGGCAAGTTCGGTCTGGCCGTTGGTGATAGCCACCTGTGCCATGTTGTTGAAGGCGCGATAGTCGCTGGGGAACTGACGTGCGAGGGTCTCGTTCCACTGGCGGCGTGTCTCGTCGTCCGTCACGAGTTTGTTGGCGCCATAGACGAGTTCCTCCACGCTGAGCTTGCTGGGGTCATCCTTGAACTGGGCCAGTATTTGGTCGTCGCTGCGGCCGATGATTTCATAGTTGACGATGAGGCGTGCACGGCGGAGTTCGGGCAGGATGCTCTCCTTGATGTCGGTGAAGACTTCGCTCATGTTGCGAATCTGCTCCTCACGCTCTTCGGGGTCTTTGTACATGGAGAGGACGCGCAGGATGATGTCCTTGTCTTGGAGGTTGCTCTTGCTGATGAGTTCCTGGAAACCGTCCCAGTCCTCGGCTGTGAACTTGGTATCGACGTCGGCATTCATCTGAATCTTCTTGAGCTCACCCTTCAGGAAACCGGCGCTGACGTTCTGGCGCTGCTCGGCGAGTTTCTCGTTGAAGGCGAACTTGCCGTCGGGACTGGCGTATGCGCTTACCTCGATGTTCTGCAGGGCGCGGGTTTCCTCGTTGTCGTTAATCTCGCGGAGGATTTTGCCCAGGTCGCGGATGCTGACAGTGTTGAGCTCGCTGGCACGGAGATTAGCCTGGTTGATGAGGAACTTGATGTTGGCCTCCTGCTTCTGCTCGATGATGCGCTGGAAGGCATCGGGAGCGGTGGATGCGGTCATGCCGCAGCGGCTCAGGAGCTGGCTGGTGGCGAGCACGCCGTAGCCAATCTTCACTTCGGGGATGTTGACGGTCTTCTTGCCGAGCTTGGCATCGAAGCGGGCATAGAGGTCGCTGTTGAGCATAGGATCCTCGTATGTGAAATTACTTTTCATGGTATAGACACCACCTGCCTTGTACTTGATGGTAGTGCCGTTGCCTTCCACCTTCTCACCTTGGAAAGTAGCGCTCTGGCCGACAGCCTCGCCACCATTGTACTTTAGGACGGGCGTAACGGTGACCACAGCCTTCTTTTTCATGTACTTGACGGGGAAGGTACCGTTGATGGTGGCAGGCACCTCGCCGCCAATGGCTTCGAGGGGAGTGGGGGTAACAGCGAAGTTCTCGCTGGTGAGTTTACCCAGTTTGCTGCAAGAAGACAGCACGATGGCAGAAGTAGCTGCCAAAAAGAGAATTTTTTTCATGTTTGTGAGTTTAGTAATTTATGAGTTATGAGTTTGTTTTTTACTTTTTTACCTTTTCACTTTTTCACCTTTTTATTTAGGGCGTAGCCCGCTTCACACTAGTTCGAGGATGTCCTTCGGACTTTCTGCCAGCACTGTGGCACCGTGAGCGAGAAGGAAATCGCGGCTGCGGAATCCCCAAAGGACGGAGATGCAGGGCAGTCCGGCATTGGCGGCGGTCAGGAGATCAACCTCCGAGTCTCCCACATAGATGGCCTCGGATGCTGTGACACCAAGTCCTGCCAATGCTGCCTGTACCATATCCGGTGCAGGCTTCCTGGGGATGCCGGGCTGTTCTCCGACGGCCACGTCTATTACACCCTGGAAGAACGTACGGGCCAGTTCCGTCACGCTCAGCTGTATTTTGTTGCTCACCACAGCCATGAGGTAGCCCTTGGCGTGCAGTGCGGTAAGCAGAGAAGCGATGCCCGGATAGAGGCAGGTATGGTCTCCGCAGTGGATGACGTAGTGGGCGCGGAAAGTCTCGAAGCACCGTTCCAGCAGCACCCGCTCCGTCCCTTCCGGTACAGCCCGCTCGATGAGTTTCCGAACTCCGTTTCCCACGAAATGGCGTATTTCATCGATTCTACGCTCAGGAAGGCCGCAGTAGCGCAGAGCATAGTTGGTGCTCAGAAAAAGGTCCTCGAGCGTATCGGTCAGGGTTCCGTCAAGGTCGAATATGATAGCCTTGTACTTCATCTTTATTTTCGCGCTGCAAAGGTACAACAAAAAATGAAATAATGAAAGAATGAAAGAATGAAATATTTAAAATTATACAATCCATTTGAAGGGTGATTGCAAAAACGGCTTTTGCAGCTTGCAAGAATAGTGTTTTCACGCTGCAAACATTATCTTTGCACTCAGCAAGTGCGCCGTTTTTGCCATTAAGTCCCTACGTTTTTTTCAGTGCGTAGGAAATATTTTTTCTCTTCGGAGGAAAAATATTTCCTGTGCGTAGCAGTAAAAATTCGGTAGGCTCTTAATCTTAAAGTTTATAGGCATTACAATTCTTTAACCTTTCATTTTTCACTTTTCCCTATAATTTTGAATTTTGAATTATTAGTTGTACATTTGACATACGTCGAAAGTACTTCCGCTCGACAATAAAAAGAAAAACTTTGGTTCTTCTTTTGTATTGTGCTCACTTATTCGTATCTTTGCCTTAGAAAGAAGAGAAACTATGCCAAAACGTCCCTTGATACTTATCTCAAACGATGACGGCGTGCAGGCTCAAGGCATCCGGGAACTGACTGCGATGATGTGTCGCCTGGGCGATGTCGTCGTGGTGGCTCCCGACGGGCCGCGCAGCGCCGCATCTTGCTGCATCTCACCCCTTACCGCCATCACCATCAAGCTCCTGAAGGAGCAGGAAGGCCTGTCTGTCTATCAATGCAGCGGTACGCCCACCGATTGCGTCAAGCTGGCATTGGACGGACTGCTGACGCGGATGCCCGACCTCATGGTGAGCGGCATCAATCATGGCGACAACACTTCGGTCAGCATTCACTACAGCGGTACGGTGGGTGCAGCGTTGGAAGCCTGCATGAAGTCGGTGCCGGCTATTGCTTACAGCCTCCGCACGAGGAAACAGGAGTGCGACTTCCATCCGTACGAGGAGGTCATCATGAGCACTGCCCGCTATGTCTTGGAGCACGGTCTGCCCCAGGACGTCCTGCTCAACGTCAACTTCCCGTTGGTGGAAGAGCTGAAGGGAACAAGGGTCTGTCGCATGGGGCGTGGCAGGTGGATAAAGGAGATGTTGGAGGTGACCGATGGCAGATACCCAGAGGGAGAACGCGCCTTCCGCCTGACGGGTTTCTTCCTGGACCTGGAAAAGAATGCCGAGGACACGGACAACTGGGCGCTGGCCAACGGCTTTGCAGCCATCACCCCCATCGGACTGGACATGACAGCACACGGAGTGATTAATATAATAGACAATATATAATATATAATAGACAATAGAGAATAAGCTCCCTAAAAATATTATATATTATACATTATATATTATATATTATTAAATGAAGTATTATCTCATAGCAGGAGAGGCCAGTGGTGACATTCATGCCAGTCACCTGATGGCAGCCATCAAGGAGGAAGATGTTGAGGCACGGTTCCGATGCTTCGGTGGTGACATGATGGCAGCTGAGGGAGCTGAGCTTGTGCAGCACTATCGCGACCTCGCCTACATGGGCTTCATTCCGGTCCTCATGCACCTATGCACCATCCTGCGTGGCATGAAGCGTTGCCAGGAGGACATCCTCCAGTGGCAGCCCGATGTGGTCATCCTCGTCGACTATCCCGGCTTCAACCTGAAGATTGCCCGCTTCGTGAAGCAGCACAGCCGGATTCCTGTCTATTACTATATCTCGCCAAAGATATGGGCTTGGAAGGAGTACAGAATCAAGGACATCAAGCGCGATGTCGATGCGCTCTTCAGCATCCTGCCCTTCGAGGTGGAGTTCTACGAGAAGCACCATTATCCTATATATTATGTAGGGAATCCTACGGTCGATGAGGTAAATGCATGGACCCTCTCTAACTCCCCCTTAAAGGGGGAGGACCAAATTCAAAATTCAAAATTCAAAATTCAAAATTCTTGGATGTCTTTTTTACCCGTCATTGCTTTGTTGCCAGGGAGTCGCAAGCAGGAAGTGCGCGACAATCTCCGTCGTATGGTCGAGGCTGTGGAACCTTATCGTAAGGACTACCAGATTGTGCTTGCCGCTGCACCTGGACTGGATGATGACTTCTACAGGAAGTATGCTTCGGGGTTGGACATCTGCATCGTTCGCGGCCAGACGTACAGCTTGCTGCAGCACAGCACGGCGGCTCTCGTCACCAGCGGCACCGCCACCTTGGAGACAGCTCTGCTGCGTGTGCCACAAGTGGTTTGCTACTACATGAAGGCCGGCCGGCTGGCATCCTTCGCCCGTCGGCTGATACTGAAGATTCCCTATATTTCGCTCGTCAACCTCGTGGCAGGTGAGGAGGTCGTTCCTGAACTCGTAGCAGAGCAGATGACTCCGGAGAATGTGCGTCGCCACCTTGCCTCCATCCTCCCCGGTGGTTCAGCAAGAGAAGCCCAGCTGCAGGGCTACGAACGTATGGCGGCTATCCTGGGAGAACCAGGAGCAGCAAAGAGGGCAGCGAGTAAAATAATTGAGTTATTGAGTTTATGAGTTTTCAATTTTCAATTATAAAACCAGTTTTATTATGTTACGTTTGAATTGTTTTTTCCAAGCCAAGAAGGGCAAGTACAATGAGGCTCTTGAGGCTGCCATCCTGCTTACTGCCAAGACGCAGAAGCACGAAGGTATGATTGCTTATGATGTCTTTGAGAGTGCAACACGCAAAGACATTTTCATGATTTGTGAGACTTGGGAGAGCGAGGAAGCTCTTGCCAAGCATGCCGCCACACCGGAATTCACAGAGTGCGTCGGCATCATCGAGAGTTGCGGCGAGATGAAGATTGAAAAGTTGCAGATGTAGCCTTGCTGTCGTGTGTAGGCCTGCTAATCCAGGCCTATCTCACGATGACGATGCGCGTCACAATGGCTTTACCGCCGTCAGGCGTGTTTGCCACAACGTGGTAGATGCCACTGGCAACGCGACGACCGTTATTGGCGAAGCCGTTCCAAGTGCAGGTGCCGCCGACGGAATTCCCGTTCCAAACAAGCTGACCGCCAGTGGAGAGAATCTTCACTTCGGAATCAGCCACCAATCCACGGATGGCAATGGGTCCGTTGTAGTCAGGTGTAACAGGATTGGGGAAGACAACGACATTGCTCTTCTTCAGTTCCTCTTCCGGAGTGGTGGCATCGCTGATGAAACTGCACAAGCCCTTGTCCGTACCGAAGACCACTTCTCCTGTTCCCGAGTGGACGGCAATACTCTGCACGTTGTCGCTCAGCAGGGGAGAGTCCTCCGTCGTGAAGTGGTGTATCATCTCCTGCCCGTCTGCACTGATGAGGTAGGCGCCGTTGTTCTGTGTGCCAATCCATTTCCGGTTGGCAGCATCGATGGTGATACAGGCGATGGAGACATCGTTAAGCAGATAATCTGCCAGTCCGCTGCCGTCATTGCGATTAACCTTGATTTGCGTGAACTGGAAACTTGGACTGAAGATTTGCGAGACATCCTCAATGACAAACAGTCCGGAGGACGTGCCGACCCACACCATACCCTCTAAATCCTCGCAGAGACAATAGAACTGGTCCGGGACGTATGGCGTTCCGTCCTGGTTGACGATATTCTGGTGCATAATGGTCTTGTCGTCCGTGGTACGTTCTGTCCCCTTCGTGTCGAGACAGAAAATGCCTTTCTTTTCCAAGCGTCGGCTGGTAATCATCTTGATGCCGCTGCTATGATGCAGTATCTGGTCTATCAGCGAGACGCCGTTCAGCTCTTCGTAGTAGGGATTGTACCATTTCCCGTCTGGCTTGAGGACGTGCAGGGCGCTGTCACGCATTGACGAAGCCATCCACAGGTTTCCGTCAATATCATAGCTCAGAGCGGAACAAAGCATGTAGTTGTAGTATAGCGGAAGTGCCGGCATTAGGCTACGCAGGGGTGAGTTGTCATGATTATAGTGCTTGACGAATTTCCCGTTGCGATACTCACAAAGACCGCCGCGATAGAGGCTGGCAAAGTGGTGTGTGTCGTCCGACGGGTCTTGTACGAGGTCGGTCGTGTTTATCACTCTAAACCTGGGATACTCGGCGGGAATCTCCATCTCCGTGAAATTGGTCCATTCTCCGTTTTCGTAGTACATGGCAGTAGCGGGATTGTAATAGCTGTCCACCGTATTGATACCGCCTGCTACAAGGAGGCGATTGCCTACCCAAGTGACTCTGTAGCCGAGGTCGCGGATAGGGCTGCTGGGCTGTATGACCGCTCCGGTTGGCGAGAAAGTGTCTCCATCTAATTTGTAAGCGCGTAGGCCATTTTCCTGTTCGCTCATCCAATATGTACCCCCGATGTAGGAGATGTCAGTCCAATTATTCTCGATGGGAATAATGACTACATTGTTTACGCTACTTGCATCCGTAGTGTATCCTATTTGTGTGTCGTTGCCCCACACCTGCTTTTCACCCGTGTTTTTTAGGAAAGTAAATTTCCCTTTAGAGAGAATGAAACTTGATTTGTCATTAAGTCCCAAAGCATAGATTCCGTCGGATTTCATTGCCAACAACTTGTCTTGGAAAATACACATGTCTGTGAAACCCGTTGGGGAGTATTTTACCGTCCAGTTCTCCTCCAACTGCATATTGTCGGACTTCGAGCATTGCATCAGGCCGCTGGTGGTACCAAGGAACACTTTGTCGTCCGATGCAGCGATACATTTGATGTTATAGCTCAGCTTGTACGTATTGCGGAAAACGCCTTCCTTCATGTCAACCTCTACGAAGCCGAATCCCGTGGCGATGTAAGCCATAGAACCGTTGATGCTGACGTAGGAAACCTCCTTGCCCAGAATGCGTTTGTCCTTCAGGGCTGACAGATTCTCAACGTTGCCGTTTTCGTCGAGCAAGTCGATATTACTGCTACCATAGACGATAAGCAATTTGCCGGCCTCCTTGCTGTATGCAATGTGCGAGATGCTCCCGTCGCTCAATGCTCCCAAACGGTCGTATGTGCGCACTTCGCCATCCTCTGTGTCGTAGGAGAGCAGGTTGCCGTTCATCAGTGAATAGATAGTGCTGCCACTAACAACACTTTTGGTAGCAATCTGGTAACTCAGGTACATGCGCCATGTGCCCAGTTGTTGGGCGGTGGCAGTATGGCAAAGCACGAAAAGGAGCAGTGCCAGGAAAGAGAGTATCCTTTTCATTTTCATGTCATTTATCATTTGTAATTTAGGGCGTAGCCCGCTTTAACAAATAACGTTTATTGTCTGCTATTTATTGTTGCCCGCAGAGAAATTCTGCAAGTTTCTTCGTCGCACGTGCGCGATGGCTGATGGAATTCTTGGCTTCGGCACTCATTTGGGCAAAAGCCAGACCACCTGCTTCAACGGGAGCGAATACGGGGTCATATCCAAAGCCGCTTTTACCGACAGGCTGTGGCAATATATCGCCTTCCACGATGCCCTCAAAGAGCATTTCCTTGCCACCCTGCACAAGGGCAATGACCGTGCGGAAGCGGGCTGTGCGTGTCTCTGCCTCTGCCTCTTCGAGTTTATCGAGGAGGCATTGTATGTTAGCGTTGGAGTCGTGACTCTCTCCATAGCCGTTCATGGAACCAAAGCGTGCCGTATAGACACCTGGAGCACCATCCAAAGCATCCACCTCCAGACCGGTATCGTCGGCAAAGCAATCCAAGCCGTAATGCTCATGGACATAAAGTGCTTTCTGGAGCGCATTGCCTTCCAAAGTGTCGGCTGTTTCGGGAATGTCCTCTGTGCAGCCTATATCACTCAGACCCTTTACCGTAAAGGCACTGCCCAATATCTGCCTGACTTCCTCCAGCTTATGGGCATTGTTGGTGGCCATTATCAGTTCATTATTCATAGTTCACAATTCATAATTCCCCCTAAAGGGGGTTAGGAGGTCCTATTTTTTAATCGGGTCAAAGCCCTCGCCGAAGACACCCTCCACGTTGCTCATGGAGACGAATGCCCTCGGGTCGATACGTTTTATCAGTTGGAAGATGCTGCGACTTTCGAATTTCTTGGCTAAGATGAGCAGCACCTGCCGCTTCTCCTTGCTGTAGAAGCCCTCGCCGGAAAGAACGGTCACGCCACGCTCCAGCCTTGTGTTCACCTCCTCGGCAATTTCCTCATAATGTTCGCTGATGATGATGAACTGCACGCTTTGTCTGGCAGAGTTGATGACATAGTCGAGGAAATTGGTGCTGATAAACATGGCCAAATAGCCTACCACCATTGTTTCTATACCATGTCCGATGATGTAGCTGGTGCCGATGATGACGATGTCGAGCATCAAGAGCAGTCGGCCAAGCGAAATGTTCCAGTACTTGTTGATGGCACTGGCGATGATGTCCGTGCCGCCCGTACTACCCCCTGCCAGGAAGATGGTGGCCAGTCCGAGACCTTCAAGGAAAGCACCGATGACGCAAGCCATGAACTTCTGGTCGCCCAAAATGTGCATGAGGCTTGTGGTTCCGTCTGGGGCTACCTCCGTAAGCTGTTTCTGCATTAAACCGATGGCAACAGAAACGAGCATGGTGACAATGATGGTTCGCACCAGATAGCGCCAGCCAAGCACACGCATTGCCAAAAGCAACAGGATGACGTTGATGATGAAGTAAGTCTGTCCTGCTGGAAAACCCGTCATGTAGAAGAGCAGGGTTGAGATACCCGTCACACCACCGCTCACTATCTTGTATGGCAGCAGGAAGGTTGTATAGCCCACCGTGTAGATGATTGTGCCGACAAGCATCTGCAAGTATTCGCGCAGCAGCAGCCAAGGAGAAGGACCTATAATGTTCTTTATCAGGGTTTTGTTCATGCCCTTATTGTTTTGAACCCATTGCCGTAAACACCCTCAGCTCTGCTTTGCGAGACGAAGGCTCCTGGGTCTGTCTCTTTAATCAGACGGAGGATTGTAACGGCTTCGCGTTTGTGCACGATAGTAATCAGAACTTTAATCTCCTGATGGCTGTAGAAGCCCTCGCCATTCATTGAAGTCACGCTATGGCTGGTTTCGGAGATAATGCGTTGGCTGATTTCATTGGGTTTGTTGGTGAAGATAATGAACTGGATGTCCTGTCTGGCACTATTGATAAGCATATCCAATGCATAGGTATAGACAACCAGGGTAACGTAGCCAAACACAACCATTCGCACATCATGGAAAATGGGCCAACACGATGCAATGACCAGGAAGTCAAGAATCAGGAGGGCACGCCCGAAGGAAATGTTACGGTACTTGTTCACCAGAGCTGCAATAATGTCCCATCCGCCCGTGCTTCCGCCGGTGAGGAAGACGATGCCGATACCCAAACCGTTCAAGATAGCACCCAGTACGCATGCCATTGAGTCCTGTCCCTCGCCCAGAATCTGCATCAGATTTCCCGCTTCGTCCGTCATCATCTGCTGCCCCATCTCGAGGAAGAAGGAGAGCGCAACGGCAGCGTATGCCGACTTGCCGACGAACTTCCAGCCTAGTGGTTTTATGGAGATGATAAGCAGGATGGCGTTCGAGATAAGTACGGCAGCCGATATCGGGAACTTTGTCAAGTAATAAAGGATGGCGAACATACCCGTCATACCACCCGTGGTGATGTGATAGGGCAGCAGGAAGGCAGCCCAACCCAAGGCGTAAGTCGCCATGCCAAGATTGATGGCAAGGAAGTCCTTTATGAACTCCCAGACGCGGCCCTTTTTCAGTCCATAGTCCATAGTTATGAGTTCAGAGTTAATCCTTATTCTCTATTCCCCTAATCACTATTCTGTCTTTGGCTTTACTACAATGTTTACGATGCGTTTGGGGATGGCGATGGTTTTGACGATTTGCATGCCTTCCAAGTGCTTCTGTGCTTCGGGAGCAGAAGTTGCCATCTCTACCATCTGGTCGGGTGTGGCATCCGCAGGGAAGAGCATATCGAAACGCACCTTGCCGTTGAACTGTACGCCAAGCTTGACACTGGTCTCCACGAGGTACTTCTCCTCGTACTGCGGCCATTGTGCATCGCAAACAGACTGTTGTCTGGAGCTCTGCCAAGTCTGCCCGCCACTGATTGCTTCCCATAGCTCTTCAGCGATATGGGGTGCGAAAGGTGCGATGAGGATGGGAAGTGTCTGAAGGACGGTGCGGCTCGTGCATTTCTGCTGACTGAACTCGTTGACTGCCACCATGAATGCCGAGATGCTTGTATTGTAAGAAAATTCCTCTATGTCGGACGTTACTTTCTTGATGAGCTTGTGCAACGATTTCATGTTTTCGGCCGTAGGCTCACTGTCGTCTGCTTGCAGGTTTCCGTCCCTATCCCAATACAGACTCCAGAATTTCTTCAGGAAGCGGAAACAGCCATCAATGCCTGCAACGTCCCAAGGCTTGGACTGCTCAATAGGCCCTAAGAACATTTCGTACAAACGCAGCGTGTCGGCACCATAGTTCTCGCAGATATCATCAGGGTTCACCACGTTGTACTTCGACTTTGACATTTTCTCAATGGCCTGGCTGACAATGTACTGACCATTTGCATTGAGGATAAACTCAGCATCGCGGAATTCTGCAGTCCACTCACGGATTTTCTCCACATTCAGTACATTGCCACTTACCATGCTGATATCGGCATACACGGGATCGGCCTCTGTGCCCTGATAGTAGTAGAAGCTTTTCTTCTTGGCATCGTCGTACTGTTCCTCCAGGAGGTCGAAACTCACAAACTTGTTGGTATTGCGCAAACGATAGACGAAACTCGACCAGCCCTGAATCATACCCTGGTTAATAAGCTTCTGGAAAGGTTCATCCTTCTTGCTGACACCAAGATCGAAGAGGAATTTGTTCCAAAAACGGCTGTAAATCAAGTGACCTGTAGCATGCTCGCTACCACCCACGTAGAGGTCCACATTCTGCCAGTAAGAGGCAGCCTTTTCGCTTACCAGCGCCTTATCGTTGTGGGGGTCCATATAGCGCAAATAGTATGCACTGGAGCCTGCAAAGCCAGGCATCGTGTACAATTCGATGGGAAATACATTTACCTCGTTTATGAGGCTCTTCTCTACAATCTTCCTGTTCTTTTCGTCCCATGCCCACTTGGTAGCGTTGCCCAATGGGGGCTCGCCCGTCTCCGTAGGCAGGAACTTATCTACCTGAGGCAACTCTATGGGTAAGCACTCCTCTGGAATCATCTGTGGAATGCCTTTTTTGTAATATACAGGGAAAGGTTCACCCCAATAGCGCTGACGGCTAAAGATGGCATCACGCAAACGATAGTTCACCTTGACACGACCCAGTTTATGAGCCTTCACGAAACGCTTGGTCTCAGCAATGGCCTCCTTGATGGTAAGCCCATTCAGGCATAGACTTTCGCCATCATACTTTACGCTCTTGTCTTCGCTCGCAGGAGAGTTCATCACAATGCCTTCCTTTGCATCATAGCTCTCCTGGCTTACATCAGCGCCCTCAACCAAGGGGATGATGGGCAGGTTGAAGTGCTTGGCAAAAGCGTAGTCGCGGCTGTCGTGGGCAGGCACTGCCATAATGGCACCCGTGCCATAGCCAGCCAGGACATATTCAGCAACATAGATGGGACACTTGTCGCCTGTGATGGGGTTGATACCGTAAGCGCCTGAGAACACACCCGTTACGGTGTGGTCGATCATGCGCTCACGCTCTGTACGACCCTTCACATACTTGATGTACTCATCTACTGCAGCACGCTGTTCGGGTGTGGTAACCTTATCCACCAGTTCACTCTCGGGAGCCAGAACGAAGAACGTTACACCAAACATCGTATCGGCGCGTGTGGTAAAGATAGTGAAAGAAAGACCTTCCGAGGTCTTTATCTCCACCTCTGCACCTTCGCTGCGACCTATCCAGTTTTTTTGCGTCTCCTTTATGCTCTCGCTCCAATCGATGGTTTCGAGTCCGTCTAAGAGGCGCTGGCTGTAGGCACTGACACGTAGACACCACTGGCGCATCTTCTTCTGCTCTACAGGGTAGCCACCACGCTCACTCACACCGTTCACCACCTCATCATTGGCTAACACGGTACCTAGTGCAGGACACCAGTTCACCATTGTTTCGCCCAAATAAGCGATGCGATGCTCCATAAGCAGTTCGCTCTGTTCCTTCTCGTCAGAAGGCCATGTGCCTTCGGCCTTAAACTTCTCAATAAGCTTTTCAATGGGCTGAGCCTTCTGAAGTTCCTCGTCGAAATACGAGTTGTACATCTTCTGAAATGCCCATTGTGTCCACTTGTAGTAGTCGGGCGTACAGGTGCGAACCTCGCGATCCCAGTCGAAAGAGAAGCCAATCTTGTCTAACTGCTCGCGGTAGCGGTCTATGTTGGCAAAGGTAGTCTTTTCGGGATGTTGACCAGTCTTGATGGCGTACTGCTCAGCAGGCAGTCCGTATGCATCGTAGCCCATGGGGTTTAGCACGTTAAGACCTTGCAGACGCTTGTAGCGGGCAAAGATGTCGCTGGCGATATAACCGAGGGGATGTCCCACGTGCAGACCTGCACCGCTGGGGTATGGGAACATGTTCAAAACATAGAATTTCTTGCGGTTCTCGTCCTCCGTCACTTTGTATGTCTGTCGCTCAGTCCAGAGTCGGTGCCATTTCTTCTCAATCTCCCGAAAATTATACTCTTTTGCCATTTATCTAATTTACGATAACCTTTTAACACTTTAGTTTTTCACCTTTTCAATTTTTCACCTTTCAGAAGCGGTAGCCGAGGGTGATGCTGAAGTTGAAGTTGTGAACCTTGGAAAGACGTAAATCTTGTCCCATAGTTGTTTCAGCCCAAGTCCGATATGCATCGCGGTAGCTGTCGCGGTAGATGTCTGCCAAACCCCAGTCGCATCCAAGAATCAGGTTGTAATGGTTTTCATATTCAGCACCGATGCGGAGACTGATACCAGCATCCCAGCGCTGGAAGGTCGCCGTGTTGGGTTTTTCAGGATCGAAAGAATAATTTCTGAAAGCTTTATAGGTAAATTCATCCTCCATCTCCCTGACTTCAGGACCATCCTCGTCAATACTCATCTTATGGCGACCGCCTACGCCAATGGCGAAATAGGGACCCACTTCACCGTAGAAACCAAGTTCATCAGTGACATTGTAGCGGAAACCAGCACGAATGGGGATTTCCAAGTAATGCAGATTGTACTTGCTGGTTGCGTCCTCATCGTCATTCCCAACAATTACTTCATGTGAGAGTTTGCCACCCTTCATGGTCCAGTCGAGTCCGGCGGTTACGTATGCACCATGAGCACTGGGGAGCATGTAGTCTGCACGGATTCCCATCATAGCACCAGCCTTTGCGTTATAAGGATGATTCTGGAGCTTTGAAATGTTCATACCAAAGAGTCCCATCCAAGTGAGTCCTTCTTCTGGTTCGTTGTCAAAAGCCATTACATTGCTGGAACTTACTGCCATAGCAATGATAAAATAGAAAATCTTTTTCATAATAGTTAATTTTATATGAGTTTATTATATCTAAGTTTTTATGTTTTGAATATCTTTTTATTCTTAATATTCTCTTATTCTCTTCATTTCGCGTGCAAAGGTACAAAGAAAAGTTGAAAAGAAGAAAAGAAGAAAAGTAAAAAAATGCAAATATGCAGGATACCGCTGTAAATACAAGTATTAGGGAGAACAATGAGGGAGGCATTCGCTATAACAAAAAAGAGGGTGTGTCAAAATAGGCACATCCTCCTTTTAGTCTCTTAATTGTCAGTTTGTTCGCCCCAACAATTCTTCACTGCTGATTTTCTTTTTTCATCTCTAAATTTACTTATATTGGGTTGAATGACCTCATACAGCCCC
>JAILRU010000126.1 GCA_024697945.1 Bacteroidaceae bacterium
TCAGGGCTATCGACCTCATTGCCCTTACAACCGATGGTGTATTGGAACGAGCCAATGCCGTCCAGCTTCACCGAGCGTCCGAGCGACATGTACATGCCCATCACGCCAGGCAAAGCAGTCAGCACGGCACGCACGTCAGCCTCCGAGGCCGTGCTCTCGGCGGCAATACGCTTCGACAATTCCTTCGTGGTAATCTGCTTACCCACAAGCACTGCGCGAGGAATGTATGATAACACGGGATTTTCTTTTGTTCCCCTGTTCAACTTGGTTTTTCTATAAAAAGCCATAGTAGTAATTTTTAAATGTTAATTTTATGTTAAAAAATGGGGGTTTTGAGGCGTTTGGAAAGGAACGGAACCTTTCAAAAAAGGAACGGAACCTTTCAAGAAAGGAACGGAACCTTTCACGAGAAGTCCAGGACCTTATTTTTCGCCTCAAATCATACGGGTGGAGGACGCTCCTTTTCTCCTTGCAAATACCATTTCATTTGGCTGAGGGTTTAGGGTGGTTTGACAATTATTATTAACTCTCACGACCGCAAAGATAGTTGGTTTTATACATTCCCTCATAATTATTTAAAGCTATTTAAGAAGCCTTCAATAATTTTATTTAAATACCCTATCCCCATGTCTTTCAATATGTAAAACTCCCCGCCGAAGTGTTAAGAACAGCTAATATAATCACGCCTAATCTCCAATCCTTAATCCGTTTTTGCCTCATCATGCCTTGCAGAATCAGAAAGAAATCGTAACTTTGCAGAGAGAATTAGACTATAAAGTATTACCTTTTCAGCATCTATGAAGCTCATACTACCTGTTTTATCCCTGCTTTGGGCAGCACAGACTTTTGCCCAGATGCCTTTGGACTCTACGTATAAAGAAACAGAGATAGAGGACTCTTTAAGCGCACTCTTCATCAAGCCTATACAGAATCCGGAGAAGTTGCTGAAACGTACGATAGAACGCCTGAAACTTGACTTGCAGCAGAAGCATGAAGTCCAGAAGTTTCAAGTGGGAGCAATCTTCACCCAAGGCACGCTGACTCCATTTGCTGCCGGTTACACCTTCTCTGCCAAAGCAGGTGTCGGCCTCGAAAAAATAAAGTTGGACAAGTTCAGTTACGAGGGCCCATACGAACTGGCGTTGGCAGATAGCGCCCAGATACGATCCTATCTTATTCAATTTGCCACTTTAAGTCCGGTTCATGCACACAAGGCATATTGGGAATCATATAAGGCTATGTCACCACTCGTGAACTTTAAGGAAACAATAAAATGCTATGATGTGAAAGCCGACAGCATAGGTGATGCCTCGGGCAGATGCCTGTTGCGCTTCCGCTTCACATGGAAAGTGAAACAACGGAAAGACTTCGACTGGAATCATTATAATGGAAATATCAGCGGCATCGCATACTTCGACAGTCAAACCTTGCGGCTGACTCAATTCAAGGGCTCGGCATTTATGCCATCCTTACAGTATATCACTCGCCTACAATATCAGATTGAATACGAAGAAAAGGTCAGGACACCTGTCGTGAAACAGATTAATATGATCGGAGCGAAGGATGATATGATAATGAAAGCTACCGTGCGTAGAAGTCCATAGTCATATTATATTATAGGGCTTCGATTTCTTCTGCGGTGAGACGGTCTCCATGCGGCTCTCTCATAAATCAGGATTTTATCGCGTTCAAAACTCTCACGGGCGAAGTCGGCCAGTGTCCCTTCCTCCACGAAGTCAACAGGGCGGTCGAGCAACTGCTCTAGGTCGTTCCACATGCCAAAGAACTTCAGGCCGATGGGCTTCGAGTGGTCGAGGACGACGAGGATGTCGACATCGCTCAGCGGGGTTCCCTCACCGCGGGCGAAGGAGCCGAAGAGCCATGCCTTCACGACGGGCTGCGTCTTGAAATAGTCGGCAATGGCCTTTTTCATCATCTGGGTGCTCATAAGTGTTTCAGTTAGATTTATGCTGCATAAGGTACGACTTTTTCTCTTTTGCTCCAAGAAACTACGGGAAAAACTATCAGTTGGTATCAAATCTCCGTTGTATCAACATCATCCACTACTCGGACGGCACAACGAGAAAGGTGCTTGTGAAATAACCTGAACGGACCATCCTATATATTTATGAAAGGGGAGCGAACTACTGAAGTACAAACTTCAGGAGACAAGGAGCTATGCTTTGTGTTAAACCATGCGGTTTCGCACCTTTTGTTTAACTTTTGTTTAAAATAATAGGCCGTTTTCTTGTGTAATTTGTGTTTTTGTTTTATTTTTGCACATAAATACAAAGAAAAGCAACAATGACTGTAGAAGAAAAGATTAACATTTTAGTAGAACGTTACTGCCGTAACCGTTCACATTTGGCAGAAATGATAGGCATTTCGCCGCAGGCTGTCAACAACTGGGTTTACCGCGACCGGATTCCGCGCCGCGGCATGGATGCCATTTTGGCTCACTTCCCACAAATAGACCGCGAGTGGCTTAGCGGAGGAAGCATTCCTTTTTCTTCCGGTCCCCTTCCCCTGCCCGACGACGAGGAAGAAGCAGGCGAAGAAGGAGAGAATCAAATTCAAAATTCAAAATTCTTGGATTCTTTAGAACCAAGGCGCACTGATAAGGTGCGGAGCAAAATTCAAACTGCTTCCTCTTCAAGAGACAATCGCCCGTTAGAAGGGGAGCAGTTAGGGAACAATAGCGACGGAAGCTCGAAGAGTTCAGAGGGTCTGTTTCCGTTGCAATTTCCACGTCACGATGTGAAGTATGTCTTCCAATGCCACGGCGACAGTATGCTACCCAGCATTCACGACGGAGACTATGTAGGGGTAGGAGAGGCAATTGGCCGCTACGAGGAGTTCCGAAAAGGAGTTCCCTACCTGATTCAGACCACCGACGGGCGACTCATGGTGAAGATAGTGCAGGACCCCGGACCAACGTTCCCTTATCTGTTGCTCAGTACAGAAAACCCCAACTACGAACTGGCCGACGGCGGCAGACTTGCAAAAAATGAGTTCTACACCGCATATCGCGTCATTATGGTAATGAGGGACATTTGAAAAGGTGAAAAAGAGAAAAGGTAAAAAGGGGAAAGGGTTAACTTTTTTCTAAGGATTTTAGGAACGGGCCGTCGAAATATATCTCTCCGGCTGCACGCATACGGTCGATGACGGATTCAAGAAGAGCTGAATCGTAGCCGACAAGGTCAAGATTGTATGGTTCGAGTGGTCCCTGCTGCAACTGATGGAGGATGTGCAGGCGCAGAGCGGCAGATGCATCGGCAGAAACAGACAATCCTCTCGCCGCCGCACGAGAGGTACAGACATCACAGATGCCACAATCCGACGATGTCTCTTCTCCAAAATAATGCAGCAGCATCCGGCTGCGGCAATAGTCAGCCTCAGCATACTGCAACATCGCCCCCACACGCTGCTCATAATGGGCGCGACGCTCCTGATAGACTTGAGGAGAGAGACTGATGCCCTCCTTGTCGATACGACGGTGACGGAAGGTGATACGCGGCAAGTGCTTGCGGGGAATGAAGGAAATAAGGTGAAGCTCGGAAAGCCGCACGAATATCTGGTAGATGGTGTCTGTCGTCAAACCCGTTTCGAAACTCAGCAGGTCTTCATCAATAAATACATAGTCCACAAAGATGCCGCCATAGTGACGAAGCACGGAAAGAATGAGCCGTTCGCCATCGGGGTCAAGGGCACGGAACAGATCGGGACGGGTGACATTGATGCGCAACCGGCTGGAAGCCTCCTCTTCGTCGCGATACTCAATATAGCCAGCCTTGTCCAACAGGTCAAGCGCATAGTAGAGCGACAACGGAAAATAGCCGTAAGTACGGCAGAAATTGTCGATATTAAGCTCACGTGTCACAAGCATACCGTCGCCAATGGCGATATTCAGGTAGCAGCACAGCAACTCATAGACATCCTGCACATAGTCCAGCGCTGGGAACTGCTGTGACAAGCGACGTGAAATACTCTGGTGCTCCCTGCCGTCGGTCAGGAGGATGGCATAGGCCTTCTCACCGTCTCGTCCCGCACGTCCCGCCTCCTGGAAATATGCCTCGATGGAATCAGGCATATCAACATGAAGCACAAGACGGACATCGGGCTTGTCTATGCCCATGCCGAATGCATTAGTGGCCACCATAACGCGTACTTCACCACAACGCCAGCGCTCCTGACGTTCGTTCTTCTGAATGCTGGGTAACCCCGCATGATAGTAAGTGGCTGTGTATCCAAGTTCGTTCAGCTGCTCCGCCACCTCATAACACTTCCTGCGACTGCGTGTGTAAATGATACAAGAGCCAGGTATGGCCTGAAGGGCATGCAGTATGCCGTCCAAGATGCTGTCCTCGCGGCGGACAATATATGCCAGGTTCGACCGCGCAAAACTCATCTTCAGGACATTGTCCTCGCGGAACCGAAGCTTCTGCTGAATGTCGCGGACAACATCGGGTGTTGCCGTCGCCGTGAGAGCAAGGACAGGACACCCTGGAAAGTAATCGCGGATATCGGCGACGTGCAGGTAAGAGGGACGGAAATCATAGCCCCATTGACAGATGCAATGCGCCTCATCAACCGTAATGAAGCACACCTTCATGCGACGCAACTTGTTCACAAACATCTCGCTGGAAAGACGCTCGGGAGAGATGTAGAGGAATTTATAGGCACCGAAGATGCTATTGTCCAAGACGGTCAGGACCTCGTCGTGCGACATACTGCTGTTAATGAAAGCAGCCTTGATGCCGCGACGACGCAAGCTTTCCACCTGGTCCTTCATAAGAGAAATGAGGGGAGTGAAAACAATACAGACACCCTTCATGGCAAGAGCCGACACCTGGAATGTAATGCTCTTGCCACCACCTGTCGGCATGAGTCCCAAGGTGTCGCGCCCAGCACAGATGCTTTCTATGATCTGCCGCTGTATGCCGCGAAAATCATCAAAGCCCCAATACTTATGAAGAATATCACGGAATTGCATCAGACCTTATTCTCTCGGCTTGATGTCCTCAATCTGCAACTGTATTTCGCCGCGTTTGTGACTGTTCTCTTCAATGTGATAGACAATATCAAAGGCACGCTTCGTCTTGATATAGCGAGCTTGGGAACTTTGGCCGAATGCAATACCGTTCATCACGTTGCTGCTCTTGGAATCCACCAGTTCCAGCTTGATGTGTTCCTGGTCGCGTCCGACAACCCTGCTGGTGCCGTAGTCATAAACCTGACGGGTGCAGAAGAGGGGCTTGTGGTTGTCGGGCCCATAAGGAGCAAAACGCCTGAGGTCGGAAGCTACACGCCGGTTGATGTCATGGAAGTCAATTTCGGCATCAATGTTAAGGATAGCATTGGTCTGTTCCGGCTGAATATTCTCCCGGACATACTGTTCGAAGCGCTGGCGGAAAGCCGGGACATTCTGAGTTGGCAGAGTCAGGCCGGCTGCATAGGTGTGACCACCGAAGTTCTCCAGCAGGTCGGCACAGTTCTCGATGGCCTTATAGACATCGAATCCGGGCACACTACGGGCCGAGCCGGTAGCTCTTCCATCGTCGCTACAGGTAAGCACCACGCTGGGTTTATAGAATACCTCGGTCAGACGCGAAGCTACGATGCCGATGATACCGCGATGCCACTCTTCGTTGAAGAGAACGATAGATTTATGCTCGTGCTGATGCTCCAGCGTCTTGACGATACGATTAGCCTCTTCGGTCATAGACTTGTCCAAGTCCTTGCGCTGCTCGTTGTACTCGTTGATTCGCTCTGCCAGTTCCTTGGCCATGCTTTGGTCTTTCTCGATGAGGAGCGCCACAGCTTCGTTGCCCGTCTGCATACGCCCAGAGGCATTGATGCGCGGTCCTATCTTGAAAATAATATCGCCCAGGGAAATTTCCTTGTCCTTCAGTCCGCAAACTTCCATGAGCGCCTTGACACCAGTGCTGGGCGAGTTGTTGAGCTGGCGCAGACCATGATAGGCCAGGATGCGGTTCTCGCCCATGATGGGAACAATGTCCGATGCAATGCTGACAACGCACAAGTCAAGCAAGGGCACCAGTTTCGAGAACTCGATGCCATTGCTTTGGGCAAAAGCTTGCATGAAC
>JAILRU010000134.1 GCA_024697945.1 Bacteroidaceae bacterium
GATAGTGTTTACACGCTGCAAGCACTATCTTTGCACCGAACAAAGCACCGTTTTAGCCATTACGTCCCTACGTTTTTTTCCCTTCGGGGGAATAATTTTTTCTCTTCGGAGGAAAAATATTTCCTGTGCGTAGCAGTAAAATTTGTTGCGTCCATCATATTTGACATCGGTTTTATGCTTTTTTGTTCATTAATTATTGGTGAATCCGTTTTTTTTCCTTAATTTTGCGCCCAAAACATTGAAGTTATGACTGCAATACAAATGAATGCCGAGATGCTTCGTAACATGAGCATCATTGCCGAGGATGAGAATTTGCTGAAGCGTGCGACCAAATACCTGCGTAAGCTGGTAGCAGAGAGGCAGGCAGATCCCACGCTCATTCCTCGTGACGAGTTCTTTGCTAGCCTCGAACGTGGCGAAGAGGAATACCGCCAGGGAAAGACACATCGTATCAACTCTGTTGGGGAATTATACAGCTTCCTTAATAGCCTCTGACCTTTATGTACAAGATTGACTATACCGATGAAGCAAAGTTGCACATGCAACAATTGAAGCATGATGAGCCGAAGTTGTTCCAAAAGATGACAAATATGCTCCTTGAACTCATGGAGCATCCCAAAACAGGAACGGGTCATCCAGAGCCGCTGAAGGGAGAACCGCAAGGACGTTGGAGTAGACGTATCTCCAAGAAACACCGCCTGGTCTATCGCATTTTCGATGATACCGTATTGGTGCTTGTGCTTAGAGCTTATGGCCATTACAGCGACAAGTAATAGACAGTCATTCTCTCCCATTCTATCCACATAGCTAAAATTCTTAGAATTTTTCATTTCTCTTTTAATGCCATTCTGAGCGCCTCAAACGCCTCAAACGTCTTTTGCATTTTTTTTTGAGACGCACAAAATGGATGCACTCCAAACTAACGTACATTATTATTAATTATTATATATAATGTATAGTCTATCTCCCCCCCCCTTCCGCCGCATGTTGTGTTTTTGAAAAAGACGCAAAGACACTTGAGGCGTTTGAGACGCTCTTCCACACTAAGATGTGCTGCCCATTCCTTTTGTTTACAAATTTTAACACGAGGTTTTATCGAAATCTCTTTACAGTTGCAAAATAATGTCGTACCTTTGCAGTGCTATTGAAAGATGGCGAAGCGCACGCCATTTTTGCGCAACAGTAGCTGAAAAAATGTGGAGCTATAGCAGCACAAAACGAGAACAAAAACCTTAAAAAACAAAAACGAAAACAAAAAACGAAATTATTTAACAAACTAAACAGAATAGAAATGAAGTTAAAGAGAATTTATAGGCCTTGCGGCCTTGGAAGTTCTTGGATGCTTTAGCACCAAGGCGGGTTCTTACACGCTTTAGCGGAAAGGCGCAATGTTAGTTGCGGACGTAGTCGCGGAAAAAAGGACAATGCTACTGGGCCCTAAAACTATCGTCCCTTTAACTCCCCTTCAATTCCATTCAATTCAAAAATTCCTAAACCACTAAAACACTAACGATTAATGTTATATTGCATTTTACTTTTAATTTCTAATTAAATCTTTTGGATTTTGAATTATTCTTCGTATCTTTGCAATGCAAAATGAAAATGAAATAATAAAAAATATTATGAGAAGATTCCTCTTTGCGTTGCTGACGTTTGCAGCAACAACAATGTCCTGGGCTGATACTGATACGGCTTTGATCGTACACCAGAAGTCTGGTGGTACCGTTGAGTTCGCTTTTAGTGAGAAACCCGTTGTGACCTACAGCGAGGGTTACCTTATCATCAATGTGACCGAAGCACAGGTGTCGTATCCCCTGTCCAATATGCACAAATTCACGTTCGGTGAACTGAGCGAGAACTACACGCGCATCACGGCTCCTGCCGAGGTAGCTCCGCAGCCCACGTATATCTATAATGTGAGCGGCATCCTCATGCGCACTCTGCAGCCGACGGACGACAAAAGCACGCCCGCTACCCTCGACGGCCTGCCATCTGGGACCTACATCATCAAGAACGGAAAAACAAGCTACAAGATTTCTAAGAAGTAAAAGGATGAAACTGAGAATTGCTGTATTGGCCGGTGATGGTATCGGGCCGGAGATTATGGAGCAGGGCGTGGCCGTGCTCAGCGCAGTAGCCGAGAAGTTCGGACATGAAGTAACATACAAGGAGGCGCTTTGCGGCGCCCATGCTATCGACGAGGTGGGTGACCCCTTCCCCGAAGAGACGTACCAAGTCTGCAAGGAAGCCGATGCCGTTCTCTTTGCCAGCGTTGGCGACCCGAAGTTCGACAACAACCCCACGGCAAAGGTGCGTCCCGAACAGGGCCTTCTGGCTATGCGCAAGAAGCTCGGCCTCTATGCCAATATCCGTCCCGTAGAGACGTTCGACTGCCTGGTGCACAAGTCCCCCCTGAAGGATGAGCTGGTGCATGGTGCTGACTTTGTCTGCATCCGCGAGCTGACAGGCGGCATGTACTTCGGCAAGAAACAGGAGCCGACGGTTAATGCGGAGGGCGTGGAGGATGCTCTCGACACGAACTACTACAGCCGTCCCGAGGTGGAGCGCATCCTGCGTGTGGGCTATCAGTATGCCCGCCAGCGCCGCAAGCACCTGACGGTTGTCGATAAGGCCAATGTTCTGGCTAGCAGCCGTCTGTGGCGAAAAGTGGCTCAGGAGATGATGGGCGAGTATCCCGATGTGGTGACGGACTTCATGTATGTTGACAACGCCGCTATGCGTATGATACAGGACCCACGCTTCTTCGACGTCATCGTGACGGAGAACACTTTCGGTGACATCCTGACCGACGAGGGTTCCTGCATCACTGGCAGCATGGGCCTGCTTCCCAGTGCCTCAACCGGCAGTTCCACGCCTGTCTTCGAGCCCATTCACGGCAGCTGGCCGCAGGGCAAGGGACTCAACATCGCCAATCCCCTGGCACAGATTCTGTCTGTTGCAATGCTCTTCGAGTACTTCGACCTGAAGGCGGAAGGTGCCCTCATCCGCGAGGCTGTCAACGCCTCCCTCGACCAGAACGTCCGCACACCTGAGATTCAGGTTGAAGGCGGAGCGAAGTATGGCACGAAGGAAGTGGGAGAGTGGATAGTGGAATACATCAAAAGGTGAAAAGGTGAAAGGATCAAAAGGTGAAAATAAGAGAACAAGAATAGTACCTGAAAATGAAAGAATGAAAAATGAAGGAATGAAGATTTCATCTTCTCATTTTCTCTTTTTTTCATTATTATTTTTTCTTGCGGTTGCTTGGTTCTTCCTCTATGTCAGGAATGCCGATACGATGTACTTTATGCAGGATAGGTGCTGGTGGAACAGTTCGGCTATCTTCTGGGATGACTGTACGAGGTTCCCAGGAGGTGTGCTCTCGTGGGCAGGTGCCTACCTGACTCAGTTCTTCTACTATCCAGCCCTTGGTTGTTCGATGCTGATAGGCCTCTGGATTCTAACGTTATGGTTGGCGAAGTGGTCCTTCAAGATTCCCAACGAGTGGAGCTTCCTGATTCTCATCCCCCTGATGGCGCTGTTGTGCAGCGATATTCAGCTTGGCTACTGGGTGTACCTCCTGAAGGACATCGACTATGTCTTCTATCATCCCTTGGGACTCTTCGCAGCGCTGCTACTTTCCATTCCATTCTGGCAGTATCTTCCTGTCAGCGATAAGGTTCAGCGATGGATAAGCCTCGCGTGGATTCCTCTTGTCGCCGCCCTGTTCTACTATCCCTTTGGCATCTATGCCTTGCTGGCAGCAGGATTGGTTGCACTTGAAAATGTAAGAATGAAAAGTGAAGGAATGAAGATTTCTTTTTCTCATCTTCTCATTTCTTTATTATTATTAGTTTTGACCATCTGGCTTGTGCCGCTGCTCGAGACGGCAGGGACGACCTTGATGCGGCCCGACCAGCCATGGACGTATGGCTTCCGCAAGTTCGAGTTGGACGACTTGCGCGACTACTCGCTCGAGATACCTTTCTATCTGGTGCTTGTCGTGCCACTCTTTTTCCCCTTCATAAAGATGCTTGGGACGAAGAAGCTCCTCCACAGCCAAGGCGTTATGGTTGTCGTGTTTGCGGCGATGGTCTGCTGGCTCTTCCAGCGCGACTTCACCGACTACAACTTTCATGCGGAGATGCGAATGCAGAGAGGGGTAGAGGAGTGCCGATGGAACGATGTGCTTCGCGAGGCAGCAAAGGTGAAGGGACCTGTCACCCGCGAAATGGTGATGCTGCGCGACATTGCCCTCATCAATAGAGGCGAGCTCTGTTCCATGCGTTATAAATATAATAATGAGAGCGTCCTGCCCGTCACCGTTAGCGACTCCATCCACATCCGCATAGCCGACCAGGCAGCCGACCTCATCTACCTCAACTATGGCGAGACGGTGTTTGCCATCCGCCGCGCTATTGAGCGTTGCATGCACTACGGCTATTCCTACTACACCATGCGAATGCTGACGGAGTGTGCCCTCATAAACGGCGAGTGGGACAATGCCCGTAAGTACCTGCGCCTGCTGAGCCGTACCACCTTCCAGAAGCGTTGGGCGGAAAAGATTCAGTGCTACGTGGGGAACGAGAAACTCATGGCGGATAGCGAGCTGTTCCGTATGCCGCTGAAGCTCTACAACGAAGGCTCCGAACTGGTGGGAACGGACGACAAGTACGTGGAACTGACCACCCTGAAGAAGTGGATGTACACCATCACCAACGACCCGCAGGCTCAGGAGGTCGCCCTCGGTGCTGCTATGGCAATGCGCGACCATAGGTGCTTTTGGTCGCAAGTGCAGATGTACTACAACATCAATCCTGACAAGCAGTTCCCGACTCATGTGCAGGAGGCAATGCTCTTCGAGGTCTATGAACTGAAGGTGCAGGGTGTGAACCTGTCGTTCGTCAAGTTCGACGAGCAGGTGCTGTCACGCTACAATGCCTTCATCAACCGAATGAAGCAGTATAGTGGTCAGGGCATGAATGAGAAACAAATCGGCCAACTCCTCCGCTCGGAGTTCGGTGATACATATATGTGGGACTATTGTGTGTTGCGCGAGGTACAAACAAATTAAGAAAATAAGAAAATTATAAAATGGGAAAATGTGAAATGAAGAAGGTCTCTTATTATCTTATTGTCTTAATTTCTACATTTCTATCGGCCGCTTGCTCCAAGCATCCTTCTTTGCCGTCGAGCTACACGCAGCTGAATACGGAGCCAGCCATATGGCCCGACTATACGGGAGTGACCGTTCCGCCCAATATCGCTCCACTCAACTTTCTCGTGGACGATGTGGATGATGTGGTGGCACTTGTTGGCGAGCAAACCTATGGCGGCCAAGCCAACAAGGTTCAGATAGACGAGGACGAGTGGCACGAGATGCTTGCATCAGCTAAGGGCAAGAGCCTCTCTGTCACCGTCTATACCAAGAAGGATGGCAAGTGGTCGGCCTACAAGCCTTTCCTCGTCCATGTTGCAGAGGAGGAAATAGACCCCTACGTCTCCTATCGTGTCCTGCCCCCAACCTTCGTGGGCTTCGATGAACTCTCCATCCGCGAACGTAATCTCACCAACTTCGAGGAGACCATCATCTACAACAATCACCAGATTACCCAAGGCATTGAGGGACAGTGCATCAACTGCCATTCCTACCAGAACTACGGGACGGACAACATGATGTTCCACATGCGTCTCCAGAACGCAGGAACGATGATTGTTTGCGACGGAAAGCTCATCTTCGTGAACCTCAAGACCGACGACATGATTTCCGCTGCTGCCTACAACTCGTGGCACCCGTCGCTGCCCATCATCGCTTTCAGCACGGACCATACGATGCAGAGTTTCCACACACGTGAAATCTCGAAGGTGGAGGTGATGGAGTCTGCCAGCGACCTCATCATCTATGACATCAAGAACAACCGCGTCCAGACCGTCCTCAATGACTCGCTGGAGTTCGAGCTCTTCCCCTCCTGGAGTCCCGACGGCAAGTGGCTCTACTATTGTTCCGCCCACCACGAATACAGGAAGAAGTACGAGGATACGGACGAGCTATTGGAGGACTACAAGACTCTGCAATACAACCTCTATCGCATCTCCTTTGATGCTGCGAGTATGACCTTCGGTGAGCCCGAGCTCATCTACGATGCTGTCGCCAAGAACCGCAGTGCCGTACAGCCGCGCGTCTCGCAGGACGGCCGCTACGTCCTCTTTGCAGAAGGACCCTGGGGACTGTTCCACATCTGGCATACCTCCGCAGACATTCAGGTACTCGACCTACAGACTGGAGAGCTTATCGACGCTTCTCCCATAAATAGCGACCGGCCGGAAAGCTATGCTTCCTTCTCTTCGAATGACCGCTGGATTCTCTTCGAGAGCCGCCGCGACGACGGGAACTACACCCGCACCTACTTTGCCTATTTCGACAAGCAGGGCCGCCTGCACAAACCCTTCGAAGTCCCGGCAAAAGACCCCGAGTTCTTCCGCCTGTTCCTGCGCAGCTGGAGCCGTCCGGAGTTGATGAAGGAACCTGTCCACGTCACTCCCAGACAGTTCTACGAGAAAGCGCTCACAGAGCCAATTAATGTTGGAAAATAAAATGCAAACGATAGACGATAACAGACGAGAGTTAATGTTCAACGAGAAAAGCAATATGAAGCCGCTGCCGTGGCTCGTGATGTACAGCAATAGCGGTGACATTCGCATCATAGATGTTCTTGAAACAAAGAAAGCTGAATGCGAAACGACCGGTATTTACGATTATTTTGTGCCTCTCGAAGTGACTTACCTCGTCCACGAGAGCAAATCGGTGCCGCACAAACGACTGATTGCCGGCAACTACATCTTTATCAGAGCTACGCGCGAGGACATCCTTCGCCTTAGACAGGAGCCCCCTTTCGATTCGACGCTGAGATTCCTTCATCCCTCGGCACAACCCACAGGCTGTATCTATGTCTCCGACGAAGAGATGCAGATGCTGCGTCTGGCTGTTCAGAAGTTGAACAACAATGCCGAGTATTTCGTGCCGACCAGCAAGGAATTGGTGGTGGGCGACTATGTCTGTATCTTAGATGGAGAGTTTGCCGGCATCAAGGGTGTCTTGGAAAGCGTGAAGGGACATGAAGGCGGCAGGATAATCGTTCCTCTGGGCGATGTTCTGGCAGTACGGACGCCCAAGGTTCCTGCCAGCTCCATTCAGCTTTTGGACCTCGCAAAGTCTCCAGATACTCAGGGAAAGTCCTATACGTCCCGTGCTTACAAAAAGATACGTATGCTGACAGCAGACAGTGAAAGGCTGCTCGAAGAAAAAGAAAAGACGGGAACCTTGAGCGAGGCATCAATGCAGGAAGCTCATTTCCTGATGCAGCGATTCGCCAAATTGCAGTTGACAGGTAGGATACGTCTCATGCACGCCCAAGCCATCTACAACGTCCTTGTGGCTATGGGCGATACGGAAAGTGAACAATTCTTCCACTTCCGCAACCTGTTGCCGTAGCTATTCTTTCTTCAATTCACTTGGAATCCTGAAACTCGTGTAGAGTTCGAGCACACAGCCGATGGTCAGGGCGATGACCCATTCCTGGCGGTGACAAGGTCCCCATCTGTGTACCTGCATACTCATCAGGACCAGTGCCAGGACAAAACAGCAGCAGGCCAGAAGCTGTTGACGGCGCAGACGCATGATGGTGATGTCGCGACCCAGATATTCAGCCTTCACCTGCATGAGTGCAAACATCAGCGTACCAATGCCATAGACGTACATCCCAATCATCGGATACAAAATGAACATGGCGGCACCGATGAGCATCAGTACCGCTCCACAACGGAAACAAAGATTCTGAAGAGGGCTTAGTTCTCTCATTTTGTTTCCGTGTCTTCTGCAAGCGCCTTATTTCCCTCGTTCACAAAGACAAACACATCCTCATTGGCGCGTTTCATAAGGTAGCGCTCGCGGGCTATCTTCTCCACAGCCTTCTTGTTGCTCTCCAGCTCGCGAATCTTGCTGTCAGCCTCATCGTACTGGTGCTTGTAGTGGGCAATCTCCTGACGCAGAACGTCAATATGCACCTGACGAGGGTGGCGGTTCATGAAGCTGTCCTCATCAACCACACCGACAATGAGTGCAATGAATAAAATCGTGATGAAGTATTTATGCTTGCACATAAATAACCATACGGAATGTATTTTGCTCATCTCTTATTTTCCGTTTAATCGTTTACTTTTTTGTCATTTATTGCGCAAAGATATGAAATAATTCATTATTCATAGTTCATAGTTCATGGTTTTTTCGTAACTTTGCACAAAATCGTATATCATAAACGATAAAATGGCAGATAAATTATAAATGGTAAATGGTAAATGATAAAATGGTAAATGAATATGTTGTCTCTGCGCTAAAATACCGTCCTCTTAATTTCGACTCTGTTGTCGGTCAACGGTCTTTGACTACTACGCTGAAGAATTCTATCAGTTCAGGCAAGTTGGCTCATGCCTATCTCTTCTGCGGTCCTCGCGGTGTGGGCAAGACGACCTGTGCCCGTATCTTTGCAAAGGCCATTAACTGTTTCAATCCGCAGGACGGTGGAGAGCCTTGCGGACAGTGCGAGAGTTGTCAGGCTTTCGACCAGCAGCGTTCCCTGAATATCCACGAGCTGGATGCTGCCAGCAACAATTCCGTGGAGGACATCCGCGAACTCTGCAAACAGGTGCTCATCCCACCACAGACGGGACGATACAAGGTGTTCATCATCGACGAGGTGCACATGCTCTCCAGTGCAGCTTTCAATGCGTTCCTCAAGACCCTTGAAGAGCCGCCATCCTACGTCATCTTTATCCTGTGCACTACGGAAAAGCACAAAATCCTGCCAACGATTTTGAGCCGTTGTCAGGTGTACGACTTCCAACGGATGACAGTCAAGAACACCATCGACCACCTGATGTATGTGGCTGAGAAGGAAGGCTATACGGCAGAACCAGAGGCACTTGGACTCATTGCCGAAAAAGCCGACGGAGGTATGCGCGATGCCCTCTCCATCTTCGACCAGATGGTCAGCTTCTCGGGCGGAAACCTTACATACGAGACGGTCTGCCAGAACCTGAATGTCCTGAGTCAGGAATACTATTTCCAACTCGTTGACCACTTCCTCGCGTCCCGAGTGTCGGAGTGTCTGCTCCTCTTCAATGAAGTGCTGCAGAAAGGCTTCGACGGCGGTAACTTCGTGGCAGGCTTGGCCACTCACATGCGAAACCTGCTGGTCAGCCGAGATGCAGAGACGCTGCCGCTTTTGGAGATGAGCGAGAAGATGCGTTCGCGCTATCAGGAACAGGCTCAGCGTTGTCCGATTCGCTTTGTTTACAAGGTCCTCAAACTTGCCAATGACTGCGATCAGGCCTATCGCACCAGCCGCAACAAACGCTTGCAGGTGGAAATCTGTCTCATCCAAAGCGCTCAAAACGAGGAAGAAATGCCGGCTAAGTCGGAGCCTCCGGCCAAAGCTGGAACTCCTGTCAAACCAGCATCTCCGGCTAAACCGGTAACTTCTGAGAATCCGGTGACTCAAGCTAAACCGGCAACTCCGGCATCTTCGGCATCTCCTGAAACAAACGCCCCTAAGCCTCTTCCCAAAGTCTCCTTCAAGCATTTCGGGGCTGGGAAGAAACAGGAAGAGAATCAGCCCGCTCCACAGGCTCAGCAGGAAACGGAAGAGCAGCCCAAGGAACCTATCAACAATGAGAAACTGACCGCTGCCTGGTTCGCCTATATTGGCGCTCTGCCTCACGACAGCGTCGCCATTGCCCAGCGTCTCAAGGGCTTGCAACCCATCGTCAAGGACGACAACACGGCAACGCTGACTGTCAGCAATCCGCAGATTCAGCAGACCATTGAGGGCCAGATGCCGCAACTTCTTGCCAAGATGCGTCAGGAACTTCGCAACAGCGAGTTCCGCATCGAGACGGAGCTCGAGGAAATACAGGAGGTCGCCAAGTCCTATAGCCCTTCCGAGATGCTCAAGATGATGCAGGAACAGAATCCCGAAGTGGGCGAACTGACCAGTCAGTTACAGCTCACATTCGATTGATTTTCCATCCCAAATCTCTTGCACAATTGTCTAAAAAGTACATAAGAAGTGCTTTTAATGGTATTTATTTGCTAAATTGGGAAAATTGTCGTACCTTTGCGCGCTGAAAGTTATGACAATGATGAAGCATCCTGCTCTTCTCCATATATTCATGCTCCTTGCTACCTGCTATGTGTCTGTCGTTCAGGCACAACAGATAAAGATAGGTAACTATACCTTCTCCGATGGTGGCGAGTATCAGGGAGAACTGTTCAAGGGAAAGCCCTACGGAACAGGCAAGACCGTCTATACCAATGGCGATACCTTCGAGGGACAGTACGTCAAGGGGAAGCGACAGGGATGGGGTGTCTATCAGTTTGCCGACGGCGAGAAGTACGAAGGCGAGTGGTATCAGGACCAGCAACACGGCAAGGGTACCTACTATTTTTCCAACAACAATCGTTACGAGGGCTTTTGGTATCGCGACTACCAGAGCGGTGAAGGTACCATGTACTACTTCAATGGCGACAACTACAAGGGCTCCTGGAGTGAGGATAAGCGCGAGGGTGAGGGAAAATACACCTTTGCCCAGACTGGTGCCTACTACGAGGGACAGTGGAAGAACGACATGAGGGAAGGCCACGGCGTCTATGACTGGAATGATGGCAACCGTTACGAGGGTTCCTGGCACGAGAACAAGAAGCACGGCAAGGGAACCTTCAAATATGCCACAGGCGATACCTACACAGGCGACTGGAACGATGACCTGCAGCACGGCAAGGGCATCTTCATCTTCAGCGACGGCAATCGCTACGAGGGCCAGTATGTTCGTGGCCAGCGTACAGGCGAAGGCATCTACACCTTTGCCAACGGCGACAAATATGCAGGACACTTTACCGCAGGCGAACAGGACGGCGCGGGCACTTTCACTTGGCATACCGGAGCCTCCTATGTCGGCCAGTGGCGTCACAACAAGCAGCATGGCAACGGCAAGTACCGTTGGGCTAATGGCGACGAGTACGAAGGCGGATGGGTGGATGGACTCCTCGATGGCGAGGGCATCCTGCGTCAGGTGGACGGCGTTCGCTTCAAGGGAACATTCCGCAAAGGACTCAAGGAGGGCAAAGGCATCCTCGAGGATTCCGACGGCATACGTTACGAAGGAAACTTCAGCAACGATAAGAAAAACGGTGAATTCATCGAAAAGGACAAGAACGGATTGTTGATTCGAAAAGTCGTCTATCAGGACGGAGTTCCCGTTTCCACAGGCAGCACAAACTATTAACGTACACAATATGGCTCAATCAAAAGCAAAGGCTTCTAAGGAAACGAAGAAACCTATCAAGAAGAAGAACCGGAAGTCCACGGCCTCAGCAAAAGGCAAAAGCAAGGCTTCAGCGTCTGCAAAGAAGAATGCACCTGCACCAGCTCCCGTCCTCAGACTCATCAAGAACGACATGGCTCTGGCGGATTTTGCCGATGCTATCAACGGCCGCCACGACCAGGCAGTTCGCAAGATGGCAGAACTTACTGGCGGCACGAACAACCTCAACGAATTTGCCAGCGGACACCTCTACTTCGGCCTCCACAAGACCGAGGACGGATGGGTTCTGCGTGAATGGGCCCCCAATGCCACAGACATCTTCGTCGTGGGCGACTTCAACGGCTGGAAGGAGAGTTCCCGCTATGCAATGAGGCACATCAGGGGTACCGGCAACTGGGAAATCAAGATCAAGAACAAGTCCTTCCGTCACGGTTCCCTCTACAAGCTCATTGTGCATTGGGAAGGTGGTCAGGGAGAGCGCGTCCCCGCATGGGCAACCCGCGTCGTCCAGGACCCCGAGACACACATCTTCAGTGCCCAGGTCTGGAATCCCGAAGAAGCCTACCAGTGGCAGGTGGAGAAGTTCCGTCCCACGACCAACCCGCTGCTCATCTACGAATGCCATATCGGTATGGCTCAGGACAAGGAAGGCGTCGGCACCTATGCCGAGTTCCGCGACAACATCCTGCCCCGTATCGCCTCCGACGGTTATAACTGCATCCAGATAATGGCCATACAGGAGCATCCCTACTACGGCAGCTTCGGCTACCACGTCAGCAGCTTCTTCGCTCCCAGCAGCCGTTTCGGAACACCCGACGACCTCAAGTCCCTCGTCGATAAGGCCCATAGCATGGGCATTGCCGTCATTATGGACATCGTGCATAGCCATGCAGTGAAGAACGAGGTGGAAGGCCTGGCTAACTTTGCCGGCGACCCCTATCAGTTCTTCAACAAAGGCGACCGTCGCGAGCATCCCGCATGGGACAGCCTCTGCTTCGACTACGGCAAGAACGAAGTGCTCCATTTCCTGCTCTCCAACTGCAAGTACTGGCTCGAGGAGTACCACTTCGACGGCTTCCGCTTCGATGGCGTCACCTCCATGCTCTACTATAGCCACGGCCTGGGCGAGAGCTTCATGTCTTACGGCGACTACTACAACGGCCATCAGGACGGCGATGCCATCACTTACCTCACTCTTGCCAACGAGCTAATCCATGTGGTCAACAAGAATGCCATCACCATTGCCGAAGAAGTGAGCGGAATGCCCGGACTTGCCTTCCCGTTCAAGGACGGCGGCTATGGCTTCAACTACCGCTTGGCGATGAACATACCCGACTACTGGATTAAAATCATCAAGGAACAGCGTGACGAGGACTGGAAGCCCAGCAGCATCCTATGGGAGCTCACCAATCGCCGCCGCGACGAGAAGACCATCTCCTATTGCGAGAGCCACGACCAGGCACTCGTCGGGGACAAGACCATCATCTTCCGTCTCATCGACAGCGATATGTACTGGCATTTCAAGAAGGGCGACGAGAACTCCAACGTCAACCGCGGCATAGCCCTCCACAAGATGATACGCCTCGTCACCATCGGCACCATCAATGGCGGCTATCTCAACTTCATGGGTAACGAGTTCGGACATCCCGAATGGATAGACTTTCCACGCGAGGGGAACGGATGGAGCTACAAGTACGCCCGTCGTCAGTGGAACCTCGTTGACAACAAAGAGCTATGCTTCCACTATCTTGGCGACTTCGACCAGGCCATGCTCAAGGTGCTCAAGAAGCACAGAAGCTTCGAGAAGCAGAACGTAGTGGAGATTTGGCACAACGACGGCGACCAGGTGTTTGCCTTCCGTCGCGGAGACCTGCTCTTCTTCTTCAACTTCAGCCCCAACAACTCATACACCGGCTACGGGTTCATGGTGGAGCAAGGAGCCTACGAGTATCTCCTCAACACAGACGACCCCGCTTTCGGAGGCAATGGTTTCAACGACGACAAGATGATACACTACACCGTCTATGACCAGCGACTGGCACGCGAGAACAAAGGCTGGCTCAAACTCTACCTGCCCACTCGCACCGCCTGCATCCTCAAGAGGATAAAGGAATAGAATCGGTGCATTTCGAAACAAAAAGCAAAGCGCTGCCCCCAAAAAGGCAGCGTTTTTTCACCCTTGTGCTATATTCAAAAAAATTATAAAAGCCGCCCCAGTGGGTGGCTTTAAAAATTTGGGCAGGGTCGATACGGGCTTACCCCCACGCGGAAAATACCGGATTAGTCATTTTTGACGATGCAAAGATAAAAACTATTTCTGACACTGACAAACTTCTCGTGCTTTATTTTAAGTAAAGCTTATATTTTGCCATTACTTGTTTGCAAATCCATCATCCATCATCCATCCGACATCTTACATCTAACATCAGCCATCTTACATCTCCGCTCTTCCCATAGTGCAGCCATACTCCAGCCTCGCTTTAGCCTGCTTCTACCCATAGTCATGAGTATGGCACGAAGCTGCCTAGAAGCAGAGTGATAGCTGGCTAGAAGCAGAGTGATTGCTGCCTCTATCTTTGCTATTCTTTGTTTACAAACTCATCAGCCATCCGACATCTAACATCAGCCATCTTACATCCATC
>JAILRU010000128.1 GCA_024697945.1 Bacteroidaceae bacterium
GTGCTCACACTGGAGCGCATCAAAGGTCCGCCACCTCGTGAAGAGGCGACCTTTCCTCTTTTGCGGGTGCAAAGGTACAACAATTCTGGAAACTGACAAATTATTCCACAACTTTTTTTGAAAAAAGATGCATATTTGCCAACTATACATTATATATATAATATACGTGCGCGAAAACGGCACATAATATCGTCATCAGTAAAATACGCGAAAATTCTCCTCAGTTTTCTTTGTCAATGGCGCGATTATTCTTACTTTTGCAGCGCAAAACACAAACGTCAAACCAACAAGATGCTCCACAAACTAATCGACATCGTCATCGAGGCTTCACGCCTGATGCTTACCGACGACTTCCAGGTTACCCAGAAACAGGGAGTCAGCAATATCGTCACTTCGTCGGACATTGCCGTGCAGGAGTTCCTGCGCAGCCGTCTCACCACACTCCTTCCTGACTGCGGTTTCCTCTGCGAGGAAGAGGATGCGCACGACCTGTCGCACGAATACACCTGGATTATCGACCCTATCGACGGCACAGCCAACTACAGTCGTGGCATTCGCGAATGCGCCATCTGCGTGGGACTAAAGCACAATGCACGGATGGAGCTGGCAGCCGTCTATCTGCCGCGGACCGATGAACTCTTCACCGCCCAGCGTGGAAAGGGAGCTTACCTGCATCATCCCGAGAGTGGCAAGCCCTCCACTCCCATTCATGTCTCAGAGCGTCCCTTTTCGGACAGCATCATGTGTACGGCGCTTCCCGTCTATTACAAGGAATATGCCCCTGTGTGTGCCGACATCATCCGCGAAGTCTTCCTGCAGTGCAACGACATCCGGCGTTTCGGAGCCGCAGCCCCAGAGCTATGTTATCTGGCGATGGGACGTTGCGAGCTCTATTTCGAATACCTGCTCTCTCCTTGGGACTTTGCCGCTGCCTCGCTGATTCTCGAGGAGGCCGATGGCGTACTCTGCAACCGCGAGGGGCAACCGCTTGACTACACAAAGCGGTCAGGCGTCCTCGCCGCCAATAATCCAGAGAACCTGAGTCGCCTCCTGGCCATTGTAGCAGGATGTAACGAATAATATACGTCTTCTCTCGCTCTTCCCATAGTGTAGCCATAGTGTAGCCTCGCTTTAGCCTGCTTCTACCCATAGTCATGAGTATGGCACGAAGCAGCCTAGAAGCAGAGTGATTGCTGGCTAGAAGCAGGCTCAGGGATGATGCTCTTGACAAGATTCGGGTACGTAGGCAGGTTATGCCGCGAGTCTGTCGTACGAGGAGCTCGCTGGCGACGATTCAGGTTCAGGCCGCGCTCGTGCATGATACTGCGGAAGGCATCGCGCCCAACGCGGTATTCCTTCGAGAAGCGGCGACTGTACATGCGCCACAGATTATCAGTGCCGATTCCCGGGTCTTTCTCCCTGATCTCACGCACATACTGCACAACAAACTGCTCCATTGCCAGACGGCGGAACAGCGCCTCGTCATCATACTTGTAAAAGGCCTGTCGTGTCACACCGGACAGTGCACAGAGACGCGTTACTGCATATCCTTTTTCGCTGTGCAGCCTTTCGACTCGTCCTTTTATTTATTATTCCATGCAGTACGCCCTTTCGCCTGCAAAGATACATAAAAATGAAGAATGAAGAGTGCTCCGCTCATTAAAAGAGCGCCTTGGTTCTAAAGAATCCGAGAAGAATGAAGAATTATTTTCTTATTCTGACGATAAACGGCAAAATAAACTGAATACAGTTCCGAGGCGCAATGTTAGTCACAGAGCAAATTGCTTCGAGAAGTGGTCTGATGCACATTGAGAAGCAGATTTTACTACTACGCACAGAAAATATTTTTCCTCCGAAGAGAAAAAATTATTCCCACGAAGGGAAAAAAACGTAGGGACTTAATGGCAGAAAACAGGAGCTCTACATAAAGTTTTTTGTGATTTTGATGTCACAATGTCATACTCATTGAATTTCAGAAGTTTGCGGTGTGACATTGTGACATTAAGGTGCCGTTTTTAACACTAATTTAACGTTATTTTACATTTTTTTACACGAAAATCGCCCAAAAATCATACATTTTGTGAGTTATTTCCTTACTTTTCATCTATAATTATACCAGATTTGTACTTCATCTTACAAAGAAAAAGTTTCTCATATCGTAAAACAGAAAGAGAAAGCAAAAAACATCAAAAATAAAACACTTAAGTGTTTTGAAAGAAACAGTTAAATGTTACTATAGAAACACTTAAATGTTTTGAGAGAAATACTTAAGTGTTTCGAAAATGAACATTTTCCTGCAAAATAAACCGAAAAAAGCTTCGATAATGCCCAATGAGGATGTTATGACGAAATGACAGAGCAAACCTGTTCCTGTGCGTAGTAATAAAAAGTTGACGGCTTTATCCGTTGTTGATGACGAGGGTGGTTCCGATGTAGTTGACGCGATAGCGGTAGAGGGGACGGCCTGCAGGACCGCTTGCTGTGATATTGCCGATATTGTTCAGGTCGTATGTCCGCTGGCAGTTCTTGCAGTATGCGTAGCCTCCGACTTGCAGAACCAGAGGCTTGGTGATGTGATAATCCTGATAGCAGTTGGAACAGGCTCGGTCGTAACATACCACTCGCGGGGTGTCCTCGCCCATCTCTGGGATGGTGAGCCTCCCCACGATAAATCCGGTCAGTCCAAGATAGTAACCGCTATAACCAGCTATAGCTGTGAGATTGATATAGGACGTATGGTTTGTTGCATCGGTGAATAGGAACCGTTGTCCGCCGCTCGTGATGGAGCAATACTCGCCCATACTCTCGCAGGCTGTGTAAAGTACGGGTGCCTGCTGGACGTTCTCAACAGTCAGACGTGCAGGCAGGTCGCAGAACTTGTTGTGGACATCGCCGTCGGAACAGGAAAGAAGGAATATGACAAGCAATAGGACATAGTCCATAGTTTTGAGTCCATAGTCCATAGTCAATTTTTCTTTTATCATTTCGCTAAATTTTTTTCTGCTTCTTCTGCCTTCTCGAAGTGGAAGCCGTCCCATACTTGCTGCATGAGGGCAGCTATTTCCTTTGTGCAGAGGTTGCCGATGCTGCCTTCGTGGGTGTGGTGTACTTCTTTCTTGGGTACGAACTTGCCTGCCTCGATGTCGAGTCCGACCTTCTTGTAGGCATCGCGGAAGGGCATTCCCTCGGTAGCGAGACGGTTGACCTCCTCGACGGAGAACATGAGGTCGTAACGCGAGTCGTCAAGTATTTGCTCGTTGACTTCGAGGCGAGCGATGATATAGGTCGCCATCTGTAGGCAGTCGCGCAGTTCCTGGAAGGCTGGCAGGAAGACTTCCTTGATGATTTGCAGGTCGCGGAAATAGCCGCTGGGCAGGTTGTTCATGATGAGCGTGACCTGCTGCGGCAGGGCCTGCAGCTTGTTGCACTTGGCGCGGGTCAGCTCGAAGACATCGGGGTTCTTCTTGTGGGGCATGATGCTGGAGCCTGTGGTGCATTCCTTGGGAAGCTTGATGAAGCCGAAGTTCTGGCTGTTGAAGAGGCAGGCATCGAAGGCCAGTTTGCTGACGGTGCCAGCTATGCCAGCCAACGCGAAGGCGACGTTGCGCTCGGTCTTGCCGCGTCCCATCTGGGCATAGACGACGTTGTAGTCGAGCGAATCGAAGCCAAGTAGCTCTGTGGTCATCGTGCGGTTCAGGGGGAACGACGAGCCATAACCTGCGGCAGAACCGAGGGGGTTGCGGTTGGTGATGCGATAGGCTGCTTGCAGGAAGACGAGGTCATCCACCAGACTCTCTGCATAGGCTCCCAACCAGAGTCCGAAGCTGCTGGGCATCGCCACTTGCAGGTGGGTGTAGCCTGGCATGAGTACGTCTTTGTAACGTTCGCTCTGCTGCTGCAACTCGTTGAAGAGACTGCGCACGTCCTCAGCCAAAAGACGTAACTGCTTGCGGATAAACAGCTTCAAATCGACAAGCACCTGGTCGTTGCGACTGCGTCCGGAGTGTATCTTCTTGCCCACATCGCCCAGACGTCGCGTGAGCATCAGTTCCACCTGCGAGTGGACGTCCTCGATGCCATCCTCGATGACGAACTGTCCCTGACGTATCTCCGCCAGGATATTCCGCAGTTCGGCAAGCAACGCCTGCAATTCGTCTTTCTCGAGCAGTCCGATACTCTCGAGCATCGTGATGTGAGCCATAGAGCCAAGCACATCGGCCTCGGCCAGATACAGGTCCATCTCACGGTCGCGACCAACGGTGAAGCGCTCTATCTCCGCCGTCACTTCATATCCTTTGTCCCAAAGCTTCATTGAAAGTTGAAAAATTGAAAAGTTAATAGGGGAGGCTTGCCAACATTTGTGCCAGGCCGTCCACGCCTTGCTCCAACTTCTTCCCAACCATCTGACGGATGAAGAAGTTGAGGTCGGCCTTGACGGTAAGGCGCATTGCGCACTCGTTCTCGCCGTTTGGCAACAGCTGTATCCACATGTTGGCAGCTACTGGCACTCCTTCTGCGGCGAACTTGATGGTCTTGTCCTGCTCGCGTTCGATGATGCGCAGGGTGGCAGGGCCTACAGGGGTATCGCCTGTCACTGTGTCCCTGTCGAAACGCAACGAGCGCAGCTTTTCGGCAATCTGTTCTATTTGTTCAGGAGTCACTTTGTCGCCTGCCTGTTGCTGGATGCGCTGCAAAACTTCCGGATTATCGAGTCCCTGCTGTATGACAGCCAGGTTGTTGAGGTCGGAAAGACGCTCAAAGACTCGTCCGATAGGGGCATATATCTTCTTTACCTCGCTTTTATATTCTGACATATCGCATTTACCATTTAATCATTTACTATTTGTTCCAGTTCGCAGGGTCTTTGCGCCACTGGTTCAGGGTTTCTACGTCTTTCTCTGCAATGTAGCCGGTCTTGAGGGCTTCGGCTACGACAGCCTCGTAGTTGGTAAGGGTGACGAGCTTCACGCCTGCTGCACGGAATGCTTCTTCCGCAACGGGGAAGCCATAGGTATAGGAAGCCACCATTCCGACCACTTCACAGCCAGCTGTCCGCAGGGCTTCAACGGCCTTGAGGCTGCTACCGCCTGTGCTGATGAGGTCTTCTACGACGACAACCTTCATGCCTGGCCTCAGTTCACCTTCGATGAGATTCTCCAGCCCGTGGTCCTTGGGCTTGCTACGAACGTAGGCAAAGGGCAGAGACAGGGCATCAGCCACCAGAGCACCTTGGGCAATGGCGCCTGTTGCAACACCTGCAACAGCCTCAGCCTCTGGGAACTGCTCCATGACGAGTCGAGTGAGTTCCACCTTGACGAATGAACGCAGGTCAGGGAAAGAGAGTGTCTTGCGGTTGTCGCAATAGAAGGGGCTCTTCCATCCACTCGCCCAGGTGAAAGGGTTCGTGGGCTGCAACTTGATTGCCTTAACTTTCAGCAGCTTTGCTGCAAAGATTGATTCAACAATGTTTACCATATTTACTTACGATTTGACGATTTACTATTTACTATTTAGTAGGGCGGTAGCTCATTTTTCACTTTTCCCTAATCCATTCCGTATATATGGGATTCCCTTTGCCGCCGAAGCAGTTGCAGGGACGTATGGCAAAGCGATAGGCGAAGTCCTTGGGCAGTTCGCTTTTGCCAAAGACGCAGATGACTTCGCCCTCTTCCTTGTTCTCGCCGAGGTAGCACTTAGGCGAGAAGACGCGCTTCGTGGCAGCCACATTACGAACGTCGAGCCAGTCGTATTCCACCTGCACCTCATAATCGAAGGCACGCACACCAGCATTCTTCTTCAAGACAGTCGGGAAGTGAACGGTCACTTGCGGCTGCTCCGTGCCATAACGGTCTTTGCCTGTACCAGTCGAGACGGTTGCCTTTGCCTCGGAAGGGAATTGAGGGATGGCTGCTTTCTTGGCTCGAGCCTCGAAGGAAAGCGGCTCTTTTGTCGAGATGGGCCAGGGCAGTCGCCAAGCATCCCCGATGTATTCGTCATAAACAAACTCCAGCCTTGCAAATGTAATCGTGTTGTCATAAACCCGCATCAGCATTCCCTGCCGACCGTCATCCGTCTTCATCCTCGGCATTTGCGAAGGCGGCTTGGCTGACCAGTCGTCCTGATAAGTATTCTCGCGTGCAGGCATCGGATAGAGGTATTTGAGCGAAGAAGTGCCGATGCTGGTGAAGCTGCCTTGCCAAAGGTCTCGGTCGTCATCAAGCGGCGAGTGTGAATGGCCTGAGAAAGCGATGGCATTGGGATATTTGCTCAGCAGCCTGGTGACCGTTCCGTCGTCCCGCCCCCATGCCCAAGCACAGTTGCAGGTATCCTTGGGGTGCGCATGCTGAATGTAGAAGAAAGGCTTCCCGTCGGCTCGCAACTCTGCATCGTGCTTCTCAAGAAACTCAGCAAGCCCTGGAACGTTATTCTGGTCATGCCAATGAGCACCGATGAAGTGGTAGCCCTTGATGGTCTTCATCCAAATGGGCTGGTACGTCTCCTTGAAGCATTGCTTCCACGCTTTTTCGCGCTGAAGCCCGATGCCCTGCGCCTCTGCTGTCTCTTTGCCGACACTATTGATGGTGCCGCCCCATGTGTAAGCCTCAACGTCGTGATTGCCATAAACGAAGAGCGGCTCTGTCTTCTTGCCATTCAGGCCTTTATTCTTCGGAAAGACTTGGAACCAAGCATCTGCAACGACTTGAAGCTGAGGAAGAAGTCCCTGGTCTGCCATATCGCCAGCAATGATGACACCATCCACCCTATGTTCTCGGAAGTACTCGAGTGCGTGGATGAACGTCCCTGCCGTATCGGCTCCTTGCAAATGGATGTCGCTAACAATGCCGATAGCGAGGTTTGGCTCGACCAACGCCGTAACTTCGTTAGCCAAAGTCGGTGAACCTAAATAAGCTGCTCCGGCAAGGGCTGTGGAACGTTGTAGGAACTCTCTTCTATTCATAGATGTGACATAAATTGTAGGCAAAGTTAGGAAATAATAGCGTATGTAGCAAAAGAAAGCGTGTATTTTTCTCTCTTCTTTTGTGAAATTAACCGCCAAAGGCTTCTACTTCGGCAGAGTAATGACCATATATGTATTCCACAACCATGCGCCCATAGCGACCCTGTTCTGCAACGAGACACGAGACAAGTCCCATCGTCCATCGCCAGTTGACTTCGATGCAAGGACAGATGCCCTCCTGGGCCAACATCATGTCGATGCCCACAGGACCGCTGTAGTCGAAGCGCTTGAGACGCTCTTCCCACCAGCGACGTATCTCCTGAAGATACTGAAGGGGAATGTACCCTGTCAGCCATTGAAGTTTCTGCCCCTCTGGCGCCACCCAGTTGCCCAAGTAAGCACCCCGCTCGTTGGTATAGAAGAGGGACAATCCCCGATACTCTACCCCACCCTTTCCGTCGAGCCAGAACTCCAGGGCAAAGTCGGTCAACTTATGCAAGAGCCGCTCCACGACGATACTGCCTTGTGTTTTGAGAACATGGTGCACCCAAGCAGACCCTTCCCAACTTTCCCTATGGGAGGAGTCTTTTCCCTCTAAAAGAGAGTTAGAGATGGACTTCACTCCCCTTCCACTGCTGCTCCAAGGAGATTTCAGCATGGCATCACCATATTGGGCAACGGTTTCCTCCACCTCATTCATATTATGGCAAAGCATAGATTCGCCAGCAATGTGACCTTCGAGGGGAAGTTGTTCGCGGAGTTCCTGCAGAAGTGTAATTGCAGTTTGCCGATGAGAAAGTTGACGGATGTGCTCTATCCGCTCTTCCGTAGGCAGGAGAGACTCCTGAACGCCAGCCTGCTTCAACTGGTGACGGAGCGCAGGACTCCAGCCCCAAGGCAGGATGCGTGTGTCGTCCGACAGATTCAAACGGTCTTCGCCGTTCCAGACAATATCGTCGTCCGATGCCCACCACCCTGGCAGCCACCACAGTTCGCGCCGCATCTGCTGTATCTGTGCAGGAGGTGTATAGACGGCATGCCCATCAGCAAGGGCCATATCGTTCTCAGGATTGAATATATATAATGTAGAGTTCTTCATTTCATTCAGTCGGCATAGACGAAGTATCGTTTTTGTCCGGATTTAGCTTGATTATAAGTATGAACAGGTGGTTTGTGGTTACAAAAGTAGTATTTCCCTTCGTTGTCAGCAAGGTTTCTGCCCTCTTTTTTTGCCGTTTATAAAAAAAGTTGGCCGCTTGCGAAAAAAAATACTAAAAAGTTTTGCCAGTTCGGGAAATTGCCGTATCTTTGCACCGCAATTCGAAAAAGGGCGCTTAGCTCAGCTGGTTCAGAGCGTCTGCCTTACAAGCAGAGGGTCGGGGGTTCGAATCCCTCAGCGCCCACCTAGAATAAGGATTGGCTCCTTAGCTCAACTGAATAGAGCATTTGACTACGGATCAAAAGGTTGTGGGTTTGAATCCCGCAGGAGTCACACCTTCTGGCGAAAGTCAGTGGACTGGGTAGGTAGGTAAGTGGTTAAAACGGGCAGACTGTAAATCTGTTGCCTCACGGCTTCGGCAGTTCGAATCTGTCCCTGCCCACGATAACGCGGAAATAGCTCAGTTGGTAGAGCACAACCTTGCCAAGGTTGGGGTCGCGAGTTCGAGTCTCGTTTTCCGCTCATAGAGCGAGATGCCTAAATTAGAAGAATAGAGATTAACTATAAACTTTAAACTCTAAACTCTAAACTTTAAATGGTGCGGTAGTTCAGTTTGGTTAGAATACTAGCCTGTCACGCTAGGGGTCGCGAGTTCGAGCCTCGTCCGCACCGCTGAAGCAAAAGTGTTTTTCATGGTATTAGATTTTTAAGGTTAAGATTCTTGGTCGCGAGATTAGGAATCTTTTTTTTATGAATAACGCCCATCTCCTTGGCACGACGTTCTACCATAGGTTCCACCAACGCTTTCAGCCTCAAAAGAGCGTGTTCTTTTTGTGCACGGGTTGTAAGCGGCAGCTGGTTGTAGAACTCAGCTCGAAACTGCCAAGAGATACGACTACAGCTTAAATGATGGCTTTGAAGTGGAACATAAGGGTAAGGTGAAGCTTTATGCTCTTGACGACTTCACAGCAGAAGAATAATTGGACCAATATCAGAAAAGGGGAATCTCATAAATTTGAGATTCCCCAGAGTCCTCTTGCGAGATTACTCCTCAGGCTTCCGCAAAAACATACTATGACTGCGGGAGCCTTTGATTAAGTAACCCCTTATTTTGTCAGCTCGAAGCCTACGCGAGCACCGTCGGCACTCTTAGCGAGCTTGCTAACAGCTTGAACAGCAGCAGTGTCGCTGACTTTACCTTCTTTCTGAAGGATGTTGGTCATCTGCTTGGAGTCAAACATCAGACCCATTCCCTTCTCGGTCTTTGTTACATTGCCCTTAATGGTCTCAGTAGCTGTCTTGAGTGAAATCTCACCGTTCTGGGGATTGTACTCATAGGTTCCGCTGAATGGAATACCATTCACCTTAGCCGAGAACTTGTTGTCAGCAAGGAACGAGAAAGAAGTGTTGTTACGGTTTATACCGATGCTGCTGTAGTTACTTGCCAGGGAAGTGGCTATGTTGGAAATTGTAGCAGAACCTCCGGCCTTTGTCAGCGCCTGACTGGTAGTGAAGGCAGCACTTGGAGCGTTGTAGCTCCAGCTACCAAGAAGGCCCGACTGGTCATAAGTCATTCCACCCATCAACACTTGGCCCAATACAGCACCAAGCACATTACCCCACACATTGCTGTTTGAATTGTTTGTAGATGTGGTTCCGAGTCCGGTTGTGAAGCAGCTCGACAGCATCAGTGTCATGGCTGCAAGAAGTGTTAAAGTTATTTTCTTCATAATGCTATAGAAATTAGTTAGTGAATGAATTTTCGTTGCAAAGAAACAGAAAAAAAATGAAATCTCCAAAGATTTCTCAATAAACCATTATCTTTCTTTTTCTATTGATTCAGAATATTCTGGTTAAATCATAGAAGATTTGAAAAAAAACTATAACTTTGTACTCGAAACCATCAAACAAATATACCATGACAGATAGAAGAACATTCATTAAGCGTATGGCAGGTGCAGGAGCACTTATCGCCACTTCCCAGCTACCAGTGCTGGCCGAGGATAATCCCGCTGTGTTCCCCAAGCGGGGGAGATATGAACGGTTGTCCTTAAGCTATGCGACGGTGGAAATAGGACTGGAGAATCCTTTCTCCGTCCTGCACATTTCAGACACACATCTCACTGCCGCCTATGACCATGAGAACGAAAAGAAGCAACAGCTTCACGGCAACCGTACCACTACTTTCGGAGGCCGTCAGGAAGAGGCCCTGCGCGATACACTTGCATGGGCGAAGCAGCATGTGGACTATATTGTTCATACAGGTGACCTCATAGACTGGCAGAGTGAAGCCAACTTCGACCTAGTGAAGAAATACTTTGGCAAGGGCGTCATTGGTTCCATGGGCAATCATGAGTTCAGTACCGACATGTGGCTCAGCGACCCAAAGGAGGAACAGAGTGAAGCCTATAAGAATAATACACGCGACATACTACAGAGCGTCTATCCCTTCAATATCACCATGAACAGTCAGGAGGTCCGTGGCGTCAACTTCGTCACGCTCGATGATGTTTACGGTTATGTTACTGAAACTCAGGTAGAACTCTTCCATAAGGAAGTCGCCAAAGGATTGCCCATAGTACTGTGCATGCATGTACCTTTCTTTACAGATAATATATGGCGGGCTGCCGTTCGTTTCTGGAAAGATAAGGGACAGTTAACCTACCGTGAAGTTCCCAAGCCGAGCGGTGACTACAAATGTCAGAAAGAAGACGCTGTTACTCGCGATTTCATTCAATATCTGCGTAGCGAACCCCTCTTGCGTTGCATCCTGGCAGGGCATGAGCACATTACCGTGGAAGACCAGTTCTCGCCAACCTGCAGAGAATACGTCGTAGCAGGTAACTTCCTCTTTCACGGCCGAGAAGTATTGTTTGTTTGACAGCTCCCGCAAGCCGAGCCAGATAAGGAATGTGCATATTTCTTTATGCAAAAGGTCCGGCTTTAATGGGGAGAAAGAGCTACCTTAACAGGGGAAATAAACTATGTTCTCTGGTTCTCACATCGACTACTTTCCCAGAGATTGAGTGCCCTAAAAGGGCAGCTTGGGTGCAGAAAGAAGAAAGCCGTCCCTTGGGGCGGCTTTCGTGGATACTACAGCACCACGGCGCGATTTTAGTCGCGGAGCGTGGATACTATATAATATAAATAATGTATTACTTCACTCTGTACCGTACTTCCTTGGTCCTGAACTTCTTCTCCATCGTCTTTATGTTGACGTCCTTCAGACCTGTTGCTACGATGATGCTGACACGGTTCTTGTCATTCTCGGCAAAGGGCTGTACAGTGTCACCATAATAGCTTGAAGTGATAGAGGAGGCAGGAACACCAGCATCTGTCAGAGCCTTAACGGCTTTCTCGCAACGCTGCTTGGAGTACTCCATGTTAATCTTGGGATTACCGGTCTGTACGTCAGCGTAGGACTTGATGTCAACCTTGCACTCGCGGTGGTCCTTGAGGAACTCGCCGATTGCCTTTAACTGCTCGTCAGCCTCGAAGTCGCTCTCACGAATCTTGTAGAATACGTTCCATGTTGCCTTGCCATCTTCAACCTTGGGAGTGAATACTGCATCGTCGTACCAGATGGTGTCCTGACGGGTCTCCCATACTTCCGGCTCTACCACGACTTTCTTCTTCTTGGCTGCGAACTTGTAGGCAACACCAATCTGTGCTGTGAGCTGCCAGTCGTCCTTGTTGCTCAGCTTGCTGTTGTAGCGGTCGTTGAGGCTGTTTGCTGCAACTTCCAGGTTGACGCTGAAGTGCTTGTTGATGTTGTAGTCAAGCTGTGCACCGACGCGTGCATTGTGGCTGAACTGGTTCTTCTCGTATGCCAAGAGCAGCTTGTCTCTGTGATCGTAGGCATCGTCATTGTCCCAAGCGTAGTTGAGGCCGATACCACCTATCAGATAGACGTTGAGGGGATAGTAGTTCTTCTTGCCGAAGAGTGTGACGAGGTTGACCATGAGGTCGAGGTTGGAGGTCAAATACTTGTAGTCGTATTTGTAGTCCCCAATAGCTCTGTTGTAGCCGCCTTTATTCCACAGACCATTGAAGTGCAGACGTGCACCAATGACAGGAGTGAAGAACGAACCGAAACTAAAACTGGCAGTTGGAGTAATCAGCTTCCAGTTGTTGAAGTTGGTGAATGTGGTCTGCGCACCACCTTGGAGTCCGAAGAAAAGCTGTGGATAGGTTACAGTCTTTTCATTTTCAGTTTGCGCATTCGCGGTTGCTGCAATGCCAAGTACCACGAGGCAGGCAGCACAAAGATTTTTGATTCTCATGTTTGATAAAGTTTTTAAGTTTTTAAATTATTGAGTTTTTAAGTTATTTACGATTTACTTTAGTACTTTGTGGCTGTTCACGATGTTGACACCTTTCTGCATCTTGCTCAGGCGCTGACCGGCAAGATTGTAGATAGCATTATCATTTTTCATTTTTAATTCTTCATTTTTAATTCTCTCAATGCCGTCTGGGTCATCATCTATTGTGATGCCGAAGGTTATATCGCCAAGGGGAATCTTTGTCACGTTGTAGGATTCGTCGCGAACATAGTACGAGAGATTTGTTATCTTTCCCGTGTAACTACTGCCGACAGCAAGGCTGGCATCTGCGGCCACCTTGACCATCATCTGTACGCCGCTATTGCCGTCGATGGCGGCAGTAGCCGTCTTAGGCGTAGCGGCAAAGCCCTTAGGCGTGGCGGTAATACTCATCCCTGAAATGGCGCTCACTTCTTCGTCATACCACGGATAGCCGGGCTCCTCTTCGTCTTCCGCCAAGGAAAGTCCCTCTGGCAGGTTGACCAAGAACATGAACCCAACATACGGCCCCGTTCCTTCGAGCGAGTAGTTTATCTCCAGAAAAGCTTCTCCACCCCGAGGCACAAGAATGTCAGACACGCTGACACTTTCCTGTGCGGAGACTCTACTCACTATTGCGAGCAGAACCAGTGTGATAAATGTTAGTCTTTTCATTCTGTGATATTAAATGTAGTATATATGATTATGATTGCATCGCTGAGGTCTATTTCTCCGTCGTTGTTCATGTCGGCTGCAGCTTCGTTGAAGTTGTCAGGCTCCATTTGCAGGGAGTAGCAGGTCACCATGACGGCATCGCTGAGGTCAACCTCTCCATCACTGTTCACATCGCCCATCAGGACAGGCTCCGGAATGATGAAGTCGTAGGGCTCGTAGTTTGCGGCCTCGAGTGTCGTGTCTTTCTCGCGGCGGTCAAGGAGTGTCCATACCACATCATTGGGCAGTTCGCTTGGGGTGTTGCTTCCCAATAGTGACCACGTAATGGGATTGCGTCCAGGATTACTTTGGGTATCGTTGGCCGTCGTAAAGCGATAGCCGGAGAGCAAGACGCGCTGACCTGCATCTATATAAATATACACGGGATTGACGGCGGAGAAGGGACCGCAGTACTTGGTGTAAACATTATCATCAAAGAGGTTTGCTTGAACTTCGTCGCTATAGTGCGTACCGGTGTAGGCATAAAGTGTTAGGGGTGTTATCTCATTGCCATCCCCATCAAGCAGGTCTATCTCGGAGAGCTGTATTGCGGAGTTCCCGCTTACTTCCTCTATGGCAAACTGGTAATAACGGAATCCGGGTTGCTTCGCCACAACGGTAACGGTGCATGTGTCGCGCAGCGTCTCGTCTTCGAGAGTGGTGACGATGATATCGGCCGTCCCCTCCGCTTTAGCCAGGACAAGTCCTTGACTGTTGACCGTAGCGACAGATGGATCGGTTGTTGACCATTGCAGCGTCAAGCCTTGTAGGGTATTGGGCGTGAAGGTGGCTTCCAGCCGCAGTTTCTCGCCTCGCATAATTGTGGCAGTCTGGTTGTTGAGGGTCAGCGTCTTGATTGGATCAGATATGTAGAAATCATAGGGCGTATAGTTGGTTGCTTGCAGTGTCCAGTCGTCTTCGCGCTCCTCGATAAGTTCCCATTCCGGGTCTTCTGGGTCATACAGTTGGGTGTTGCTGCCATAGAGTCTCCAGGATGAAGGATTGCGCTCGGAATGGGTTCCTGTGTCGTTGGCTGTGTAGATACGATAGCCACAGAGACTGACACTGCTCTTCGCGTCGAAAAGGAAGTAGGCGTAACCGTTGAAGGCGCTGCAACAATACTTGGTCTTGACGTTGTTGTCGGCTGCATTAGGCCAATCCTCATGGCCGATGTTTGAGTCAGTTCCGTCGTAGATATAGAGGGCTTCCACCTCTTCGCCTCTCTCATTCAGGATATCAAATTCCGAGAACTGTATGCAACCTCTGGTACTGCCTTGCAGACTCGTAACGATGAGGTTGTAGTAGCGGAACTTAGGTTGAATGGGGTTATAGTTGGTGTATTGGCCATCTTTCTCATAGACATTTCCACCCTTCATCCAAAGCACGGGCCATGGATTGTGCACCCTGCCGTTGTCGATGTTCTGGTGCCAGATGGTGCTGCCGGCATTGGTATTGATATGATAACAGAGGTAGCCGTTATCAACCTGTTCGGGCGTCATGTTGTTGGTCTGCGAGGATGTGTAGTCCCAGCAGTTGTTAATTGAGGTGCCATTGTTAGCATAGGCGAACTCCTTGTCTTCCGTCGAACCGGTTACAGTACCTATGTTGTAGCTGTTTTCCACTGTCAGATAGCCATTCGAGGAACCGACGAGGGCTCCTGCACCGCTCGAAGCAGAGATGTCACCCGTGTTGCAGCAGTTAGTGATGTTTACGGTAACAGATGGATAAATATTGCCAACAATACCTCCGGCACCATTGACAGAAGCAGAGACTGAGCCGTGGTTCTCGATGCCCGAGATGGTAGCCGTACCGTCACGTACATAGCCGACGAGCATACCGACTTTGTTTGCTCCCTTGGCGGAACATGTCTCGTCGAAAACAATGTTGCACAGCGTACAAGTGCCAACGTAGCCGAACAGACCGACGGAATTGCTGCTGCTGAGGTGAAGGTTCCGTATGACGTGTCCCTCGCCGTCGAGGCTTCCTGTAAAGATAGCAGACGATGTGCCGATAGGCTGGAAGTCTTCGTTGCAATTTGTCATGTCAATGTCAGCAAGAAGTACAGCATCAGCATCGGTCTTTCCACCCTCGTTGACCATCTGGCTGAAGGTGCAGAGGTCCAGGGCTGAGGCAATCTGATAGATGCCGTCCTTCTGATGCACCTTGCCGTAGGAGAGCATCTCGTCCATCCAGGCTACGCGGTCATAAACGAAATCACGCACACGGTCCACTTCCGCTTCCCACGAACCCGGGATTTCGGGATTTAGCGAGATGTATTGGGTTAGGTAGGGCCAACGGATGAAGTTGAGGTTGGCAGAGGCACGTACCTCAGTCCGCAGCGAATCAACGTCTGCTGCCACGTCATCTGGTTCGAAGGCTCCTTTCTTGCGAAGTATTGCCCACATCTCCTGCAATTGCGCAAAGACAGAGGGGTCGGAGATGACACGCCCGACGAACTGCGACCAGTTACCTGTGTCGCGCACCTTGTAGGTCCAGTCCATGCGTTCGTTGGCGGGATAGGTGGTCTGGTCATTCTCCAAAGCAAGCTCTGCATCCCACACGGGACCGGTGTAGAAGTGGTCATCGCCACGTTCCTTATACATGAAGACTTGGCAAAGCATGTCTGTATTGCCGTTGAACTCACTTGCAAGAAAGTATCTGAGGAACGATTCTATATCGAGGACAGACCGCTGGCCATTCTCCCAGTCGGTGTAGTTCGAACCAAAGACAATGCTCTCCATATTGTTCCAAGTGTTCTTGATGTACTGGAACTGTTCGCTTTGCATGACGTCGTCGTCGGGCTCATGAATGGAGATAGGGTTGCCATACGTGGAACTGAACCAATATGGCTCGCGGCTGGCATTGTTATCCACTTCGGCAAGATAACCGCCTGTGATGGTCTCTTCGTCGGTGTCCCATTCTCCCATTTCGGTAATGTCGATGCGATTGGGGTCTAAGGAGACAGCATCTGCCAACGTGTAGGTGCCGCGATAGTCTCCATTTACGACAAGGTCAACAATCTGGCTCCAGGGTGTCCAATGCATCTCCACACGCTTCGACATGGCCCAAGCTACGGGGTTGCGCATCAATGTCTTGTCGCGATAACTGTTGATAAGCACCCATTTCTTACACTTTGTGGGCGATTCGTTGTGACCTCCCCTCATGACGTGATGGCTCTTGCCGTCGTTGTACTTCATGCGGTAGGCCTTGTTCTCGGGCGAGGAAGAGAAGTTGCCGCGAACACGGAACAAGATGGGGTATTCCTGCACCATCGTCCCACCATCGTAGATGAGTGTTGAAAGAGACTCGTGATCCTCGCCGCGAACCGTGGGCTTGATATTGTTCTGTACGTGAATGCTAAGTGTCGGCAGGTTGGTAATCTGATAGAACTGGCTGTCATCGCCTTCGCCTGCATGACCATAGAACTCAAGGTCGGCAATGTTGCAATATGAGCCGGCACTACCCACATAACGGACATAACGGAAACCACGACTGACATTGACATCGGCTTTCGTGGCGGTTCCATTGGCAGGCTTTGTGCTGATGAAGTAGAGGGGCATGGCATCCATGAAGTCAGGACGGTTGGCTCCCTCAAAGAGGCTGAGTAGTACGCGGTCGGCACCCTCGCTGCCAGAAGCAGGTGTATAGCCGACACGGGTAATGACATACGGCTCGCCCAAGTCAAGGCCTATCCATTGCATCTCACTCCCGCTGTTGCTGTAATAGGTCGTCGATGCATCACCATCGAAAGCCAAAGCTGCCTTCGTCCCAGAGCCGGAGTGCACAATCGTACCTTGAAGGAGGTCGTCAACAGCTCCGTCGTAGGCATGCAGCCAGTTCGAGATGAACAGAATCGATAGCAGAAAGATGAGCCTGCGAGTCGTTATTTTTATCATTTATTAGTTTCTACTAATAATATCTGACGACAAAGATAAACAAAATTTAACAAATTACATGCTCATTTTTTGTTAAAACGTGTTAAGACTGCGTTCTTTTAAACAAATAATGGTAAAAAGTATAGAAAAAAACCGCGTGAAGTGTTAAAAACTACGTCACGCGGCATATTATGCTTCTTTCTTAAATCTATTTTAACGTGAACTTCACTTTACAGGTAAGACGGTCGCTTGCATCGCCGGCCTGAGCTATAAATTCACCAGGCTCTGCCTTCCAATCGTTGGCTTCCTCATCCCAGAAAGAAAGGGCACGTTTGTCGGTCGTCAGGGTGACGGTCTGCGTCTCGCCAGGCTTCAGGGTCACCTTCTGGAAAGCTTTCAACTCTTTGACGGGACGGTCCACACTGCACTTCACATCGGTAATGTAGAGCTGTACGACATCACCTCCCGAACGGTTGCCAGTGTTGGTGACATCAACCTTGAAGGTCATGTTGCCGTCGGTAGTCTCATTGAATGCGCATCTGAGGTTGCTGACCTTGAAGGTGGTGTAGCTGAGGCCGTGACCAAAGGCGAATGTGGGTTTCAGCTTCTGCTTGTCCGTCCAGCGATAGCCCACATAGATGCCTTCCTTGTATTCCTCGTCGATAATCTTCTTTTCGCCGTTACGCCAGATGCCCGGGAAGGCTGCCTCGCCAAAGGAATGAGCTCCGCATTGCTCCAGGCTCTCGTACCAGGTGAATGGCAACTTGCCACTGGGACTAACGTCGCCCAGCAGTACCGCAGCCAGTGCTGTGCCTGCTTCGCTGCCCAGGAACCATCCCTGCACGATGGCGGGTACCTGCTTGCGCCAAGGCATAGAAACTGCATTGCCACTGATGTTGACGTAAATGGTATTCTTGTTGACAGCAGCAAGGGCGGTGATAAGCTTGTCCTGACCGTATGGGAGGTCCATCGTTTTGCGGTCGTGGCCCTCGCAATCCTGATAGTTGCTCTTGTTCAGTCCGCCAAAGATGATAACATAGTCGGCAGTCTTGGCCTTCTCCACAGCCTCTGCGATGAGTTCTTCGGGCGAACGGTCATCCTTGAGGTTCTGACCGGTCGTCACGCCGTTATAGTTGCCCGATACGTCGCCCACATAACCACGGGCATAGTCGAGCCTCACCCCCGTCCCCTCTCCGAGGAGAGTGGAGAGACGCATCTGCAGGCCCTGCAGGGGACTGATTTCATGCTGTGCCTTCAGCGAACTGGAGCCGCCGCCCACAGTCATCATCTTGATGGCGTTCTCGCCCACCACAAGAATCTTCTTGCCTTCGGGCTGGATGGGTAGCACATTGCCCTCGTTTTGCAAGAGGACAATGCCCTGCTGTGCCACCAGACGGGCTGTCAGGTAATGTTCTTCGCTGCAAAGGAAACCATAGGGCTTTTGCTTGTTCATGGTGGTACGGAAGAAAGTTCGTAGCACGCGGCGTACCTTTTCGTCGAGCTCCTTGGTGGTGTATTTGCCCTCGACGATGGCCTTCTGATACTGCTTGGAGAGGTAGTACATGTCGTAGGCATTCGATGCACCTTCGCTCAGGCCGTTCGTCCATGTACCGAACTCCATGTCGAGGCCGTTCTTGACTGCCTGGTCCAGGTCGTGTGCCCCACCCCAGTCGCTTACCACAACGCCGTCAAAGCCCCATTCCTGCTTTAGTATCTTATTCAGGGTGATGCTGTTATGACAATTGTGTTCGTCCTTGTAGAGGTTGTAAGCACCCATCACGCCCCAGGCCTTGCCTTCCTTGACGGCAGCCTCGAAGCCGGGCAGATAAATCTCCCTGAGAGCACGGTCGCTCACGATGACGTTCACCTGATGGCGGTATTCCTCATCGTTGTTCAGGCAGTAGTGCTTCACACAACTGGACACACCGACGCTCTGCAAACCCTGCACGTAACGCACAACCATGCGGGAGGTAAGGTAGGGGTCCTCGCCCATGTATTCGAAGTTACGGCCTCCAAGCGGCGTACGGTAGATGTTGATGCCAGGACCCAGAATCATGCTCTTGCCTCGATAAAGCGCTTCCTCGCCCAAGGCAGCACCATACAAAATCGAAAGCGAGGGGTTCCATGTGGCAGCGAGACACGTTAGGGCAGGAAAAGCCACACACGAGTCGTTGCTTTGTCCAGCCTGTTCCCACTCGTCCCAAAGCACGTCGGGACGCACGCCATGAGGTCCGTCATCGGTCCAGAAGTCGGGCATACCAAGACGCTTCACACCAGCGCTCGAAAACTTGCTCTGGGCATGTATCACGGCAATCTTCTCGCTGAGTGTCATGCGACCGAGTGCATCTTCCACGCGGGCTTCGATGTCCTTCGTGGGGTCGAGATAGACAGGAGTCTGGGCATGGGAGTGAATAGCGAAAAATGAAAAGTGAAAAATGGAAAGCAGTAGTAGTAGGGCGCGTTTGTGTTTCATCTTCTTATTTTCTTATTATCTTATTCTCTTAATTTCTTATTGTCCTATTGTCTTATTATTTCTATCTTCGTTCCGCGGAGCAGGTCTGCTATGGGCATACGTTTCTTGCCTGCAAGCTGTACTTCATCCAAAGAGAGGTAACCGTTTGGAAATGAAATTGGAAGTAGCCCTGTACCCATCGAGGCTTTGAATATCTTCATCTCCGTTTCCTTTCCGTTGGCAATGACTGGCGTCCATGCAGCTGGGTAGGGACTCAGGCCTCGGATGAAGTTGTAGGCACTCTCGAGTGTATGTTCTTGCCAGCGGATTTGGCAAGTGTCCTTGAATATCTTCGGAGCGGGTCTGAGGGGCTCGTCTGTCATGAATTGGCTTTGGTCGGTAGCTGTGGCCTGACCGCTCTCTATGAGCCGTACCGTCTTGATGACCAACTCGGCACCTTGCATCATAAGTCTGTCGTGGACATCCTCGGCACAGTCGTCCGAAGCAATGGGGATGCGTTCCTGAAGGATGATGCGACCCGTGTCAATCTGTTCGTCGAGGAAGAAGGTCGTGATGCCAGTCTCCTTATCGCCGTTGATGATGGCCCAATTGATGGGAGCTGCACCGCGATATTGTGGCAGCAGGGCAGCATGGAGGTTGAAGGTGCCGAGTGGCGGCAAAGCCCACACTACCTGTGGCAACATGCGGAAAGCAACGACAATCTGAAGGTCGGGGTTCAGCGCCTTGAGCTCTTCGATGAAGGCTTCGTCGCGCAACTTCTCGGGTTGCAGTACGGGGATGCCTTTCTCCAAAGCGAACTTCTTGACGGGGCTTGACTGCAGCACATCGTGATGTCGGCCGATGGGCTTGTCGGGCATAGTGACAACGCCCACCACGTTGCAGCCTTCCTCGACCAATCGTCTGAGCGACTGCACCGCGAAATCGGGCGTCCCCATGAAAACGATTCTCATAGCTCCTTTACATAGATATTACGGAAGTAGCAGCGGCAGCCGTGAGCCTGCATCTCAATCTGGTCGCAGGGGAAGATGGGCAGCTTGCGGTCCCAGTAGTTCTCGAGGACAACGTTATCGACAACCTTAGTGCCATTGAGCCAAACCGTCACCTTGTCGCCCTTCATGATGATGCGGAAGGTGTTCCATTCGCCCAGTTTGTTATCCTCCACACTCGTTGGCGTGCTGGGATTTTCCTTGTTGTTGTAGAGGCCACCTGAGCCCACCTGTGCACCGACGTTGGTGCGGCGGATGTCCCATATCTGCACTTGTGGCGTGCCACGCAGATAGACGCCTGCATCAGGCTCCTTGCCGTTCGGGTCGAGGCGCCAGTCAACGAGGAGTTCAAAGTCGGCATAGTTCTTCCATGTGCAGATGTTGTCCCATCCGTGACCGATATAGACAAGGACTCCATCCTCCACGATCCAGTCTTTCTTCATCAGTTCGTCGGCCTTCTTCTGTGCCTCGGCAAGTTCTTCCTTGCTCATCTTGGCGCGTTTGATGGGGTTCTCCACAAGACCTTTCCAACCTGCGAGGCTCCTGCCATCGAAGAGGCTGACGAAGCCCACCTCGTTCTTGTCGGCGGCATCATACCAGGCTTTAGCTTCCTTCTTCTGTTTCCCTTTCAGAAGAGTTATGGCGGCGAAGAGCATCTTTCGCGATTCACCCCCATTGTATTCGGGATGTTCGGAGAGGATTGTCCAGATGGTCGTGGCTGCGGCTGGTGCAATCTGCTTGTCGTCCAGAAGAGAGGAGGCGAACGTCAGCGCCTGATAGGTGCCGGTGTTTGCCAAGAGCTTCAGGGCTGCTTCCTTCTGGGTGATGTCGTTCGTCTGCTCGATGATATGTCGCAGATAGATTGTCTGGTTCTCGGGTGTGAGTGTCTGAGCCGAAAGAAGCCCCCCTCCTGTCCTCCCCCCGAGGAGGGAGGCATAAAATAATACGAGAATAAAAATTTTTGTTTTCATGATGTTAAGAGTAAAAAAAGCCCCTCTCCTCGGAGAGGGGTTGGGGTGAGGCTTTATTCTTCGCATAACTCAGTCAAAATACCACAAGTGCTCTTGGGATGGAGGAATGCGATGTGCAGACCGTCGGCACCGTTACGGGGAGCCTTGTCGATGAGGCGGATGCCCTTGCTGTCGCACATGGCGAGTGCTTCGCTCACACCGTCTTCAACCTTGAAGGCAACATGGTGAACGCCCTTGCCACCGTTGTCGAGGAACTTCTGAACGGTGCTTTCGGGGCATGTGGGCTCCAAGAGTTCCAGCTTAACTTCGCCGACCTTGAGGAAAGCAGTCTTTACCTTCTGGTCTTCTACAACTTCTGTTTTGTAAACTTCCAGTCCGAGTACGTCGCGGAAATAGGGCAGCACTTCGTCGATGCTCTGCACGGCGATGCCCAGGTGTTCAATGCGTGAAATTTTCATGATGTTTTTTAGTTATTAAGTTTGTAAGTTTTTAGGTTATTAACTAAATTTCTGTGCAAAGGTACGAATAAATGAGTGAATAGCCAAATTTATTTGGATTTTTCTGAAGGGAAAGTATCTTCACGAGCCAGCGTCCTATCCCTACCGTCGAAGGAATAGTAATCCTACCGTCGTAGGAATAGTATTCCTTCCGTCATAGGAATAGTAATCCTTCGCCCATAGGAATAGTAATCCTCCGCCAGGAGGAATACTTCTCTCGAAAAGAAACAGGCTGTTCCTTTTGGGGAAACAGCCTGTTCCGTTCGTGAGAACTTCTGTATGACTATACGGATTACTTCATTCTATCTGCAAGCACCTTCATCCAGTAACCGCCAATGACAGAGCGAGCCTTGAAGCCAACCATGCTACCGGTCTTCGTGTCGTGCCAGTCGGAGATGGGCACGCGGCTCTGTGTCTCGTTGATGTACTTGTAGAGAGGAGCGACGAAGGCCTGGAAGTCCTTGTCTGTATCTGCCATTGCTGCTGACCACATAATCCAGTCGCTCTTGGTGTAGTCCTTGCGCACATCGAGGGGCAGACCGTATTTGTTCTGCTTCTTGAGGTAGTACTTCACCTCGGTCTGCATGGCATCGTTGGGAATGATGCCGGTCTTCCAGAGCTTGTCCCATACCATGTTATACTTTTGACTCCATGTATCAGCGCCGGCACCATAGGCCAGTTCATAGTGGTCCTTCACCTTGGTTTCCTTTTCCCATGCGGCAGCCATCTCCTTGGCTTTTGCATTGTACTGGGCATAGACATCATCCTTGCCCATCATCTTTGCAATCTCGGCATAACCAGCCACACCCATGATGGCCTTGATGGCGAGGTTGCAGTTGCCTGCCCAGTGACCTGCGAAGTCATCGGTACAGAGCTGGTTGGCAGGGTGCAAACCATTCTCCACGAGGTAGTCTGCCCATGTGGTCATGATGTCAAAATACTTTTCAACATAGGACGTGTTGCCGTCCAACATGCAGATGGTGACAGCAAGGGTAATCATGTTGCCTGCTTCCTCAAGGGGCATGTCGCCACCATAGACCTGACCATTGGCACGGGGATAGGTGCCGAGATCGTGTGCTGCGAAGGGCTTTGTCCAACGTCCGGAGAGGCTGTAGTCGAAGATGGAGGTCATCATGGCTTTCTGCAACTCGGGATTGTAAGCAAGGACGAGCGGAGCTTCGGGATAAGTGAGGTCAACCGTATTGACGCAGCCATTGGAGTTATTCTCCTTTGAGAACCAGAGCAGGTTGCCGTCCTTGTCCTCGAAGAGCTTGTGTGCAGCCATCACGTGACGATAGGAACCGGAAAGAATCTCGGCATACTCCTTACCGCCTGCCTTCATGCCGTCATCATAAATCATTTTGTCGAACTGGCGGCAGCGCTGCATAATGCCGGCGTAGCGGCTCTGCATGGTCTTGAAAGCGTCAAAGATAGTGACGCGGCCGCCGTGAGCCCAGTAGCCCTTATATCTGTTATAGAAGTACTCGATGTCCTCAATCTCGTCGTAGCCCATCATCATGAAGCTGCTGGCTGTTTCAACGGAACCGAAGTCGTGCGTGTAGGCCAGTGTAGGCATGTCGGCAGGCTTGCGGGCGGTAATGCCACGATTCCAACCAAAGCCTCCACGACCGCCTTGGAAACGACCGCCTTGTTGTTGGCGCTGTGGAAATATCCTTCCGCTCTGTATGAATGCATCCTCAATCTCGGAGGGCGTACCCATCATGACTTGTCCGTTGATGGCGGGAATATAGAAGTAACCCCAGTCGATGCAGATGCCGTCGCCCGTCTTGGCGAGGATGGGCTGTTCGATGGTGCCGGTGCGGACATAGCGCACGCTGTTCTCGTTGCCCATCGTGGTGATGCTTGCCTGTGTGTCCTTATTGACTGCCAGCAGTGGAGAGGCACCGAAGTAGATCTGGACTTCGTGCTTGAGTCCGTCGGTTGCCTTAACCTGATAGGAAATGTAGTTGATGGGCATGGAGATGAGGTCGTAGTCGTCGATGAGCATGGGAGCGGTGAATACCAAATCCAGCTCAACAGGACCGCAAGAGAAGGTATAGTAGGTATTCGTGGCAAGTACGTCCACACTTTTCTGCTCAGCCAACTTGACATCCTGGCCCTTGGGCTTGATGTTCTTGAAGAGACCGAAGTCGGCGTATGCTCCGCCAGTCGTATTGTGGCAGTGTGCGGCGATAACATTCTTGCCTGCATGGAGCAGGTTCTTCAGGTCGCTGTCGAGGTGCAGCACCACGCCGTTCACCCAAGTCTCGCCTGTATCGGCCACCTTGGTGCCGTTGATGTAAAGTTCGAAGACATCGTCGTGGGAATATTTCACATACATATCCTCCTGCAACTGTTGGGCTGTGAGCTCAACCTCGCGGCGGATGTAGATGTCGCTGCCTGTGCGTCCCCAGCGGCTGTTGATGTTTTCGCCTTCGCTACCCCAGGCAGCCTTTTCTGCCTTCCAGGCGCTGTCGTCGAAGCCTGGTTTTGTCCAGCCCTCACCGCTCTGCTTGTCACGAGCGACTTTGCCTTCCCACTGTTCTTCGTCGGCCATCGGTGCGATGGAAGAGAGGATGAACTCCTGCTGTGCACCCATAAAGCGATAGGTGGTTCCGTCCACGCGAATGAGGCCGAGGATGGGTTTCTCGTCGTTTGTCCAGTGGCGTGTGGTGCCGTCGGTAAGCTTGTCGTAAGGACTCCAAATGGAGAAATAGGGGTCATTGACAATCAAGGGTACAGAGGGCAAACGCAGGTCGGTTGCCATGTAGGGCTTGAAGAATTCGGCTGTTTGGGCGCTTGCCATAGCAGCTACTGCCAGCAGCGCAGAGAAGAAGAGTTTTCTCATAAAAATTATTGTTAAATTGTTATCTGAATGTTCTGATTATTCGGAATACTCTGAATATTCTGATTACTTGGATTATTCTGGGTATCCTATTTTATTGGCGGGAATGCGCTGATGCGGAGGCGGGCGGCACCCATGGGAATGAGGGTGATGTCTTCCAAAGTTCCGCGAGGTGCGTCAGCATCGGGCAGTATCTGGCAAAGTCCTGTGGCATCCTGTCCCCACCCTTCTACGCGGGCACCCTTTGCCTTGATGGTGATGGGTGTGCCGCTGTGGCTCCAGGGATAGTTATTCTCCGGCCATGTGCCGAACTCCACCTTCATGCCGTCCAACTTGTCACAGAGGGCATAGTTCCAGGGACTCTCGGCATAAATCTCGTAGGTCGGCCATTTGCTCGGGTCGGCTGTTTCCTGCCAGTGGCTGTCACCGATGGCAGTCTTGCGGCTGTCCTTCTTGTCGTAGCGTTCTTTAATTTTGAGACTCATCGTGAGAGGGCCGTAGCTCACGGAGATACTGTTCTTGTTGAGTGCCCAGACGCGTTTGGTGAGGCGCATGGGGAAGTGCATGCAGACCTCGTCGCCGTTTGACCACTCACGGTTGATACATAGCAAACCGCTGCTGACCTTGTTGTCAACGGTTTTCCCATTGACCGTAATATGTGCTCCTTCGGTCCAAGTCGGGATGCGCAGGTAGAGCGGGAATGTCGCTGTCGTCTTTTTGTTGAGGCCCGATAAGGTAACCTTGATGTCCTCGCTGAAGGGATATTGTGTCTGCTCGTCGAGGGTGATTTCCTTGCCATCGGCTACTTTGAGACGGGCTGTGCAGTCGCCATATATAAGCAGGGCAGCTCCGCCGTCGGCACTGGCCAAAACCATGTTTTCGGCATAGTAGGGCCAGCCCATCGAGTGGTTATGCTGGCAGCAACGGCTGCTGAAGGGGTTCATGCAGAAGAAGGGACCGCCATTATCGACGCCTGGATTGTGGTTGTTCGAGTCGGCCTGTACTTGATTGGGACAAGTCAGATAGCGCAGGGCCCGCATGTCTTCCGTCAGGGCAGCAGGGTAATCGTTGAATGCCACGTCCTCCAGGTTCTCCATCCATAGCAGGTCGCCTGTCTGTGCCATCAATATCTCATCGCTGAGCATCTGCTCCACGAAACCGCAGGTCTCCGTGCCTTGTCGTGGGTCGATGTATCCGTGACGGCAGTTCTCGTCGCTGCCAAACATGCCGCCAGGCACTTGTCCGTAGATGCGACGGATGAGCCAGTAGTCGTTGTAGGTAGCTTTGAGGGCTGCCTTGTCGCCGCTGACAAGATACCACTCGGCTGGCTCGCGGAAGCATTCTGCCACATTGACGTTGTGCCAGTTGGGCAGACCGCTCTCCTGCATCCAGTTGGCGGTGCAACGGTGTATCTTCTTGCAGAGGTCAAGCAGGAAGCTCTCGCCCGTGCGATTGTAGAGCCAGATGACGGAAAGCAAGTTGTCGCCGCCGCGGCTGTTCTCCCAATAGTCGCGCAGGAACTTCTCGTCGGGATAGCTGAGCTGCCATCGATAGTAATCGGTGAGGACCTTGATGACACGTTCATCGCCGCACCACTCGTAGTAGTCCTGCAGGATTTGGAGCGCGAGCATGTTGGCCCAGAGTTCGCGGCGTCCCTTGTTCTCGTTGACAGGACCAAGGAATCCGTCTGCCTGACTGCTCCTGAGGATGCCCTCTATCCAGAACTTCGTCTCGTCGAGCATCGCCTTGTCGTTCAAGATGTAGGATAGATTGGCATAGCCTCTGAGCCAGTAAGGCACTTCCTCCCAGCCGTGACTGCCGCCCGATTCCAGCCAGGCGTTACCTTTCTTGTCGAGCCAGTCGCTGATTTCTCCAAGCTGTCCGCTCAGGCCGTTCTTCTGCCTTTGCAGTATCTCGCCCACCCAGCCACGCGGAGTGACGGCTGCTGGGGCCAGTTTGATGAAAGGATTGGCAGGCAGGGGTGCGCGATTGTTGACGTAGAGTGATGCCGTTGGCTTGATGTCGGCAGGTGTGACCATCCGTGCCTGTTGTGCCGAGAGCGGCAGATGCAGCAGCATTGCTGCCAGAATAATAGTGGATTTAGCTTGCATAGTGATTGTTTTTGCTTAATTTGCGCGTAAAGGTACGACTTTTTTTGCCAAGATGCAAGCACAAGGGGCATTTTGTTGACAAAAAAGCAAAGGCAGGCCCAGCAAATTGCCGAGCCTGCCTAATAAATGGGTTAATTAAGAATGATTATTACTTCTTAATGACCTTTTTACCATTGATGATGTTCACACCCCTCTGCATCTTGCTCAGGCGCTGGCCGAGCATGTTGTAGATACCCTTCTGGGCCTTCGTGGTGTTGTTGTTAATTTCATCGGTGGTGATACCCTTGATGGCATCGGGATCCTCTACGTCATTACCGTAGTAGATAAGGCGCCAGTTGTCCATTACAATCCAGTCGCCAGGAGCGGTCTCTTCATCGTATTCCTTGTGGATGCCGATTGCCAGATGACCTAAAGCATCATCATCATCGGGAATGTTGAAGATAAACTCGTTCCAATAGAGACCATTGCCGAAGTAATCCAATGCAGCCTGACTACAAGCCGAATATGGCTGGCCGTTGTATGTGCCGGGCATTTGCAGACCGCCGTAGCTGTAACCGATACCGGGCACCTTGTTGGCCTCGATGTGGATAGGCATGAGAGGCATGGTTTCGCATGATTCAGGATCGTCAGTGTAGAGCATGGGACCTGCGAAGATGTAGGAACGCTGAAGAATCGGCTCATTGTTGAGAACCTTCACTACGTGTGCCTGCTCTATGCCGTCACGATAGTAACCCTGTACCCTCAGCTTGTAATAACCTGCGGGCAGTGCATCTTCGCCCTCGTTGGGCCAGAGTTCCTGACTGTTGTCGAACTCCTGGGAGTTGTAGGATTCAAGCACGAAGTTGGGGTTATTGCCACCACGACCCCATACAGAACCGTTGGAGAACATCCAATCCTCGATGCTGAGGCGCTGGTCGTAGCCTGGGTTCTTGATGAGGAAGGAGAGGTCAACGGGATTCTCTGCGCTGGCAGTCTTGATGAAGCCAAGAAGCTCTTCACGGCTGATGAACATCCACTGGTTGGTCTCCAGCTCGGGAGTGTGCATGTCGGTATCAACTATGTAGTAAGAGGGAGTGTACTGGTTGTCACCGCTGCGGAGACCGAGCAGTTTCTTACCACCACCTGTGGTAACCTCTCCTTCTTCTGTTTCAATAGTCTCAATCGGGAAGGTCTGACCGTACTGTGCGATGTTATAGACGTTGGGCTTGCCTTCAACAGGAATGATTTCCCACTTGTCGTTCATCGGGCAGTCGATGTAGCCGTTCCAGCCCATGAAGTCCATGGAGCCGATTTCACCATTGGGACGGAAGGTCTCTACGTAGTATGCGCCTTCAATAGGCTCTTCATCAATGATGTCGCCAGTCTCTTCGTCGATGACTTCCTTTGTTGCCTGAACGAGCATCATCGGGTTGGAGATGTATTCGAGAGTGAGGTGTGTACCCCAGTCTTCACCAGCACCGAGGAAGTTCTTCGCGCCTACATTATATATATAGTACTTTGGACGTCCGTCATCCATAGGATCGATGAAGTCGAAATCTACGATGCCAATCTCCTCTGTTGAGACAGCCTGTGGAACGCAGCCCACATACTTCTCGGTGTGGCGCTCCATATTGGTAGCCTTGCGGGCCTCACGCAGAGCGTTGAGATAAGGACTCAGCTGGCTGGCAGTAGCACAGGTGTCGAGGGCTGCGGTTGCATCCTCGAGAGCGGTGCCCCAGTAACCCTTGTCCTCCATCTTGCGGCAGATGTCCCAAGTGTCCTTGAGAACCTGGACATCGGTGCTGTAACCAAAGATTCTGTTAATAACAGTTCTCAGTTCCCTTGCATAGTTCCTGATTTCTGCCGGGTCGTTCTTGTTCTCCTCGAAGTATTGGTATGCTTCATCTATGATAGCCTGAAGGTCAGCCTTCATCCTGTTAGTCAGGACTACGTCTGACTTGGCGTATTCAATGGTCTCATTGAACAGCTTGACGCACTCTTCGTAGTTAACCTCCATGACGTTGATACCGCAGTCATAGAAATAACCACCCCAGTTCTGCTGGATGTAGGTAGCGATAACGTTCTTACCCACGTTGAGATACTTGGCGGGGATGTGAACCTGTACAGGGTTCTTGCCATTCGTCCAGCCTACGTTCTTCTGCAGCAGGATGCCGTTCACGTATGTCTCGTAAACGTCGTCGTGGCAGACATTCAGCTCGTAGGAGAGACGGTCGTTAACCTTGTCAAGTTCGAAGGTGCGGCGAATCCAGTAGTTGGAGCTATAGTAACAAGCATCTATGCCGCTGGGCCAGATGCTCTGCTGCTCAGCCATGTAACCTGAGCTGCCAGTTGGCATCATCTGGTTGTCCCACATAGAGTCGTCGAAGTCGGCCTGAGTCCAATCCAGTGTCTCTACACGACCGTTGATTTCAGGAGCATCGACTGCCTCATAGGCAAGTTCTTCGTAGCTGTCAGTAGCTGCATCATATTCATCCTTGTCCACGGCTTCCCTGTAGTCGCCTATACCATCATTCAGAGTATCATCCCATACATAGTACCTGACGACACGATTGTGCATGTCGATGTAGTTGAAGTATTGTGAGCCAACCCAGAGCTCCTTTGCATCTTCCTCATTGTCGCCTTCTGTGATGTCGAGCAGTGAGAAATCCTTAAGGGTAATGTTGGCACCTTCCTCGCCACCGCCGAAGTCGAAGACAACCTTGAAGTTGAGGTTCTTAATTGCTTCAGTCTCGGGATCAATGTTCGATGTGCCAACGAACTCAAATTCAATGAGCTTTCCTTCGTATTCCTCGCCCTCTACGGGTGCGGGGATCTCTATGCCCTCATCGAAAGCCAGCTCAATGTCGTCGTTGTCGTTGTCGGTAAGCTTCACGGTGACATAGTTGAAGGGCTTGTCACTCATTATCCTAACCTGGAATCTATATTCATTTCCTTCATCAATATTGATGGGAGTCTTGAAGTGAAGCTGCTCCTTCCAATACGGATCATCATCCACATCGTCGAGGTTACTGCAACCAGGCATTGTGAAGGTGTATTCGTCGCCAGGTTGAGCTGTGTAGAGTACAGACCAGGGGTGCTTGGGGTTGTTGCTGGGAGATTGGCCGTCATTGTTGTAACCACCAGTGTTGTTGAAGAGCACCTTGCCTTCCCAAGGAGTGGTGTAGCCCATGTCGAGGCCGCCCTCCAACTTGGTGTAGATACCGCAGTCGGCAAAGGCACCGCCCCAGTTCTGGTGAACGTGGAAGGCAACAACATTCTCTTCGCCGTTAAGCTTGATGAGCGCCTTCTGCTCGTCGGTCAGCAGGATGTACTCGGCATTGTTCCAACCGTTGTCGTAGTGAACGCCCTCGTCATCATACCTCTCACCTTCGTAACCTGTGCGCTGATAGACGAGTACGCCGTTGATGTAGTATTCAGCGGGAGCATCGTCGTGACCGCAAGCCAGATAGACAGGACCGGAGAGCAGTTGGTCGGTCGTGAAAGTACGACGGACATAGATATCAGCTATTTGACTGTCAACTGTCCATCGATAAGAAGGACGTCCGTTGAAAGTCTCATCAGAGCTGTAGGGAGCGGTTTGCTCCTGCCATACGATGGGCTCGAAGGTATCCATGTTCAGGTCATCCTCCTTCTCACTCAAGTCGTAGCCCGGCTCAAACCAACGCAAGCCGTTGGCATCCACGGAAGGACCTGCATCAATATAGTCCTCGTCAGTAGGCAGGAACCTGCTACAAACCACATTGTAGTTCGGGTTCCGTTCGTTCCATTCGCCATAGCTGTTCCCTGTGTTGTAAACCCAGGTCATGGCTGACCACTCGATGTCGCCGTCCCAATAGCTGGAAGGCAACACAATAATGTTGGCACCGACGGCAGTCAAACCGTCGCCTGCGCTTGCCAATAACGAGAAAAGCGCAGCTGCACAGAAAAGTAATGTTTTCTTCATGCTGTTTTGATTTAAGTTAATACTAAATTGATTATTCTGCGCACAAATTTAGCATTTTTATCTTTATCAACAAAATAAAATCGTATAAAAATTTGTGTTGAATGACATATTTTTATAACTTTGCGCATAAAATATAACAAAAAGGGATGAAATTCATATCACTTGGCTCTGGTAGCAGTGGAAATTGCTATCTCTTGCAGTCGGGCGAGACATCCATACTGCTTGATGCGGGTATCTCCTTGCGTACCCTAAAGAAGCATCTCAAGGACATCGGCCTTAGTCTGGAGGAAGATGTTGCGGCAGTATTTGTCACGCACGACCATGCAGACCATATCAAAGCCGTGGGGAATATCGCCTGTGACTGTGGAAAGACCATCTACGCCACCCGACTTGTACACGAGGGCATAGCATGCAACCGTTGCCTGAGAATTCAGATTCCGGCTGCCCGCATAGCTTATGTCGAGAAGGACAAGACGTTGGAGATTGGGAACTTCCGCATAACACCGTTTGATGTGCCGCACGACAGCCGCGACTGTGTGGGCTACGTCGTGCAGGCGGACGGCGTGCGCTTCTGCCTTATCACAGATGTAGGACACGTCACGGACACTATCCGCGAGCAGGTCGGCCAGGCCAATTACCTGGTACTGGAATCGAACCACGATGTAAACATGCTATTTATGGGAAAGTACTCGGCCTTCCTGAAGGAACGAATCAGTAGCGACGAGGGACACTTGAACAACGAACAGGCTGCCAAGCTGCTGGCAGAATATGCCACGCCGCAACTCCGCCACGTGTGGCTCTGCCACCTGAGCGAGGAGAACAACCACCCGGTGCTTGCAAGGAAGACTGCAGAAACAGTGCTCCGTCAGCATGGAATCATTCCAGGAGTGGATTTCGAGCTTGATGTCCTGAAGAGGAAGTCGCCCTCGGAGTTCTATTCTCTGACATAAAACAAAAAAAAAACGCAAAACATTTGGCAGATTAAAGAAAAGTTCATACCTTTGCACCCGCAAACAACAAAAGCGATGCGTCCTTAGCTCAGTTGGTAGAGCAATTGACTCTTAATCAATGGGTCCAGGGTTCGAGCCCCTGAGGGCGTACAAGGTGAAGGATGAACTGGATGACAGTTCATCCTTTTTAAATTTATTAAATATGTACAGAACCAAGACATGCGGCGAGCTGCGTCTCGCCAACATAGGAGAGAAAGTCACCCTGGCAGGCTGGGTGCAGAGTGTTCACAATCTGGGTGCACTCACGTTTGTTGACCTGCGAGACCGTTACGGCATCACACAGCTTGCCTTCAATGAGGATGCTTCCGAAGCACTCCGACAGCAGGCAGGACGTCTGGGACGCGAGTTCGTCATTCAGGCAAAAGGCGAAGTGGCCGAGCGTTATTCCAAAAACAAGAACCTTCCGACGGGCGACATCGAGATTCTCGTCAGCGAACTCAACATACTCAACGAAAGCCTCACACCTCCCTTCACTATCGAGGAGGAGAGCGACGGTGGCGACGACCTTCGCATGAAGTACCGCTACCTCGACTTGCGTCGTCCCTGCGTTCGCAAGAACCTCGAGCTGCGTCACAAGTTTGCCTTCGAGGTGCGCCGCTACCTCGACCAGCACGGCTTCCTCGAGATAGAGACGCCAGTCCTGGTGAACAGCACGCCCGAGGGTGCTCGTGACTTCGTCGTGCCCAGCCGCATGAATCCAGGTCAGTTCTATGCCCTTCCGCAGAGCCCCCAGACATTGAAGCAGTTGCTTATGGTCAGCGGCATGGACCGCTACTTCCAGATTGTCAAGTGCTTCCGCGACGAAGACCTGCGTGCTGACCGTCAGCCCGAGTTCACCCAAATCGACTGCGAGATGTCGTTCGTGGAGCAGGAAGACATCCTGCAGATGTTCGAGGGCATGAGCCGACACCTCTTCAAGACACTCAAAGGCATCGACATCCCCGAACTGCCCCGTATGACTTGGGCAGACGCCATGAAGTACTACGGCAGCGACAAGCCCGACACACGTTTCGGCATGAAGTTCGTCGAACTGAAGAACAACCAGCCCGACAATGCCTCGCGCGAAACGGTAGAGAGCATCTTCCCGGCAGGCTTCCAGGTGTTCGACGAAGCTGCCTACATCGGTGCCATCTGCTGCGAGGGTCAGGCAGTCTATACACGCAAGCAGCTCGACCAACTGACCGACTTCGTGAAGCGTCCGCAAATAGGTGCCAAGGGTCTCGTCTATGCCCGTGTGCAGGACGACGGCAGCGTAAAGAGTTCCGTCGATAAGTTCTATACGCCCGACGTGCTCGAGGTGCTCCGCGAGAAGATGAACGCCAAGGCCGGCGACCTCATCCTCATCCTTTGCGGTCCCGACGCCATGAAGGTGCGCAAGCAACTCAGCGAGCTTCGCCTCGAGATGGGTAGCCGCATGGGACTGCGCCCGAAGGACAAGTACTCGTGCCTCTGGGTCATCGACTTCCCGATGTACGAGTGGAGCGACGAGGAGCAGCGCCTCATGGCCATGCACCATCCGTTC
>JAILRU010000038.1 GCA_024697945.1 Bacteroidaceae bacterium
TGGCATTTAATCTGCGAACCATCTGCGACAATAACGAAGGTCTGCTCCTGCAGCTGATGCCTCGCTTCGGCTTGTCGGAAGAGGAGATGCGAACCATTATCCACTCGGCCTGCAAAGAGACTCCCAAGGGAGTCACCAAGGAACTCCAGTTCTGCATTGATGCATGCAAGAAGGATGAGGATGAGGATGGAGAGGAGTCGAAAGACAAACTCAGTCTTACGAAGATGCTCAACAAGTTGCCCATCGGACTGCGCGAGTCGCTCATCGGAGTGCCTGACAATATGAAGATGCAGGTGTTATGTGCCGTTCTGCCTATTGCAGCAACCTATGCTGATATGGTGGAGGTAGAGTACAGTGACAACGAGAAGCAGCATCTGGGACTGATGGCCATCATCTATGGCGAGCAGGCCAGTGGTAAGAGTGTCTGCAAGAATACTGTCGATGTATGGCTCACCGCCATCAGCGAAGAGGATGCCAAGGCTCGCGAGATGGAGGAGAAGTGGAAGGCGGCCAATAAGATGCGCAAGGCCAATGAGAAAGGCATGGAAGACCCCAAGGTGCTGATTCGCGAGTTGCCTATTACCGTCAGCTGTTCCACACTGCTGAAGCGTCTGAAGTATGCTCAGGGCCATGCGCTCTACTCCTTCTGCGAAGAGTTCGACACCCTGCGTAAGACCAATGGTGCAGGCTCATGGTCGGCGAAGTATGACATCTACCGTCTGGCTTTCGACCGCGGAAAATGGGGTCAGGACTACAATTCCGACCAGGCTGAGAGTGGTCTTGTGTACGTAGCCTACAACTTTACAGTGCTGGGTACAGAGGGTTGCGTGAGAAAGTGCTTCAAGGGTGATAATATCGAAAACGGACTATCCAGCCGAATGCTCATCGCCAAGATGCCCGATTCGGCCTTTGCCAAGATGCCTCGCTACAAGCATCGCACTGAGGAGGAGAACCAGCGCATCGTGGAGGCTTCCAACATTCTGCGCAACTGCAAGGGGTTTGTGGACACACCACGTCTGCGCAAGGCCATTGACGATTGGGTGGAGCAGAAACGTCTGGAGGCTCTCCGCGACATCGACCGCGTGAAGGACACCTTCCGTCGTCGTGCGGGTGTCATCGCCTTCCGTGCGGGTGTCATCTTCCATCTGCTGACGGGCAAGAAGCGTGAGTCGAAAGCTTGTATAGACTTCGCATTGATGATGGCCGAGTACGTGTTGAAGGAGCAGATACGCATCTTCGGAGCGACGTTGCTCAACCAGTATGTGGTGGCCGAGAACGAAGTACAGCGCTATGGTGTGAACATGAAAATCTTCGACGAATTAGAAAATGTGTTCAGTCGTCAGGAATTGCAAGCCAAAAAGCCCGGATGCACCAATAGTGGTGTCCGTAACATCACCTCCCGTTGGGTAAAGGAAGGGTTGATTGTTAAAATCGATAAAGACCACTACCGTAAACTGGTCAACTGACACTGTCCCACTGTCCCATTGTCCCATGTCCCATTTAGTAGGCTGATGACCTGGTGTTGAACTAAAAAGAGAGCACCCTCCCCGGAAATGGAGAGGGTGCCTTCGTCAGTTAATCGTCTATCACTTCTCAATCAGAATGCGGGCATCGACGGCTACCACCTCGTTCTCGTCGGCCAGCAGCGGATTGATGTCCATCTCCTTGATTTCGGTAGCGAAGCGCAGGAGGGTAGACAGCCGGACAATGATTTCGGCATATTTCTGTTCGTTGATTCCTTTCTGTCCGCGCGTACCTTTTATAATCTTGTAGCCTCGGAGCGAACGGATCATCGAGAAAGCCTCGCCGTAGGAGAGGGGAGCCAGACCCGACTGGACGTCTTTTAGTACCTCGACGAAAATGCCGCCTAAACCGCAGAACACCACATGGCCGAAGCGCTCCTCGTACTTGGCACCGATGAAGAGTTCTGTGCCCTTCAGCATCTTCTGAACCATCACGCCGGTAGCATCCTTAATCTGCATCATACGGTCGAACTCCAAAGCCAGATGCTCTGGGGTGCGGATGTTCAGGGCCACTCCGCCGACATCACTCTTATGCACAGGACCCACCACCTTGGCCACGACAGGATAACCCACCTGGGTGGCAAAGCTGATGAGCTCGTCCTTATCGGCACTGACCATCTCAGGGACCATCGCGATGCCGGCACTCTCCAGCAGCAGGTGAACCAGGTTGGGGGCGATATAGCCATTCTCCCTGATGCCACCGATGATTTCGCGAATCTTAGGCACATCGACACCGAAGAGTTCTATTTCAGGAGGGGCTGGTGCTGGTGTGTTCATAATCTGTGAGAGGGCAGTGGCCAGCGTCACTTCGTCGCTGAAGTTCACATGACCCTTGGCCAGAAATTCAGCTACCTCGGGACCCGCCGTGTGCAGACTCGGCAGAATGGGGAAGATAGGCTTGCGGCACTCCCTGATTTTCTGGTCGAGCACCTCGTAAGCTTTGTATAGGGTGGTCAGTCCTGGGGTACCATATATCACGGCTATGGCATCGATATCGTCCATCTGCCGCTCGCAGTAATCGATGACGGTGCCCAACTGCTCAGGTGTTCCTGTAGCCAGAATGTCGATGGGGTTGGCCACACTGGAACCCGGATAGAGCTTCGTCTTCATCTCCTCTGCCACCTGACCTTCTATCTTCGGCACTTCCAGTCCCCCTTTCGACAAGGCATCCGTCAGCATCACACCAGGTCCGCCGGCATGGGTCACGATAGCGAAGCGCTTGCCCGTGAGTGGGGGCAGTGTCATGATGCAGCCAACAGTAGTCAGTTCCTCACGACTATGACAACGCACGATGCCCGCCTTGCGGAACAGGGCCTCTACGGCCGAATCGCTCGAGGCAATAGCCCCTGTGTGCGATGAGGCAGCCCGACTGCCACTCTCGCTGCTGCCCGCCTTGATTGCGGCAATGCGGCACCCCTTGCGGATGAGCGACGAGGCGTGGAAAAGCAACTTGTCGGGGTTGGCAATATTCTCGATATATAAAAGCTTGACGGGCGAATCGGTATCGGGCTGATAGTGCTCGTCCATATATTGCAGCACATCCTCGATGCCAATCTGCTTGCCGTTGCCGATGCTCCATACACTATTGAACTGCAGACCCTTGATGACCGCACTCTCCAGGATGAAGACCGCCGTGGCACCCGAACCGCTGACAAAGTCGACACCTTTATGGTGAAGCTTCGGAATAGGCTGGGTGAATACCGAGTGGTGCTGGCGGTTCAGCAGACCGATGCAGTTGGGACCTATCAGTGCTGCTCCGTATTTCTTACACGAGTCCAGAATCTGCTGTTCCATCGCGGCTCCCTCCTTGGTTTCCTCGCCGAAGCCCGCTGAGATGATGATGAAGGCCTTCGTCTGCTTCTCGCGA
>JAILRU010000051.1 GCA_024697945.1 Bacteroidaceae bacterium
TGAGGATGTAGAAATTGGCTACAATAGGGAAGTTGATGTAATCCATCTTAATCGTCAACTTATAATTATTAGGGAACACATAGCCGGAGTTTTGTACATCGTATTTCGCTCCTTGCTTGGAGTAAAGCACGCTACCAGCCAAGCTTATCTTCTTTGTGAACTGGTACTCAAGTTCAGCACCGGCTGCGTACATGAAACGCGGGTCAGCACCGTCTGCATTAGAAAAGTAGGCTATGTTCAGGCCTGCCTTCGGTTGAAACGAAAGCGTGCCGGGTTCAAACTGAGCGAAGGTACTTGCAGCCGACACCATTGCAGCAACAAAAATAAAAAACTTTTTCATAAATACATAAATATAAGTTAGTATTATAGTTATTTGTCGTCTCTATTCAACCAAGGTAGCACTAGCTTATCGCTATAAGAAAAGCGCAGACCCCGTCCATATTCTCAGCCAGGCTCGGAACTGCCCCTAATGCACTATGGAAAAGCCTACGCTTAATGCGTACACTTCAATGTGCTTTAGGATCTGTCATGTGTTCTCTTTCGAGGTTCCGATTCGGCTGAGAAATTGAGCAATATTTCTTGAATAAGAGGCCCTCTGGTCTCAAATCCGATGCAAAGATACGAAGGTTAATTCAAAAATCAAAATAATTAAATCCAAAATGAGGCTAAAAGGGCAAAATAAAGTGAAATATGTCTTCTAATCTGACTCTGTCACGCTGTCACACACGATTATCTGGAAATTGAGCTTCTATGTCTTTTTTATTTTTATTTACTATCCCAATTTTTCCTATTTTTGTTTGTGACAGTGTGACAAAGTAAAGAAAAGAAATATAAAGCACTTTGTATCAATAACATAAAATCATTTCCATGTTGTCACAAACGTGTCACAAACGTGTCACAAACCAATCGTTTGAGTCACCGCATAGTGTCCTTGCGTTACCAGCGAGCCTTCCCTTCAGCCGGAGCGATAGTAATCCTATGGCGGAAGGAATACTAATCCTTCAGCGGTAGGAATAGTAATCCTATGCGGGAAGGAATAGTAATCCTTCAGTGGGAGGAATAGTAATCCTTCGACGGTAGGGATAGGACGCTAATGACGAAGCGACCTGTCCAGGGTGTAGCCAGATCCCCTCGCATTTTGGGCGAGCCCGCGACAAAGCTATTGTCGTTGGTTCCGTTTGTCTATTTATGTAAATATATAAATACATAAATAGACAAACGGACGAACGATGATGCCGCCACGAAAACAGACATTGGGAAGCAGTTTTTTCTCCTGTGCGTAGGAAAACTTTTTCCTCCGAAGAGAAAAAATTTTTTCTGTGCGTAGCAAAAAAAGGGGGAACTATTTCGTGATTTCGCCGCGGAGGTTGCTGTTCATCATCTCGCGAACCTGCTCTTTCGGCAGTTTGTGACCCAGTAGGAACATCAGCTTGGTGATGGCGCATTCGGGGGTGCTGTCATAACCGCTCACGACTCCGGCTTGCATCAAAGGGAGACTGGTCTCGTAGAGTCCCATGTGGACGCATCCCGCCTGACATTGGGTGATGTTGACCATGAGAAGCCCCCTGTCGTTGGCATCCAGAAGTTCCTCTTGGAACCACTTCAGCTGAGGAGCGTTTCCTGCACCATAGGTGCGTATCACGACCGCCTTGAGGCCAGGGATGTTCAGCACAGAATGCACCAGACTCCGCTGTATGCCAGGGAATAGCGTCAGCACTACCACATCGGGAGCCACGAGATAATGGGGCTTGAAGGGCTTGTCGGGGTCGGGCCGCCTGATGGCTGCCTCGTTGAACTTGATGTGCATTCCCACGGTTGCCAAGTCGGGATAGTTGAACGAACGGAAGGCATTGAACTGCTCAGCATTGATTTTGGTAGTTCTGTTTCCGCGCATCAGCTTCTCCTTGAAGTAGATGCAGACCTCTGGAACGATGGGAGTGCCGTCCTCATGGCGGGCTGCAGCTATCTCGATGGCTGTAATCAGGTTCTCCTTGCCGTCTGTCCGCAGGGTTCCGATTGGCAGTTGCGAACCCGTCAGTATCACGGGTTTGCCCAGATTCTCGAGCATGAAGCTGAGGGCAGAGGCGGTGTAGGCCATTGTGTCCGTCCCATGCAGGATGACAAATCCATCGAAGCGGTCGTAGGTGTCTGCGATAATCCTGACCAGACGGGCCCAATGTTCCAGTCCCATGTCGCTGGAGTCGATGGGCGGGTCGAAGGTACAGGCATGTATTCTGTAGTCGAAGCGCTTCAGTTCGGGAACCTCGTCGAGGATGAGGTCGAAGTTGAAATTCTCCAGAGCTCCTGTCTCGGGATTCTCCCTCATGCCAATGGTACCGCCTGTATAAATGAGGAGTACGCTGGGGCGGTGTATCTTGTTTTTATAGCCCATTTTTTAATAAATGATTGCAAAATTACGGAAAAATGAAGAATTATCCTTAACTCTTCACCTTTTTTAACTTTTCATTCTTTCATTCTTTCATTTTTTCATTTATTTTTCGTACCTTTGCACCATTATGAAGCAAAAAATACTTTTTATGCTGCTCCTTGTAGCAGCTACGGCAATGGGACAGAATCCCAAGAGAGAGTTCCGCGGTGCCTGGATTCAGGCAGTCAACGGACAGTTCCAGAACGTCGGTCGCGACCGGATACAGGCTATGCTCACCAGTCAGTTGGACGACCTGCAGAAAGACGGCATCAACGCCATCTTCTTTCAGGTGCGTGTGGAGGGTGATGCACTCTACCAAAGCTCGATAGAGCCTTGGAGCCGCTACCTGACAGGTCAGCAGGGCATGCCCCCCAACCCATATTGGGACCCCCTGCAGTGGATGATTGAACAGTGCCACGCACGCCAGATGGAGCTGCATGCCTGGATTAATCCCTTCCGCGCCAAGACGAAGGGTACAACGGAGTTGTCAACGAGTCATGAGTATTCGCGCTACCCAGACCGTTTCTTCGATTACGACGGACTGGTCCTCTTCGACCCGGGACGTCCGGAGAACCGCAATTATATCTGTCAGGTGGTTCGCGACATCCTGAAACGCTATGATGTCGATGGCATCCACATGGACGACTACTTCTACCCCTATCCCGTGGCAGGTGTCGCCATTGCCGATGATGCCTCGTACAACGCATACGGCGCAGGTATGAACCGCAACGACTGGCGCAGGCAGAACGTCAACAAGTTCATCCAGCAGATGTGCCAGCAGATTCGCCAGGTGAAGCCTTGGGTGAAGTTCGGTGTTTCGCCCTTCGGCATCTATCGCAATCAGGGCAGCGACCCGAAAGGCAGCGCTACCAACGGTCTCCAGAACTACGATGACCTCTATGCCGACGTCCTGGAATGGGTGCGTCAGGGTTGGGTGGATTACAACCTCCCGCAGATTTATTGGGAGATAGGCAACAAGCTTGCCGACTACGAGACGCTCATCCGCTGGTGGAGTGCCAATGCCGGCGAACGTCCCCTTTACATCGGGCAGGACGTCAACCGCACAGTCAAATATACCGACCCGACCAACCCCAATCAGCATCAGATGCAACGCAAGTACCAGCTGCAGCGCTCCCTGCCCGGCATCTACGGAAGCTGCCAGTGGTATGCCGCTGCTGTCTGCGAGAACCCGGGCGGCTATCAGGACATGTTGCGTCAGGTATATCACAACACGCCTGCCCTGCAGCCAGTGATGCCCTGGATTGACTCCAAGGCACCTAGGAAGCCTCGCAAAACGGCCATTATATGGACCGAGGACGGCCCTGTGCTTTTCTGGACCAATCCCAAAGGAAAGTCTGAAATGGACAAAGCACAACAGTATGTCGTTTATTGCTTCAAGCCTGGCGAGAAAGTCAATCTGAACGATCCTTCCCATATCGTTTGCATCACCAAGAATACGATGCTCCCATTGTCCTATCAGGGAGGAGAGACAAAATATACCTTCGTCGTCACAGCCCTGGACCGCCTGCAGAACGAATCGAAAGGAGTGAAGAAGAAGGTGAAACTGTAAGGAAATGCTTTACGGCTTTCTTCTTCTTGCTTTCTTCCTCTGCTCTGAGGTGAGAGCCCAGCGCATTGTATGGTGGAACGCAGAAAACCTTTTTGATTGTCAGCACGATACGCTCAAAGAAGACTATGAGTTTCTGCCGGAGAGTGACCGCCATTGGACACGCGGACGCTACTGGAAGAAGCTTGACAACCTGTCGCGCACCATCGCTGCCATAGCCGACGAAGATACATGGCCAATGGTTATCGGGATGTGCGAGGTGGAGAACGATACCTGCCTGCGCGACCTGACCCGCCGCAGCCCGCTCCGTATTGCCCGCTATTCCTACATTCACGAAGAAGGACCGGATGTGCGAGGTGTGGATGTGGCGATGCTCTATGACTCGCTCCGGTTCCAGCCGTTGGGACACAAAGCAATCCGCATCCCCTCGGCAGAACACGGGTTCCGTCCCACCCGCGACATCCTACATGTCTGGGGACTTTGTTCTTCCCTGCCCGACACCCTGCATCTCATCATGGTTCACCTGCCCAGCCGCGCAAACAGCGGACAGAAGGGCGAAGCACACAGACGGCTTGCTGTCGAGACTCTATGTACCCTGCTCGATGAATTGGCGGACAAGAGTGTCCTGCTCATGGGCGACTTCAATGCTGAGCCGAACAATGTCATTTTCCGAGACATCGGGAAACGCTTGACCTCGCTTATGCCTCAGAAACGCAAGGAACTGCGACGTGCCCAGGGAACCTACTACTTCAACCGGCTATGGGGATTCCTGGACCATATCCTCGTCAGCCAACGTTTGCAGCCTTTCGTTGGGAGTCGCGCCACAGTAGGCCGTTACCCATTCCTGCTGACAGAAAAAGGCACCCCCTGGCGCACCTATCAAGGCCCTATCTATAAAGGAGGATTCAGCGACCACCTGCCCATCTGGGTGGACTTGCTCCCAAAGGAAGTAAGGAAAAATGAAAAGTGAAAAATGAAAAGTGAAAAATTATTTGTTTTCCCTCGCTTTTTGTTTAATTCTTCATTCTTCACCTTTTTAACTTTTCAACTTTTCAACTTTTTTCGTATCTTTGCACCCGAAACAATGTATTTCCTATGAAGAAGACACCATTCATACTGCTTGCTGCCCTGCTTTTGACCTGTATTCTCGACTCATGCAGCGATACCGAGACATACGCTGAACAGAAGAAAAAGGAAACCACAGCCATCAAATCTTTTCTGGACCGCGACATCTGCGTACGCGACGGTGACGGCAACATCGTCTGCAACGTGGGCAAGATTATGGCAATCAGCGAAGAACAGTTCCAAGAACAAGGCTATACTACGGACCTGAGCAGCAATCAGTATGTCCTGTTCGGCAATTCCGGCGTCTATATGCAGATAGTGCGTGAAGGTGTCGGCGAAAAGCTGGAGAGAGGCAAGACGGCTCGCGTTATCTGCCGTTTCATAGAATTCAACATCCTGGGCGACAGCATCCAACTCCGCAATGATGTCAACTATTGGCATAACAATCCTGACATCATGAATATCTCCAATAATTCCGGCAGTTTCACCGCTAATTTCGATACGGAAGTCAACGGCGGAGGTGCCATGTATCTTAGATACGGGAGCACCAGTGTGCCCAGCGGATGGCTCGTCCCCTTCTCCTATATCCGTATAGGCCGACAGGACAGCGAGAACGAAGGCATTGCAAAGGTGCGACTCATCGTGCCGCACAGCGAAGGACAGACCGAAGCTGCAAGCAATGTCTATCCGTGCTTCTACGAAATCACCTTCCAGAAGATGAGGGACTGAGTGGCAGGCATATACATCCATATACCTTTTTGCAAGTCGCGCTGCATCTACTGTGACTTCTATTCCACCACGCTTTCCAGAGACTACATGGTTTTGTATGCCCAGGCTTTGGAGCGTGAGATGTGTCTGCGCAAACTTTATATAGAATGTACGCGCGTACATTCTCTATATATAGGAGGCGGTACGCCCAGCCTGCTGCCAACAGAAGTGCTGACAAACATCTTTGCTGCTATTGGCCGTCATTTCTCATTGGTACCAGGTGCAGAAGTGACCATCGAGGCTAATCCCGACGACGTCACACCAGACTGGTTGAAAGGCTTGTCGCATACACCTGTCAACCGCATCAGCATGGGAGCACAGACATTCAACGACAGCTTGCTGAAGCTCCTTGGTCGCCGTCACAATGCACAGCAAATAGCTGATGCCGTTCAGGCTTGCAAGGAGGCAGGCATCACCAATATCAGCCTGGACCTCATCTACGGGCTGCCCGGACAGACGTTCGAAGACTGGCAGCACGATGTCCAGCTTGCCCTGAGCCTTGGCATCAAGCACCTCAGCGCATACGCCCTCTCCATTGAACCAGGCACGCCACTCGACACCTCACCCTACAAGAGGGAGTTAGAAGGGGCCCAGTACGAAGAATTGTCGCGAAGAATGTACAACTACCTGATGTCCACCACAAAGCAGGCTGGATTCCTGCATTACGAAATCTCCAACTTTGCTTTGCCCGGCTTTCATTCGCGCCACAACAGCAGTTACTGGCAGGGCATACCCTATCTGGGTCTCGGAGCAGGAGCACACTCGTACGACGGTCATCGTGAGCGACGTGCCAATTTGCCAGACATCAAGGCCTACATCAATGCGACCGAGGATGTTCCGCACGAGACAGAAGAACTAAGCGACGAAGACCTTTACAACGAGTTTATCATGACACGCCTCAGAACAAGCAAAGGCATCCCTTTGAACGAACTCCCGGAAGAAGATTGCCAATACTGCCTCTCTTTGGCAAAACCACACATGAGAAACAAGCTCTTATGCGTTCAAGATGACCATCTCTGCCTCACAAAAGAAGGCATATTCACCTCAAACGACATTATCAGCGACCTTTTGAAAGTTGATTTCAATTAATTTTTTACTTTTCACTTTTCACTTATCACTTTTTTTTGTATCTTTGCAGCCAAATATCTAATTTAATCAACTAAAACAATAACTTTCATGAAGACTTACAAGATTAATGAAATCAAAAACGTTGCTATTCTGGGCAACGACGGAGCAGGCAAGACGACATTGACTGAAACCATGCTCTACGATGCAGGAATCATCAGACGTCGCGGCAGAGTCAGCCAACACACGACAGTCAGCGACTATTTCCCCGTAGAGCACGAGTATGGCTATTCTGTCTTTTCCACTATTTGCCATGCAGAATGGAATGGCAAGAAGATTAACTTCATCGACTGCCCAGGCAGTGATGACTTCGCAGGTGGTGCCATCACGGCACTCAACGTCACCGACACAGCAGTCATCCTTATTGGCGGTTCAGCAGGCGTTGAGGTAGGCACACAAAACCACTTCCGCTACACAGAGAAACTGGGCAAGCCCGTCATCTTCCTCGTAAACCGACTCGATGACGAGAACCTCGACTTCGACCAACTGCTGGAACAACTCACAAGCATCTATGGCCCCAAGGTTGTACCCATCCAATATCCAGTTGAGACAGGTCCTAACTTCAACGCCATCATCGACGTTCTCCTTATGAAGAAGTATTCATGGGGACCTGAAGGCGGCGAGCCAAAGGTTGAAGATGTTCCTGCCGACCAGCTGGACAAGGCTACCGAGATGCACAAGGCACTCATTGAAGCTGCTGCAGAACACGACGAGAGCCTCATGGAGAAGTTCTTCGAGAGCGAAGACCTGACCGAGGACGAGATGCGCGAAGGCATCCGCAAGGGCCTTGCAAGCCGCGGCATGTTCCCCGTTGTCTGCGTCAATGCAGTCACAGATATGGGTGTTCGCCGCTTCATGGAATTCCTCGGCAACGTCGTTCCTTTCGTAAACGACATGCCAAAGGTACAGAATTCTCGCGGTGAAGAGATTGCTCCCGATCCCGCAGGTCCCACCAGCCTCTTCTTCTTCAAGACCGCTATGGAACCGCACATCGGCGAGGTTCAGTACTTCAAAGTAATGAGCGGAACCGTTAAGGAAGGCGACGACCTTACCAATGCAGACCGTGGCAGCAAGGAGCGTATCGCTCAGTTATTCGTTTGCGCAGGTCAGAACCGCATCAAGGTGGAAGAGCTCACAGCAGGCGACATCGGTTGCAGCGTGAAACTCAAGGACGTCAAGACTGGCAACACTCTCAACGGCAAGGACTGCGACAACAGCTTCAACTTCATCAAGTTCCCCAATGCAAAGTACTCTCGTGCCATCCGTGCCGTCAATGAGAGCGAGACAGAGAAGATGATGAACGCCCTGCAGCGTATGCGCGAGGAAGATCCCACATGGCAGATCGAACAGAGCAAGGAGCTCCGCCAGATTCTCGTTCATGGTCAGGGCGAGTTCCACCTCCGCACACTCAAGTGGCGCATCGAGAACAACGATAAGATTCAGATTGTCTTTGACGAGCCGAGGATTCCTTATCGCGAGACCATCACAAAGGCTGCACGTGCCGACTATCGTCACAAGAAGCAATCCGGTGGTGCAGGTCAGTTCGGTGAAGTACATCTCATCGTTGAGCCATACGTGGAAGGCACACCTACACAGGAAGTCTATCGTTTCAATAATCAGGAGTTCCGCATCAATGCAAAGAGCGAGGAAACCATCGACTTGGAATGGGGCGGCAAACTCGTCTTCATCAACAGCGTTGTGGGTGGTGCTATCGATGCCCGCTTCATGCCCGCCATCCTGAAGGGTGTGATGCAGCGCATGGAGCAAGGTCCTCTGACAGGTTGCTATGCCCGCGACGTACGCGTTATCGTCTATGACGGCAAGATGCACCCCGTTGACTCCAACGAATTGTCATTCATGCTCGCTGGTCGTCAAGCCTTTGCACAGGCCTTCAAGGAGGCTGGTCCAAAGATTCTTGAGCCTATCTATGATGTTGAGGTTCTCGTTCCCAGCGACAAGATGGGTGACGTGATGAGCGACCTGCAGGGACGTCGTGCCATGATTATGGGTATGAGCTCTGAAAGTGGCTACGAGAAGCTGACAGCCAAGGCTCCTCTGAAGGAGATGTCAAGCTACAGCACCGCTCTGAGCAGCCTCACAGGTGGTCGTGCAAGCTTTAACACGAAGTTTGCAAGCTACGAGCTTGTTCCCGCTGATGTTCAGCAGAAACTCGTGGCTGAGTACCAGGCTACTTTGAAGGAAGACTAATCCCCTCTAATTAGCAAAACGATAATTAAATAAACATTAAGTCTTAAATAAGTTAAACGCCAGTGCGAAAGTGCTGGCGTTTTTCTTTTCCTTTTAACATAAAAGCTGTATTTTTGCGGTATGAAAAGAAGTTACATTTGGCTCATTTGCGTTGTCGTTTGCATAGCCTTCATCGCTCTGCTCTATCTGCAGGGAAGCTATGCAAAGGCCATGATTAGGATGCGTCAAGAACAGTTCGATGAAAACGTCTTGCGCAGTCTTGACCAGGCATCGCGCGAATTGGAGAAAGTTGAAACCTACCGTTATCTGAAGAAGGTGCTTAACCAACACGAGAGAGGTAGCAGGACAGCTCGCTCTGATAGTTTCCACATCACAGACCATGTACTGCAGTTTGATACCATTATACCAAATAAAGGCAATATGTCGCTGGGTTCGCTCTCCATAAACCGATACAATCGAGTGGCAGAGAGCATCAGCAACCTGCAGAAGCATGTCCGTGAAGCATTATTGTATGAACAAGATGTGCTTGACGAGGTTATCTATGCTGTCATGTATAGGGCCAGCGAGCAGCGTTTTCAGGATCGTCTCAATCCGGCTGTATTGGACGGCTGTCTGCGCAATGCCTTGCAAGCCAATGGCATTACCCTGCCCTTCCACTTCATCGTATATACCAGTGATGGTCGAGAAGTGTACCGCTGTGAAGACTATACCGAGGAAGGTAACGACCCAAACTATCAACAGCCACTCTTCCGTAGCGACCCAATGGGACAAATGGGAGAAGTCATCATTCATTTCCCCGACCAGAAACGCTACATTCGCGGCGTAGCCAACTACATGGCTCCCGCTATGGGCTTCACCATTATCCTACTCATCACCTCTCTCATCACCATTTACCTCATTGTCCGACAGAAGCGCATCAGCGAGATGAAGAAGGACTTCGTGCACAATATGACACACGAGTTCAAAACTCCCATCTCCACCATATCCATTGCAGCCCAGATGCTTGCCGACAAGAGCGTGAACAAAAGCGAAGAAACCTACGAGCGCTTAGGCAGCGTCATAACGAGCGAGACACGCCGCCTTCGCTTCCAAGTGGAGAAGGTATTGCAGATGAGTCTCTTCGACAACAACAACATCGCCCTGAAGCTGCAGGAACTCGATGCCAACGAGATAATAGAGAATGTCGTAGATACTTTTTCTCTCAAGGTGACGCAGAGCGGCGGAACACTTGACATGCGAATTGAAGCATACAATCCCTTCATCAATGCAGATGAGATGCACTTCACAAACATCATCTTCAATCTGCTGGACAATGCCTTTAAGTACCGCCGCGAGGATGAACCGCTTGCCATTCAGGTGCATACCTACAATCAGAACGAGACTCATTTCTGCATCAGCATCTCCGACAACGGCATCGGAATCCAGAAGGATAACTTGAAGCGAATCTTCGACAAGTTCTACCGCGTACACACCGGCGACCGGCACAACGTGAAGGGCTTCGGCCTCGGTCTGGCTTACGTTCAGAAGATGGTAGAACTGCACCACGGCACCATCAAGGTGACCAGCGAACTCGGCAAGGGAACTAAATTCACAATATCAATACCGCTTTCACTATAATTCAATATTTATATATTCAAAATTCAAATTTACTATGGAACAGAAACTGCACATTCTTCTTTGCGAAGATGAAGAGAGCCTCGGAATGCTCGTTCGTGAATATCTAGAAGCCAAAGGCTATGATGCTGAACTCTACTTGGACGGCGAAGCCGGTTACCGTGCCTTCATGAAAAGAAAGTTCGACATGTGTCTGCTTGACGTGATGATGCCCAAGATGGACGGCTTCACACTTGCCAGGGAAATACGTCTGGTCAACACCGAAATACCCATCATCTTCCTCACGGCAAAGAATCTGAAGGAAGACATATTGGAGGGTTTCAAACTCGGAGCTGACGACTACCTGACCAAGCCCTTCTCTATGGATGAATTGGTCTATCGTATGGAAGCCATCCTGAGACGCGTAAGATCAAAGGAGCAGAAAAACGTCACACGCTTCCAGCTTGGAAGGTTCGTTTTCGACATCCAGCGTCAAGTGCTCATCCTCGATGATGTACAGACCAAGCTCACAACGAAGGAAAGCGAGTTGCTCACCATGCTCTGTGTGCATGTCAACGATGTCCTGGAGCGCGACCTTGCACTCAAGACTATCTGGATGGACGACAACTACTTCAATGCCCGCAGCATGGATGTCTATATCACAAAGTTGCGCAAGCTCCTCAAGGATGACCCGACTATTGAAATCAACAATGTGCACGGCAGAGGCTACCGACTCATCGTTCCCAACATAGTGGCAGAATAAGAGCGTTGCCTACGCCAGACAAAAAGTGCCGCCCCGAAACTTTCGAGGCGGTACTTTCATATTCTACTAACTTATCAGACTTTCACTCTGTCAATTCATCAGAAGATGTAGCCGACGGTAACAGCAAAGTTGTGCCTTGTGGAAATCTCCATGTCACAACCTGTGCCGGCTTTACATGTAATGCCCGTCACACCACCTCCTGTTCTGGGTTCATCATATAATCCAACTGGACTATCATGCTGAGCAAAAGGCATAAGGTCAAACATATAGGCAAGACCAAAAGAATAGCGCTTGTAGAAAGCGTTCGCACCCACCTGAACACCAGCTTGGAAAAGCTTGCCTTCATGGGTTCTTCCATTCATCCAGCCATCGTTATTCTTATTGTGATTTTTCATTAAGCTTCTCGAATCATAGCTTTCATCCCTACCTGTAACCTCGCCTGTGATCACATTATGACTCTCCTTGACCATCCTTACGCTACGATTGGCAACCAGGTTGAAACGACCATAGACACCAACATAAGGTGCTATTGTGAGACCTTCCTTGAGTACGTCTCTGAATTGATAACTGATATTGATAGGAATAGTCAGAGAGAAAGCATTAACACGGCTATGCCAATTATACCTTACGCTTGATTGACTATCATCATTGCCATCATACGTACCTGTATGATAAGTGAACGTTGTACCAATTTCAAAGAAGAAAGGAATCTTCTGGTTGAGACGCAAATCGCCTATCCAACCAAGACTCACACCTGAGAGGAAATACTTCTCGGACATGGGTAAAGACCATGTCAAACTATTGTTTGTGTATTTCGCTCTTGTGCCTGTATAACCTAATTGGATGCGCTGGAAGAATCTTCTTTCAGTGGGATTAGTGGGAACAGAGACTTCTGCAGTTTCCTCTTCCGCAGTAGCATCCAACAGTTCATCATCATCCTGGGCATAGGCACTAACGCTCAAACCCAGCAGCAATGCAGACAGCATTAATTTCATTGATTTCATAGTATATTATGGATTAGTTTTTATATTTCTTCATGCAAATTTAGCATTTATTATTATAATTGCCAAACAATTTTGAATAAATTTAACATTACAGAGCAAAAAGCAAAACGAAATGAGGGGAAAAACCACAAACGGATGCCTTTGATATTGTTTAATTGATATGCTATTATACAGAAACGCGTTTCATCTCGATGACTTGTGAACAATATGCCATTACGGCTGGCCGATGGGTGACGCAGATGATGGTTTGACCTGCCTGTTTTTCCCCTCCTGCGTCCACCTTCGGCTTGCGATTGCTCAAGTTCTTCAGAAGCTGCTGCTCGGTTTGTATGTCAAGAGCACTTGTCGCTTCATCGAGGAGCAGAACAGAACCTTTGCGCAACAATGCACGGGCAATAGCAATACGCTGGGCCTGACCTTCGCTGAGTCCGGCACCAAGCTCACCACAGATGGCATCCAATCCGTCCGGACGGTCCATGACGAAACCTGCACAAGCTGTCTCGAGTGCCTCGCGCATCTCTGCCTCAGTTGCCTTGGGATTTCCGAGCAGCAGGTTTTCGCGAATGGTTCCGCTGAAAAGGGTATTTCCCTGCGGTACATATACAAGGTTATTGCGCGTACGCGGAGAAACATTTACTGTACGCATCCCGTCATACATTTCAATCTTACCTTCCACAGGTTTGAGCAGAGCGAGGATGAGTCGGATAAGCGTCGTCTTACCTGCACCTGTCTCGCCCAGTATTGCCGTAGTAGAGCCTTGTGGGAAGTCGCACGAGAAGTGCGACAGGATGGGACGGCCTCCCTCCCTGTATTGGAAGCTGATATCCATAAGGCGCACTCCTGCTCCGCCTGGGAAAGCGATAGGGTCGGAATCGTCTTCAAGAGGCATATCCTCCAGTTCCATGAGACGTTCGCTGGCAGTAAGGGTGCTGATGAGAACCGGCACAAAGCGGGTCATGTCGCGGAACGGGCCTTGAATCTGTCCTACGAGCTGAATGAAGGAAATCATCATGCCGTAGGTAATCGTTCCTGCCTGCAAGCTGTCAACGCCCCAAAGGAAGGTGACGAGATAGCCTGTGCCAAAACCGATGCTGAGCAGGGTCGAGGACATACTGCTGAACACAGCCCGATGGCGGACATGTCCACGCAAACGCCTCTGCGTCTGCATGAGCTTTTCAATCATCGTCCCCGTACGTTCCAGCGTTTTGAGGATGGCACGGTGTTGGATGCTCTCCTGCAAGATGCTCTGCACCTGGCTCTCGGTAGAACGGATGTCACGAGTGATGGTACGCATCTTGCGGACATAGACCTTACTCAACACAAGGAAACAAGGCACGATGCAGACAATCAGACAGGCCAGTCGCGCATCCATGTGGAAAAGGTAGAAGAAGGCTCCCACCAGACGGAACGTGACTTCAATCAATGAAGGAAATGTCTCTGTGATGCAGGAAACAAGGTCGCGGACATCCTGTTCCATGCGGTTCAGGGTGTCACCGCTGTGACGGTCCTCCTGTCCGTTCCATTCACTTTGAAGTAGATGGGCGAACAGCCTTTGTTGAAGGATATTCAGCGAACGTACGCCAAGCAGGGCGCTGACCCACTTGCGGGCAAAGCCCAGCAGAATCTTGCAGACCATAATGGCGATGAGCGCATACGCAGCCATGCGAAGGCTGCCTTCAGCTCGATATGTGGCAATGTCTATCGTCCACTTCGTGGCATAGATAAAGGCAAAATCAAGGATGACGGACAGAATGCCAATCATAGCGTTAAGCATTGACTGAAGCCGCAATCCACGAGAGGAGCGCCAAAGCCAAATGGCCAGTTCGCGGACTTTAGGAGCAAAGGGCAACGAGCGATGGGCAGGAGAAGACATACTTTCTAAACGCTTAATTATTAGCTCTCAATTCTTAACTCTCAACGATTCTCGCATCACTACCCCAAAGCAACTTGCTACGCAGAGTATGCAGGAAGGTTGTCTCTGGACGCTTCAACACAAAGACATGATAGGAAGCCTTGCGAATAGTAATCCGAGTCCTGTCCCGACAAGTCTCGCTACGTCCGTCAATGGCAACCAGGAAATTGTGGCTGCGGCTCTCCACCGTGAGCGTTATCTCCAGATTGTCGGGCAGAGTCATCGGTCTGACGGTGAGTCCGTGAGGTGCCACAGGAACAAGGCCGATGTTTTGACTGCCGGGCAACATGACAGGACCGCCCACACTCAGCGCATAGGCTGTACTGCCGGTTGGGGTGTTGACAACAAGTCCGTCGGCTTGGTAGGTCGTGAGATATTCACCCCCAAGGTCCACACGGATGCTAATCATGCTGCTATTGTCACGCTTGAGCACCGCAACCTCATTAAGGGCAAAGGGATAGCCTTGAATACATGTTCCTTTCTCGCATTCCACCTGAAGCACATTGCATTGCTCTGTACGCAGCAGGCCGGCATGATAGTTATTGAGCGTCTGTGCAATGTCGTCAAGCGAGAAGTCTGCCAGAAAGCCCAACCGTCCTGTATTGATACCAAGAATGGGTATTTCCTTCTTCCCCACCCTCATGGCCGTCGTGAGGAAAGTACCGTCACCGCCCATGCTGACAGCGATGTCTGCCTCGAAGTCATTGCCATCAATCAGTTGGTGCTCAGGTATAGAGACATGCATTTCTCCCTTGAGATAATCAAAGAAAGGACGGTCAACGAGCGGAACAATGCCCGAATCGGTCAAAGCATCGAAGAGTTTCTGGGCTGCTTCGCTTTTCTTTGGCTGGTAGGTGTTCCCAAAGATTGCACATCTTTTTGCCTTTTCCATAAATTATTTTGCTTTAGTCCGGCAAAGTTAAGGATTTTTTACTAACTTTGCAAAACAAAAACCCATAATTAATTGATAACTCACAACTCTTTAACTTTTTAACCCTTTAACTTTTCAACTTTTTCAGCTTTTCATCTGTTTCAACTTTTTAACCCTTTAACTTTTCACCGTTTTAATAGTACTATTATGATTTACGTTTTTTTAGCCACAGGTTTCGAAGATATTGAGGCCCTGGCACCAGTGGATATCATGCGTCGTGCCGGATTGGATGTTCAAACAGTATCAATCACAGGTGAACGCGTTGTTGAGAGCGCCCACGAAGTGGGTATCGTTGCCGACCTTCTACTTCCCGATGTTGACTTCTCGGAGGCAGAAATGCTTGTACTGCCCGGCGGACTGCCCGGCTCGACAAATCTGGATGCCTGCCAGCCTTTGACACAGGCCATTGTGCGCCACTTCGAGGCAGGCGGGGCCATTGCTGCCATCTGTGCTGCGCCATTGGTATTCGGACATTTAGGTTTGCTGCAAGGACGTCGTGCCACCTGCTATCCTGGTGTTGAACCGGAACTGAAAGGTGCCACCTATACCGCTGCCATTGTAGAGCAGGACGGCAACATCATCACGGGAAAAGGCCCTGGAGCCGCATTCGAGTTCGGCTATACCATCGTTGAATTCTTCCGCGGCGAGGGAGTGTCCCAGGCCCTTCGCAATGGAATGATTTACGAAGAGTTAGTGCATAATACTTAATTCATAATTCATATTAGGCTACGCCACATGAATGGACGAACAGAATAATTTTGAATTAAAAAGAATGGATTCTTTTGTTATCATCGTTGCTGGCGGCAAGGGACTCCGCATGGGTGGGGATGTGCCGAAGCAGTTCCTGCCTATTGGAGGGAAACCGGTATTGATGCATACCATCGAGGCATTCCGTCATGCCCTCGATGATGTGCAGATTGTACTTGTCCTGCCTGCCGAGCAACAAGATTACTGGCTGGGGCTCTGCAAGGAATACGGTTTCCTCTCTCCCGAACTGATAGCCAATGGTGGCGAGACGCGTTTCCATAGTGTCAAAAACGGCTTGGCGCTTCTGCCAGAAGATGACCATGCGGTAGTTGGTGTTCACGACGGGGTACGTCCCTTTGTCTCTGCTGAGACCATCAGGCGATGCTATGCGGCAGCAGCCGAGGGGAAGGCAGTCGTGCCGGTTGTGCCGGTCGTTGAGACCATTCGCCAAATACTTCCTGATGGCAACAGCATCACGCGACCTCGGGGTGAGTACCGTTTGGTGCAGACACCCCAGACGTTTCCCCTCACCCTCTTGCGTCAGGCCTATCAGCAGCCCTTCTCGGAGGCCTTCACAGACGATGCATCTGTCGTCGAAGCCCTGGGAAAAGAAATCACAATGGTTGAAGGCAATAAGGAGAACATCAAGCTGACGACTCCAGAAGACATCCGCCTTGCCGAATTCTTAACTCTCAACCCTAAACTCTAAACTTTAAACTCTCAACTGACCAATGGCCTTTGACCTGAACACCGCCATCAACTATCTCCCTGGCATCGGTCCGCAAAGAGCGAAGCTGCTGGAAGCAGAGCTGGGCATCAAGACCTGGCACGATTTGCTGTATAACTTCCCATACAAGCATATCGACCGCAGCCGCCTCTACAAAATCCGCGAACTGACCACCGATATGCCCTTCGTTCAGGTCTTGGGACAGTTCCTCAGCTTCGAGGAAGCAGGACAAGGGCGCAAGCACCGGCTGACGGGACACTTCTGGGATGGCGATATGTTTCTGGATGTCACCTGGTTCCACGGAATCAACTACATCAAGAAAAGTGTCAAGATTAGGAAGGACTACATCCTCTTCGGACGTCCTGGCGTCTATGGAGGAAGGCTGAGCGTCATCCATCCAGACTTGGACAACCCCGAGTCGATGACGCTGAGCAAGATGAGCATGCAGCCTTACTACAGCACTACGGAGCGCATGAAGAAGGCAGGCATGACCTCACGCACGCTGGAGAACTTCACAAGTTCGCTCTTCGGCAAACTCACCTGGACTCTGCCCGAGACATTGCCCGGGTATCTCATCCAGCGACTTCATCTCATGCCGCTCGACAAAGCATTGCGTACTGCCCACTACCCTGCCACAGCCGACGAGCTCGCTGCTGCCAACATGCGGTTGAAGTTCGAGGAGCTGTTCTTCATCCAGCTTGTCATCATGTCCTATGCCCGCAAGCGCCAACAGGAGCGCATTGGCAGACGGTTCACCCGTGTGGGCGAGATGTTCAACACCTTCTACCATCGCTACCTCCCATTCCCTCTGACCGAAGCACAGAAGCGGGTCATCAGGGAGATGCATGCCGACATGAAAAGCGGACATCAGATGAACCGCCTCCTGCAAGGTGACGTAGGCAGCGGCAAGACGCTCGTCGCACTCATGGTGATGCTCATCGCCATCGACAACGGCTGTCAGACCTGCATCATGGCTCCCACGGAGATATTGGCAGAACAGCATCTTCAGACGTTCCGTGACTTCCTTCGCGACATGCCTGTCCGCGTGGAACTGCTGACGGGAAACGTGAAGGGCAAGAAGCGTACCGCCATAGAGAAGGGCCTGTTGGATGGAAGCATCCACATCCTGATTGGCACCCACGCCGTCATCGAGGACAACGTACAGTTCAACGACCTCGGACTGGTCATCATAGACGAGCAGCACCGCTTTGGCGTAGCACAACGTGCAAAACTCTGGGAGAAGGGGGGAGAAGAAATTGTAAATAGTAAATTGTCAAATCGTAAATTTCCTCATGTCTTGGTCATGACCGCCACCCCAATTCCCAGAACCCTTGCTATGACGCTCTACGGCGACCTTGATGTTTCCGTCATTGACGAACTGCCACCCGGCCGCAAGCCTGTCCGCACAATGCATATCTACGACAACCAACCGGAGAAACTCTACCAAGGTGTCATCCGCGAGATAGAGGCTGGTCATCAAGTCTATTTCGTCTATCCGTTGGTAAAGGAAAGCGAGAAGCTCGACCTAAAGAACGTGCAGGACGAGTTCATCCATCTGAAGGAGGTCTTCCCGCAGTACCGCATCAGCATGGTGCACGGCAAGATGAAGCCTGCCGAGAAGGATGCCGAGATGCAGCGTTTCGTCTCTGGCGAGACGCAGATTCTGGTCGCCACCACCGTTATTGAGGTTGGGGTGAACGTGCCGAATGCCTCTGTCATGATTATCCAGAATGCCGAACGCTTCGGACTCTCACAGCTGCATCAGCTTCGCGGCAGGGTTGGACGCGGCGCAGAGCAGTCCTATTGCATCCTTGTCTCCAATTTCAAGCTCTCTGCCGAGACACGCAAACGCTTGCAGATAATGACGGAAACTAACGATGGCTTTGAGATAGCGGAAGCCGACCTCAAGCTGCGCGGACCTGGTGACTTGGAGGGAACACAGCAAAGCGGCATCGCCTTCAACCTGAAACTGGCCAACCTCGGACGCGACGGGCAACTTGTGCAGCTGGCCCGTGACACGGCATCCTTTGTCCTTGATGCCGACCCAGACCTGCTTGCAGCCGACAATGCCCTGCTCCGCCAACACATGCTGGAGCTCAGGAAAGAGCATCGCGACTGGAGCCAGATATCATAGAGAATCCCCTTTCATGAGTTCATCATAATCGACATCCTCGCGGATAATGCGGGGATAGCTTTCGTCGTATTCAGGCGAAAGGATGTCCAGCGAAGGTTTGTAGTCAGCATGACTGATGCCTGCCAGATGGAAGAGAGCGAAGGGCAACATCGTGACAATAAATGGCTTGCTTCGTGCCGTCTGTATCTCACAAAGCAAATCGGGATGTCTGTCCTTGAAGGTATCCGATACGTAGAACAGGAACGGTATCTCGTACTGATACCGTGCTATCTCGGGTTTCATGTAGTCGCTGTTTGTACGGAAGTAGGAGTTACGCCAGTCGTAAATCTCCTCCCCGTGGTCTGACAGGTAGAGCGCCACCACATCCTGCGACGCATACATCTCAAACAGCTTGCCGACAACAGCATCATTATAGAGCGTAGCATTGTCGTACTCCGCCACAATCTGCCGCCCATCGGCATCCATCGTCCATTGTTCATTGTACATCCTGCATCGTCCATTGTCCATCGACCATTGCCTGATGCTGTCCGCAGTAAAATGGCTATAAGCACCAGGGTACCGTTCGCAGTAGTCCTCATGCTGACCCATCATGTGGAAGATGAGCAGCGATGGCTGGGCAGCAAGCGTGTCGGCAGGCGGCAACTGCGAGAGCAACTCCATATCATAGCGGGCAGCCTCGGTATTCATGTGCGAGAACTGCAACTGTCGCAACTCTCTTTGGTTGAAGATGGTACCGCCTGCATGGTCGTGATGTTCCTTGTTATTCTCCTCGCCCGCGTAATGGTTGGTGATGAACCAAACCCTATAGCCTGCCTTGCGAAAGACGGCAGGGAACAGCGTACAGTCCACCCACTCGCGACCGCAGCCGGGATAGTAGGTGGAGAACATGTGCCGGAAGGTCTTGCTCGTGACGTTGTAGGGGGACACAACATCATCATAGACAATGAGGTTACCCTGCGCCTCCATACGGCAGAGATTGGGAGTCGTCTGTCGTGCCTCAGGGTTATAGATCGGGGAGTGGTACTTGTTGTACGACTCACCGATGAGCAACAGGATAATGGGACTGCGGTAGGAGCAGCTATCCACCTCTGTCTGTCTGACTGTGTGCACCAGTTTGCCTAACTCTTTCGTGCTGACCACATTGAGCGCATGGCCATAGAGGAAGCGCACGAACGGGCTGTTGCGCAAGGGCATGTACTTGTTCTCCGCTATGGTTGTCGTCACATCTGCCGTATAGGCCTGATACAGACGAAAATAGGAATAGGACTGGCAACAGGCGGAGAGAACGAGAAGAATGAAGAATGTAGAGTGAAGAGTGAAGAATTTGCTACCGCCCTTATTTTTGCTCCGCACCTTATCAGTGCGCCTTGGTTCTTCGCAAAGCTCAGGCGCAGGCGGAACTAAAGAATCCAAGAATTTTGAATTAATTAATTTTGAATTAATTAAAATGCTTGCAGCCAAGCAAGCTGCTGTGATTGCCGTTGCCAAGCCAAACTGAAGGGCAACACCATGCCCTTGCAGGAACTCCGTCGTCTCGCGCACGTGGGTCTCCAAAAGCAGCTGGAGCACCGTCATCGAGTAGGGCGACTGATAACATAGAAGGCTCAACACCTCGCCCCCAAGCAACAAGAAGCAAGCTATCCACACAAACCAGGAAAGATGGATGCGACGAAGCCAGAAAGCAACCACCGTAATCAGATAGCAGTCGAAGATAGGCAGCGAAAAGACAAAAGGCTTCGGAAAGGCTCCCGTGGTGTAGCACATCACGGGTATCACCACGCACGACATCAGCACAAGAAATGTGAAGAGCGCACCCTGTTCACGTATCGGCCGTAGAATACTACTAATCATTCCCTTTTTCACCTTTTCCCCATTTTTCATTTTTCACTTTTCATTTTTCACTTTTCATTTTTCATTTTTCACTTTTCACTTTTCAAAAGCCTTGTCGCAGAAATCCATATACTGTTGCCAATCATAGTCCGTCACGTCGTGCTTTCCGGCACGGATATGATACGCCACCTGGTTCTGAATGGGCTGATGGACAGGGGGCATGTCGATGCTCTCAATACCCTTCAATCCATAGAGGGCATAAACGGGCGCAGTCGCCTGGGCAGCAAGGAACTCTCCGCGAGGGTCAGCCCAGCGGTCCTCCTCGGCACTGGCAACGTAGAGACGTCGGGGGGCTATCAGCGCCAGCAGCTCATGCTGGTCAAAGGGCAGAGTCTGTTCATTCTCAGCATATCGGGAGAAAGCTGGACAGAACCAATGGGGGAAAGAGCGCGTGATGCGCCCCACAGTCTCACCATAGGCTCGCTTGGAAAGGGCTGCCCCGCCACAACCCGAGTTGTTGGAGATGACCACCTGGAAACGCTCGTCCTGAGCACCAGCCCACAGAGCAGCCTTCCCCTGACGCGAATGACCGATGATGGCAAGTTGGCGGGCATTGGCCCACGGCTGGCGCTGCACCCAGTCGGCAATACGACTACTGCCCCAAGCCCAGGCTCCCAAAGCCTGCCAACGCGAATCGCCGTCCTGATTCTCTGGGAAGAGCGGGATGATGCTCTCAGACGTGCCGTCAGCCCTGTCTGGGAAGATGTCTTGATAGCACATCGTGACGACGGCATAGCCCCTGCGCACAATGTCCTCCAAGGGCCAGCGGGAAGACTGGATGCCCCTTTTCAAGACAGGACTCTCCTTGTCTGCAATCTGCTCAAAATAAGGCGAGTAGAGTATCGTGGAGTCTGAGGTGATACTATGGTTTCCCATGAAGTTATACCCGATGAAGACGGGGACACGTCCCTTGCGTTGGTTGGGAATGAAGGCAATCAGGAGTGCCTTGCGTTCTTGACCCTGTCCCTTGAAAGTCAGCATCACCTGCTGCGAAGTGGCCAGACCTCCCAAGGCCTGTGGGTTCTCCTGAACCAATTCATAGGAAGTCTTTACCCTACCTTTTGGCGTACGACCATATTCCTGCTCTGCCAACAGCCCAAGTAGTTCCGGACGGCGTTTCCGTTCCCATTCCTTGATGGTGTTCACATGTTTGCCATCCGCACAAACCAATGGGTCTGCAGGCGTGAAGGCAGGTACCTTCGCCTCATCGTAGTTAGCTTCCTGAGCCATAGCCGGCACACAAAAGAGCGTCAACAACGCCACAGTCACAAGTATTCTCATTCTTTCATTCTTTTATTTTAAGTGCAAAGTTACGACTTTTAATTCATAATTCAAAATCAAAAAATCAAAAAGTCATATAAAAATGTCACACCGCAATGCTCTGCAAGACAAAAATAGGTTTTCAGCGGGCGCCGCAATTCTTTTCGGCGGCCGCTGCGGATATTTTCAGCGGCCGCTAAAAATGTTTTCGGCGGCCGCTACAAAACCACAGAACATAGTTAATCCTCCCTGAGAACATAGTTTCTTATCCCTATTCAGATAGGTCTTTATCCCCATTTAGATGCCTCTTTCTTCTCGCTAAACGTGCTCCTTTTGCATGATGGAACATGCACTTTTATTATTACTACGCACGAGAATTATTTTTTCTCTTCGGAGGAAAAAGTTTTCCTACGCACAGTAAAAAAATCTGCTTCTCAATGGTGTTTTTTCGAAAAAGGATAGTTTTTTCATACTTTTAGTGCCAAATTCGCAATTTAATGTCACAATGTCACACCACAACGCTCTGTAAATCAATAAGTGTGACATTGTGACATTAAAATCGCAAAAAAATATATGGGAGACAAAAACCTTCCTGTTGGACACTCGTAAGTTTCAATTATCAGTTTGTTTCAAACTGGGAATTGGATGGTGAAGCGTGTGAGGTGGTCTGTGGGGTCAGTAAGGAGGCTGAACGTGCAGTGGTGGGCAGTGAGGATGTCACGAATAAGCAGGAGTCCTATGCCCTGACCTTGTGGTTTTGTGGAGAAGAAGGGTGTGAATAGCCCCTTTGCGACCTCAGGCGAAATGCCGCGCCCATTGTCTGTGACAGTAAGTTTGTTTGGTGTCACAGAGATAGAAACATTTCCCTTGGTATTATTTGACTCCTTGATACTTTCAATAGAGTTCTTCACGATATTCACCAGCACCTGCCCAAAGAGAGTGGTATCGAGATGTACAGGGATAGCCTCGTCGGAAAGCTGTAAATCCAGATGCACATGCGCTGTCAGGCAGAGGTTTTCGAGGAATGGGCGACATGTTTCCACTTCCTCGCTGAGGTCGCAAAGCTGGAGTTGGGGCTGTGGAATCTTCACCACCTCAGCAAAGCGTGTGACAAAGGCAGAAAGTGTTTTGAGTCGTTCGGACAATGATCTTCCCATTTCCCACTCCCCGTTTTCCATG
>JAILRU010000091.1 GCA_024697945.1 Bacteroidaceae bacterium
ATAATGGTCGATTCTTAGGTTTTTCTTGCCCCAAAGCGTCTGGAACCAGGTCCATCTGTTGCTGATTCCTGCCAGCTTTTCGTTCTCGTCGGAAAGCAACGCCATCATCTCATCGGCTATCACTGCCATCTGGGCCCTCGAAAGTCCGACGGGCTGGTAGTGGTCGTCTATCATGCCAGCCTGCTGCAGACGCTGCCACATGAGCATGGCCTTCTCTGTGCTGAGCTTCGCAGGCAGCGGGCCGTCACCTTGCTTTGCCGTCTTGTTGGAGATTGGCGACCTGAGCGAGGACTCTGTCTTGATGGAACTGAACGCCGACAGCATCTGCTGGAACTGCTCCTGCCTGCGCTTCTCGGCCTGCTCCTGCTCGGCTTTCTCTGTCTGCTTGATTTTGCCCATTGCGCCACAATAGGCAGCCTTGCACTCGCCGCCATAGAACTTCAGCACATTGGAAAGGATTTCAATATTCGCCTTGGCTACGTCAGGCCCGCCATTCTCCAGATAGAACGCAACAGTGTCTTCCATCACCTTGTGGGCGATGGAGCACCCCTTGTGGGGACAGGTTCGACAAAGCTGCAGGTTCTGCATGGTGAATAATGGATTTGGGTTGAAGCGTGTTTTTAAAAGAAATAATTGTTTTGTCGCAAGACAGACTGTAAGTAAAAGCAATTATTTCGCCGCCGCCGTTGATTCCAAGACTCTGTAGCACGACTTCGCTGGCCCGTCTGCCCAAAGCAGCCGAGCCGATTCCCGCGTACTTGTTATGGTCACATCTTGGTCTCAACATATCCCTCATCATTCGCCTTTTTTCAGTTTTCTCCCCCTTGGTGTGCGAATATCTTGGCAAAGGTACAACAATTTATTGGTTTACTAAAAAACTAATGCAAACTTTGTGCGGAAACCTTCATTTCTTTAACTAATTTTAATATATGCACCCCCGCTTTAACATATAATAGCATTTGATTGCAAATGGGACCTTTGCCCATGCCAATGCTTATAAAATTTTAACACTTTTCTTTACAAAATAATGTTCAAAATGCTTGCATATTTCGATATTTTTTCGTACCTTTGCATAGGATTTAGGAATGAACCTAATACCATGAGAAACACCTTATTAAACCTTAATTATTAACAATTTAAACGTACAAAGCCATGAACAAGACACTTAAGAGAATTCTTCAGATTATCGGTTACATCATCGCTGCCATCCTTGGCGCCACAGGGGAAGCTATGATGATGTAGGATGTATGATGTAAAATGTGTGATTACCATGAAAAACACTTGCTTCAAAACCTCTCAGTATGCCAGTGCGGTGCTGCTCATCGTCAGCAGCATCGCTCTGGTTACCTACCAGGTCGTCAGCATCGACGACGTGGCTCCCGGACTGCTCTACTACGTGGCGCAGTCGTTCCTGCTGGCTGGTTCCATCTTCGGCCTCGACCAGTATATCCGTCTCATCGCAAAAAAGATACTTGACAAAAACGAAAGGAGGGATCTATGAAAGACAACTTCCAAGATATCCAGCTCTCGGCGCACTTCCGCCTGAGCGAATTCCTCAACCTACAGAAACACCCAGGGAACATCCCAACGGTACGCGACGTTGACAACCTGACCTACGGGTGTCTCAACCTATTGGAACCTGCCAGACAGCATGTGGGGCCCATCATCGTTAACTCGGGCTTCAGGAACGCCGAGGTGAACAGGATGGTCGGCGGTGTCAGGGGCTCCCAGCACCTCACCGGCCAGGCTGCCGACATCCGCACAAGCGACCCCAGGCAATTCCATCTCCTCATCGCGTTCCTCAGGATGAACCCGCACACCGACCAGCTCCTCACCGGCCCCGGCTGGCTCCATATCTCGTGGAACCCCTACGCCCAGCCCCGCCACGACATCAGAATCGGGTACTACCAGTGAGCAACAGAATAAAGGTCTTTTGTCCCCTTTCTGCAGTTTTTCCAGATATGATACATATTTTTCCTAAAATGATACATCCGTTTTGCCGGCTCTTCGTACCTTTGCCCCCGATTTAACAATCGATGGCGAGAACGGACGAAGCAGCGAGCGCCAACATGCTTGCATGATTGGCCAAGTCGCACCGGACGTGGGCAAAGCCAACGGGCTGCGCCTCAGCAAAGAGCGAGCTCTCTGCATTCGGTTTGCACCGTCCTTGCGGCAAAATTCAGACAAAATGGAAACATCATTTGTTATAGCAGTGGCATTGGGCGTCGCCTTCGTGGTGGTAATCCTCGCCATGGTGGCCGTCATCGTCTTCCAGCGGTGGCGCATCAGCGACCAAAATGTCCACCTGAAGCAGTTCATCGACGAGAACATCGAACTGCACGAGGAATTGAATAAGGTAAAAATGACAAGGAGAAGTAGATAATTCATAATTCAAAATTCAAAATTCAAAATTGCCTCGCGGCATCTAAATCCACAATTACTATGATGAAAAAGATTCTTATGACGTGGGCAGCCGTCCTTTGCTGCTTCATTAGTGTTAATGCTCAGACGACAGAGACTGAGAGCAGCTCAGAAAAGTACCTCCGGCTGTCCAAGGAGGCCGACGAGAACCCCACCGACTGGAAAGCTCAGCTGGAGATAGCACACGTCCTGCTCGACAAGGATGGTGGCTTCTACAACATGCATAGGGGCGCAAGTTACTATGAACGCATCTACCATCTGGCCATCAACTACGACATCAACAAGGAAATACCTGACTCGGTGATTCAGGAGTCCTGCATGATGCTGTTGACAGCAGCTGCCGACAAGAAAGACATAGATAAAAGCCTGTTCTATATCGACGAGATGAAGCATGCCCAGAAAGTGGGCGTGGATATTAAAGACGACGTCCTGAATATGTGCGATGTGTATGGCGCCATGTACAATATGATTAAAGAAGACAACCTGAAAGCCCTAATGAACATGATGGATTTGCGCGAAAGGATTGCCCAAATGGGGCTGCCAGGCATTGAACATACAGATATGATGACCGCTATGTTGTTCGACAATGTAATAGAACTAAGCAAGTCTTTGTTTGGAGATAAGCTGCTGGAACTGACGTTGGACGGCAAGAAGTACATATTTATTGCATTGGGAGACTGGAACATAGAAAAGCCGTTTATGGGGTGGACAAGCTTTATGACAGCTGACGAGGACGAAAAGGAGAAAATGCTCAAATTGGCCTATGGCGAGGACGGTGTTGTCCATGACGATCTGCATGGCAAATTGGAATTTAGCTTCTTTTGCAACAAAGACGGCGTTGTGCCGCAGGAAAACGCCAATACCCGACTGATAACTGTCACGCCCGAACAACGCCAGAAGATGGTGGAGGCATACCACAGCTACCTGAAAAAGGCAAAGAAGGTACGAATAAGCGAGCACAATACAAAATAAAACTTTTTTATTGTCGAGCGCAGAAGTAGCTCGACGAAGTCAAGGAAAAGAAATAATTATGGATGTTAAATACAAATTACTGGCCGTCGCGGCCTTGTTCTTCTCCTTCTTCGCTTGCGGGAAGTGGGAGAATAAAGGACTGACAGACCATTCAAGCACCGGCTACAGCCACACAGACTCCATTATTATCAACCAAGGTCTCATGGCGAGGGATTCTGTCCGCACTGCGTTCCTCATCGACAGCCTGGAGAAGACCGGCGACCTCAGTACGATGGCTGCTGCGGTGTTCCGCGCCATCCGTTACGAGACTTTATGCCGGCGCACCGATTACGATATCGTGGCTGAAAAGTTATTCACCCGTGCATATAGTCTCGCCCAACCAGAAGACCACCTGAAGTGGTATTACAACTATTGTGGCAATCATCTCGCCTATTTTCTGTATATGGGGCACAACTACGAGGGCTTCCTCCGTGTGGCAGTACCTCTGCTCACCACATCGGACTCGCTCGGCAACAGTCCCACAGACCAGACCCACCTCTATTCGCTGTTGTGCTGTTGCTACGTGAAACTGGATCAGCCCGCCAAGGCCATTGAGGCCGGCAAGAAGTCCCGCGCATACTGTTGGGATGTGCTCGCCAAGGACTCCACACCGGGCATCCATCGGCTGTTCATCAATTCCTATGCCCGCATCAAGGATGCCTACGTCCGGGTGAAGGATTGGGAGAAGACTCGAGAATGGTTGGACTTCAACGACTCCATCGGACGTCTTTATAAGCGGCGTCACCCTGATGACCCCGTATGGTCCATCTACGACGGCTATGCTCATTTGGACCGCGCCATCAAGACGTGGAGTTTGGGACTGAAGGATTCTGCCGCCGCAGAATATGCGGAGTTCAGGAAATACAGATGTGCTTACGATATCGTCGGCCTTACGCAGAGCAACGACTACCTGATGCCTGCTGAGCGTTGGGAAGATGCCGCAGACAACTATCGGGCACTGGATTGGTTCATCGGCAACTGCGTTTCGGAAGTCTTTATGGAGGAAATCTATTCCTACTATATGCCCAAGTTCCGTGCCAACTACAATGCCGGGCGTATGGACTCTGCCCTTTTCGTGGCTAAACAAATCTCAGAGATATTCGACTCTACCTATATCCGGCAGAAACGCAATCAGATGGCAGAGATGGCCACCATCTACGACACGCAGGGTAAGGAGATGGAGATTGCCCGTCAAAAGGTGGAACTCTCACACGAACGCTGGTTAGGCACACTCGCGGCCATGGGACTCATCACCACGTTCTTTATTATATATACCTGGTACAGACGCCGGGTCGGAAAACGGCTCGAAGCCGCTCACGTGAAGTTGCAGGAGGCCTACGACCAGTTGGAGGAGACCACAACCGCCAAGGAGCGCATCGAATCGGAGCTGCGCATCGCCCGTAACATCCAGATGTCGATGGTGCCAGGCGTCTTCCCTGAGCGCGAAGGACTTGATATGTTCGCCTCGATGGTTCCTGCCAAGGAGGTGGGCGGCGACCTCTACGGCTATGTCCTCCACGGCGACCGCCTTTACTTCTGTGTGGGCGACGTCTCGGGCAAGGGCGTGCCTGCCTCCCTCTTCATGGCACAGAGCTCAAGGCTCTTCCGAACCCTCGCTTCCGAGGACATGGCTCCTTCCGAAATCGCTGTGCGCATGAATGACGAGTTGGTCGATGGCAATGACAGTTGTATGTTTGTGACCATGTTCATCGGACTTCTCCACCTCGACACGGCCTGCCTTGACTTCTGCAACTGCGGACACAATCCGCCAATCCTTGTTGATGACAAGCAGGTTGCCGCTTTCCTTGAAATAAAGCATGTCAACCAGCCGCTCGGCCTCATGGGTGGCATCCCCTTCACTGGCGAGACCGTCTCCGACATCCGTGGCCGTCAGTTGCTCATCTATACCGACGGACTGAACGAGGCTGAGAACCGGCAGCATGAGCTGCTTGGAGACAAACGTCTCCTGGAACTGATGGCCTGCAACCTCAATTCCCACGAAGTCATCGAGATGCTGAAGAAGGCTGTAAAGCAGCACAGGGATGGTGCCGAACCCAACGACGACCTGACGCTGATGTGCCTGAAACTGTCCTAATATTTAAACATCAATATTAATATAAACAACTTATGAAAAAGATTCTCATGGCTGCAGCAGCCGTCCTTTGCTGCATCACAATCGCTTCGGCTCAGGAAGGCAGGAACCAGACATCTGACATCACGCTGGGAGACGTGCAATATGCCCACCACGACGAGAAAATGTCGGCAGGCGAGGCCGTCGGCAAGATTCTCACCGGTGCGTTGACCGGTCAGACCTCCGTGCAGGCCACCAAATACGAGGCGGATGTGAAGAACGCCATCATCAAGGGACTCTCGGGTGCCTACCGTTTCCGTTACAACGATGGGCTTCAGACGGGTGACCTCGCCGAAGAAGGCAACATCGTGGCCGATGCCATCATCACCAACATACAGGCAAAGTCGAACACCCAAACGTGGAAGGACACAAAAGGCAAGACCCAGTTCTCAACCTATTATACCGGCATTGCCGAGGCCATGCTCACGCTGAAGGATGCCAAGACTGGCGAAGTTATTCTCAATACCTCGTTCAAGGGACAGGGCACAACCGTCTCATCGTTCTCCACCTCCGACCAGGCCATCCGTGACGCCCTCGGCAAACTATCGAACCGCATCACCGCCTGGCTCAATACGTTCAAACCCTTACAGGCAAACATCGTAGAAGGTTCCACCGCCAAGAAAGACAAACAGAAAGAGGTTTATATCGACTTGGGCAGCAGCGAGGGAGCCTTCGTTGGCCTTCACATGGGTGTTTTCAAAGTCAAGACCGTGGCCGGAAAGGAGGCCAAGACGCAGATTGGCAAGCTGAAGATTGAGGCCGTCGAGGGTGACGAAATCAGCCTCTGCAAGGTGCAGAGCGGCGGCAAGGACATCAAGGCCGCCATCGAAGCCGGACAGCAGTTACAGGTAATAAGTATCGACAAATAATAATAACTTAACTATAACAAGACAAAATGAAAAAGATTCTCATGACGATAGCAGCCGTCCTTTGCTGCTGGGTGACAATGACAGTCTTCACCGCTTGTAGCGAAGACGATGAAAACGAACCCAAGGAATACACCTACAACATCTCGATGAACTTTGGTGGATACTCTTGGACAGATGATGGCATGAATTATAATGAGTGGCAAGCCGCTGTTATGGGTGCATACATGACAGCAATCGGTGTGACGACGGAAACGTTCACACTGCAAGGCACGCTGGCCGAGTGCGACCAGAAGGTGCTTGAGGCATGTCAGGAGGCTGAGAAGAAGGTAGCCACCCTCAGGGGCGGCACGGCCATTATAACGGTGAAGAACGTCACGACCAGCAAGACGGTCTATACCTACAACATCGAGCCGGCGCCGACACCTAAGGCCGACTATGCCATTCTATTCTACGGCGCAGGCGGTTCAACCCTCGACAGGGCAATCGTACAAAACATGATTCAGTTCTTCCAGGGCAAGGCAGAGAGTTATGAACGCGTGAGCATCGCGGCGCAGTATAAATTCTCGACCGTTGAAAACATGATAGAAGTTGGCGTAAATGAACCATTTGCACAGAAATATGACAGCAAGACCGTCCGCTTCGTGGTTGAAGCCGACCAGACGGATCCCGAAACGAAAGCATATCAGACATTTGCAAACTCTATATACGGTGAGACGAACGCCGACTGCACCTGTCCCGACTCGCTGACCAACTTCATCAACTGGGCTACCAAGGCATGTCCCGCCAAGAACTATCTGCTCATCCTCTCCGACCACGGCAGTGGCTACATGCCCGACGGCGAGTTGCCCGAGACAGGCGAGACCCGTGGCATCATCTTCGATGACGGCAAAGCAGCTAAACACTTCACCGCCAAGAGCCTCAAGCGCGCCATTGCTGCTGCCAATGCCAGGATGCAGACCATCTACTTGGATGCCTGCCTGATGAACTGCGTAGAGTACCAGTTCGAGTTGAAGGACTTAGCCGACTACCTCGTGCTCTCCACCTTCATCGTGCCAGGCTACGGTGGTCACTACGACTTCCTGGTTGACCAACTGGCCGCCCATCCCACCGACATCGAGGCTGCACTCAAAGAGTACAACCGGCAGACTGTCGCCTTCTGGGACGAGAGGTATGAGGGGCGTTACGACTACCACGACATGAGTGTCATCCGCACCGCCAAACTCGATGCCTTCGGACAGAAGTGGCGCGCCTTCACCGACAAAATCATCGCAGCCTATCAGAGCGGCGAGGCACTGAAGCAGAAAATCGATTCTGTCACCAAGTACACCTTCCGCATCATTAATGATAATCCTTCATACGACATCGTGCACTACTACAAACAAATGTACAGAGTGGCTCCTGAAGTGCTCGGCGAGGACTTCTTCAATGAGTTGGATGCATCCTTCTGGGCTACCGTCGTGAGCAAGCAGACAAGTAACTTCCTGCAGGAGAGGGGAAACAGCGTGGATGCCAGCATCTTGCTCGGCACCAAGGGACACTACCGCCGCTACACCTATAATGGCGACCTTGATAACCTTGAGTTAGACTTCTTCCTCCAATTTGAAGCTGACGGCTCGAGGTCGTGCTTCTACGACAACGAATACCATCCGCGCTCACCTTGGGGCGGCACGTTGGAATCCACTTACTGCCAACTGGCCTTCGACAAAGCCACGGGCTGGAGCCGCTGGATGCTGCTGAACGAGCAGGAGCCCTTCCCCGTAGGCCTTTCCGACTTCAATTACGTTCCCGGCACCTTGGAACAAGACAAACAGGAATAGACAATGAAAAAGATTCTCATGGCTGAAGCAGTATGACGAGGCCATCGCCACGCTCGGCCACCGCAGGGACTTCCGCGACGGCGAACAGACCGTCACGTTGTATGGACAAGATGCAACCACAGCCTGTCAGTCGCGTCGTGCCGAACGCAAGGCCGTCGAGCCGCTCGTCAAGACCCACTGGGTACTGGCATTTACATCGTTGGCGGTAAAAAAGTAGTGACTAAGTAAAGATTTCTTTGGATTTTGTCTGCTTTTGGCGATTTATTTCCTTGGATTTTGTAATAATTCATCAAATTATTTGTTTGGAAAATATCTTTTGTATATCTTTGCAGCCGATAAAACAAAATAAGTGAAAGATGTATTATCCAAGATTCATAGATAGTTACCTGTCGGAATGGGCTTCACGTGAAACGCACAAGCCACTGCTACTCCGTGGCGCACGTCAGGTGGGCAAATCGACAGCCGTGCGTCATCTGGCAGAGGGTTTCGAGAGCTATGTGGAGATTAACTTCGAGAAACAGACGTCGTACATCCCGCTGTTTCAGGTGAAGGACATTGACGTAGAGAAGATTGTCTCACAGATAGCCGCTATGGCTGGGAAGCGCATTGTGCCAGGCAAGACGTTGCTTTTCTTGGACGAGGTGCAGGCCTGCCCAGAATCCATCATGTCGCTTTGGTTCTTCAAGGAAGATCTGCCCGAACTGCATGTGGTTGCTGCCGGCTCGCTGCTGGAGTTTGCCCTTGAAGACCTGTCATCGTTCGGCGTGGGGCGCATCCATTCCATGTTCATGTTCCCGATGACCTTCGACGAATTTCTTATTGCTAACGGCGAACAGTTGTTGATGGAAGCCCGAAACGGTGCCTCTTCATCCCAGCCACTCCCCAAACCCCTCTATGAGAAGCTGGTGGGGCTCACAAGGACCTTCATGCTTGTCGGCGGTATGCCCGAGGCTGTGGCTAAATGGGTGGAGACGCACGACTATCTGGCCTGCCAGGAGATACAGGATGATATTGTCGTGACCTACGAAGATGATTTCCCGAAATACCGCAAGAAGATCGACTCCACGTTGCTTCGCTACACCATGCGAAGTGTAGCTGTGCAGGTTACGGACAAGTTCGTCTTTTCTGCTGTGGAAGGTAACTACAAGGCATCCGAGGTAAAGAAGGCACTGGATATGCTTACCAAGGCAGGAATAGTGATACCCGTGACTCATACCAACGGCAACGGATTGCCACTGGGGAGCGAGGCAGACAAGGCATATCAGAAAATGCTGCTGCTCGACACGGGTCTGATGCTGCGCCTGTTGAATATGACCACAGGGGATATATCGGAACTTACCGAACAGATACTGACGAGCGATGTCACCGACCTGGTTAACAAGGGACCGATGGCCGAGATGCTGGCCGGACTCGAACTGCTGCACTACCGCACGCCCAATATCCGCCACGAGATATACTACTGGCAGCGCCAGGCAAAGAACGCACAGGCCGAAGTGGATTACCTCTCCAGCTATCGTCAGACGGTACTGCCTATCGAAGTGAAAGCCGAAAAGCAGGGAGGCATGAAGAGCCTCTGGATCTTTATGCGCGAAAGGAAACTCACGAACGCCATCCGCTGCTCGCTGGAAAACTTTGGTGCCTTCGACTATCAAGACCCGGAGGTCAGCGGAGCCGTTCGTCACATACAGATTTGTCCGCTCTATGCCATATCGCAGATGAATCGGATGTTGTCCTACACTATCTAAATTCCAAATTCTCACAATATCGCCCCGTGACCGTCACCGTGACGTTCAATAAGAAGTACAGCTTCGCAAATGGCGAGCTGCGCCTGCTCTTGGGAGATTTCAATAACTATGGAAACGACGCCTTCGGCACGGACGTGACAGGAGACAGGAGCGCTGTGCTGAAGGTAACGGCCGCCGATGGCGTGCGCTTCACCGGGGTCTGTTCCAGCATGTTCCTGAACTTCAGCAACTGCACGGAGATAGACCTGAGCAAGGTGAATACTGCAGCCATGACCCACACGACGAGTATGTTTTCCGGGTGTACCAGCCTTAGCAAACTGAACATAAAGGGCTGGAACTTGCAGCAGGTGGAGTATATGTCAGAAATGTTCAAGGATTGTAAAAGCCTCCGGGAGATCGACCTGTCGGGCATCAACATGAACACTAGCGCCAGCATGACGGAGATGTTCACTTGTTCGGGTACAAATACTGGCGTGTGCAAGCTGACGCTGCCTGCCGGCATGGGCGTGACTGCGTCGATGTATCTCAACAAGGGCTATTACTCCGGTTATTACAACGGGGAATATCACAACAGCGGCTGGCAGCTCCTTGGGGACAAGACCGTTGTCTCAGGCACAGATCAGTACGACGGATGGACCTGGGCGACGCTGCCTGCACAGCCGACCACGGCGACCTTCGTATGGACGAAGATGCCCGAGGACTTCGTGCTCGAGTTGCCCGATGGCCAGGACAACAGCGCAACAGTGGCAGCGTGGGACGGCGTGACGACGAACGTCCAGCTGACAGGGCGCAAGCTGTGGAAGGACGGCGACTGGAACACCATCTGTCTGCCGTTCCTGCTTGGAGCATACGAAATAATTACCAACCTAGGATACCCCGAAATTCAAGGTCTTGAAACATCGTTTACCTACAATGCAAGCGGCGAGACTCGCTGGGATGAAGAGATAGACACAGAGGAGGGCTACATTTACCGTACCGGCTTCGAAGAGTCAACAGGAACGCTCCGCCTCTACTTTTATAATTCCGATGAAATCTATCCTGGTACGCCGTATCTCATCAAGTGGGAGAAGGACACAGATAACCCGTACATCGAAAGCCCAACGTTCACTGACGTGACCATCGACACCAGCAGCGACGATGCCCTTGTCAGCAAGACGGTCACCAGTGCCGACGGCACAGTAAGCTTCGTCGGCAATTACGACAACCGCACCTTCGATGCCACCGACCAGAGCATCCTCTTCCTGGGCGAGAACAACACACTCTACTACCCGGGCATCGGCGCGCGCATCGGCGCCTTCAGAGCTTACTTCCAGCTCACCGACCCCAGCGCCACAGTCAAGGAGTTCCGACTCAATTTCGGAGAAACCTCCGATGATGCCGATGGAATCGGCTTAATTCATAATTCACAATTCATAATTCATAATGAAGGTGATTGGTACGACCTGAACGGCCGCAAGTTCAGTGGCAAGCCCAGCCAGAAGGGCATCTATATCATCAACGGCCAAAAGGTTGTAGTGAAGTAAAACTATCCTGCCCTAAAGGCATCCCTCCCTTGGTGGAGGGAGCCTTAAAGGGTTGTTTATCCATTAAAAAAACAGATTTATCATGATTAAGAAAGTATATCAGCAGCCCACAATAGTGGCAGTGAAGTTGCAGCACCAGGGCATTATTTGCTCGAGCATACAAACCCTGAGTTCTAATCTCGACGGCGGCGATGCCATCAACTATGGTGGTGCCGGCACCGGCAGTGCCCGCACGAAGGAATCCAGCAACATCTGGGACGAAGAATGGTAAGGGAAGCGGAGCTTCAAATTGATAATGGAGAATTGACAATTGATAATTTTTCGCTTTTCACTTTTTTTTGTACTTTGACATGCGTCGAAAGTACTTTCGCTCGACAATAAAAAGAAAAAAACTTTTTTCTTTTGTATTGTGCTCGCTTATTCGTACCTTTGCCGCTGATTTTAGCCAAACATAAAGATGAAGAAGGCGACATACATCATATTGTTATGTGCTGCGGTGGCCCTGACTGCGGGCTGCGCGGACGAGAAGGCGGGCGGTTCCATGAGCGAAAAGGTATATACTGCCCTTACGTGGCGCGATGATGCCATGGAATATGACAGAGCCGGACAGATGCGGATAGCGGAGCTGTATTATCGGAAATCCTACGAGATATTGAAGGATAACCCATCACAGGATTGGGACATCTATGCTGAAGCGGGCTACCGCTATGCCTGTATGCTCTATCAGCGTGACGACATGGAGGGAGCGCTGGCCGTCGTTAACGAGATGTTGGACAAGGCCGAAGGCCAGAAAGAATTCCCCACCACGGTCAGGACGGGCCTGCTCTCTCTGATGGCACAATGCCAGTTGCACCTTGCTATGCCCGAAGCGGCAAAACAGACCTTTGCCAAAGCCTATCAGAATGAGTTGACAGTATTAGGTGGCGAGGAAAAGGGAGACTTCAATTTGGCCATCATGTGCTCGAACATCTTTTATTCGCTGTTTGAAATTGGTGAATATGATGAAGCAAAGAAATGGCTTGACCGCTATGAGTGTGAAATCCTTGCCTGTGAGAAGTTCGGCATAGGCGACTCCGCTCTGATTGAAGAACACAAAGGGAGCATAGCTTTGTACAAGGCCCGATACCTGCAGGCTACGGGTCGCATGGGTGAGGCAGCCACCGTCTATGCCGCCATTCCCCGCAGCCGTATTTTTCTGGGGGAGAACATGCTGGATGCCACCGGCTACCTGATGGCTGCCGGACGCTACGACGAAGCCGCCTACTGGTATGAACAGTCCGACAGCACTTTCCTGACCACCATCGGAACAGAAACGACATTCGACAACATCGTCTCCTACCTCAGCCCCCGCTATTTTGTTTATCGCAAGGCCGGACGTACCGACAAGGCATTGGCCATGGCCGACAGCATCTGTGCCCACATCGACTCTGCCCTCGTCCACCAAAAGAAAAGCGACGCGGCCGAGTTGGCTGTCATCTACCAGACGCACGAGAAGGATATGCAACTGGCGAACCAGCGATTCACCATCTCCCTGCACCGCCTTTTCGCCGTCGCCCTTGTCGTCATCCTCTTGCTCATAGCCTGGCAGCTTTGGCGCTCCCATATATATAATAAGGTATTGTCTGCGAAGAACCGCCACCTGCTGGCTGAGATTGAGAAGCAGGAGCGAAAAGAGCAGCAGGCCATTGAACAGTTGAATGCCGAACCCGAGGCCACACTCACCACCGAGCAGCAGCTTTACCGCCGCCTCTGCACCATCATGTCTGAACAGCGACCCTACACCAACGAGGCACTGAACCGCGATACGCTGGCACGGCTTCTCGGCACCAATGCCAAGTATGTGGAGCAGGCCATCCGCGAGTGTTCCGACGGCGAGACCGTCGGTGACTTCATCACTCGCCACCGTCTGGAGTATGTGACCCATCTGCTGAGAACCACCGACGACTCCATCAGCCTTATCGGTGAGCTATCGGGCATTCCCAACCGTGCCACCCTCGCCCGTCTCTTCCGCAACGCCTATGGCATGACTTGCAGCGAGTACCGAGAAGCCGTCAAGTCGAAAGCAACAGAATAAAGGACTTCAAGAATGACCGCCGCCGAGACCCCGAAAGGAGCCTCGGCGGCGGTCTTTTGTCCCCTTTCTGCAGTTTTTCCAAATATGATACATATTTTTCCTAAAATGATACTTCCGTTTTGCTGGCTCTCCGTACCTTTGTGGCAAAATTCAGACAAAATGGATACATCATTTGTTATAGCAGTGGCCTTGGGCGTCGCCTTCGTGGTGGTAATCCTCGCCATGGTGGCCGTCATCGTCTTCCAGCGGTGGCGCATCAGCGACCAGAATGCCCACCTGAAGCAGTTCATCGACGAGAACGTGGAACTGCACGAGAAATTGGAAAGGGAAAAAATAACAAGGAGAAGTAGATAATTCAAAATTCAAAATTCAAAATTGCCTCGCGGCATCTACATCCACAATTACTATGATGAAAAAGATTTTTATGACGTGGGCAGCCGTCCTATGCTGCTGGGTGACGCTCTGCGCCCAACAATTGACAGAGCAGCAGGCGATGGAGCGCGCCCTGCAATATATGAATAGTGGAAAGGCATCGGCCAAAGCCCGCCGCATGGCTGCACCGGCCAATGGTGGCAACATGAAACTTGAGGCCGCTCCCGTGGAGGCCGAGAAGATTTACGCCTTCAACATCGAGGGCGGTGGCTTCGTCATCGCCTCGGGCGACCAGCGCACCCTGCCCGTGCTCGGTTACAGCACAACGGGCAGCATCGACTGGGAACAGATGCCGGAGAACATGCGTGCCTGGCTGAAGCAGTATGACGAGGCCATCGCCACGCTCGGCCACCGCAGGGACTTCCGCGACGGCGAACAGACGGTCACGTTGTATGGACAAGACGCAACCACAGCCTGTCAGTCGCGTCGTGCCGAACGCATGGCCGTGGAGCCGCTCATCAAGACCCACTGGGATCAGAATGCACCCTATTGGGACCAAGTTCCGACCTACCAAGGACCGGAATCGAATCTACGCAACAAGCAGTGCTACGCGGGCTGCGTCGCAACGGCCATGGCGCAGGTCATGAACTACTGGCAGTGGCCCAACACGGTGCCCAACGGACTGCCGGACTACGACTGTAACATCCCATACAACGGTGGTAAATACACGTGGCATATCGGTGCCCTGCCTCCGACATGGTTCGACTGGGACAACATGGCCGATGACTATGGCTACTACGACCCTGAGATAAACTATATACGTTTGGAGACCACCGAGGCTCAGGACAAGGCCGTCGCAACCCTTATGCGCTACTGCGGACAGTCCGTCAAGATGGTGTATGGCCCACGCGAGTTAGGCGGCTCCGGTGCAAACGGCACCGATGTTGCAAAAGCGCTCACCAACTACTTCGACTACAACGCTGCACAAAACATCAGGCACGCGAGCTTCCCTGGTATTGATGAGTGGGAGGAAATTATCTACAGCGAGTTAGCTGCAGGACGTCCAATGGTCTATTGCGGCCTAAACGACTCCGGCGGTGGCCATGCCTTCGTGTGCGACGGCTACGACGGCAACGGCCTGTTTCATATCAACTGGGGCTGGAGCGGTGCAGATGACGGCTACTTTGCGCTCGCCGTGCTCAATCCATATAACAATACCGGATCGGGCAGCGGCAGCAGCGGCATCGGATATTGCATCAATGAGGGTGCCATCATCTACACCGACCCGCACATGGAGCCGCAACCTTTGATGCACCACGATTTCGGCAGCAGTTTCTACCAGTACGACCCCATCCAATTCAATAACAACATGGCGGCGTTTTACTATACGTTCTATGAGAGCTACAACGAGGTGGCCGACAACGCCTTAGGCACCATCGACTCCGAAGGCAATCTCCACCCCTTGTTCATGGCCGATCCGAACGACAGCATCGTTTACTCATGCAAGGTTTTCGACTACAACTACTTCATAGTGGAAATTGATTCAACCATGTTCGCCCCCGGACAGTACGTCACCCTCTACCCCATGCTGCGCTTCCGCCACCCGGGTGAGCAGTGGCAGATTATCCCCCCGATGGAGCAGAACCTGACCGTGGGGCGCGACAACGAGGGCCACTTCTTCATGCGCTCGAACCAGAAGGTTTATGACATGCAACTCGTTGGCATCGGCATCACCAAGGGCACCGGCCGACTGGATGAGCGCAGCGACCTCACCATCCGCGTCCGCAACAACGAACCGACGGACTATGTCAGCTACCTCTCTCTCGTCCCATACTATCTCGGTCACATCACGCCGGAGGAGTATGAGACCGCTCCCGACTTGGCCCGGGGCAGTGTGATGCGATGTGGCGCCTACATCCCAGCAGGTGGCGAGGCCGACGTCACTTTTAGCTTCGTTCCTGAATACGGCGGCACCGTGGCCATCGCTGCCTACACCACTAACCGATTCATCGGTGATTTGCCGCTCGAACTCAACAACGACACGCTGACCAACTACAATGCATACGTGGAGAACAAGAGCTACCTCTCGCGCGACGGCGCCCAGTGGTACTGGAACGTAGAGCTGGCTGACCGCATCGGCGTCAAAATGTCGCACTGGGTTCCGTCAGACAATCTTTACTTGCGTGTACGCCACTACCTCAATGACGAACTAGTGAAGAACGTCAAAGAAAACACTGGCCTTAAGGAATACCTCGCCGCCCTGCCCGACAACATCGGCACCGGCAACTACACCTTCACCTACCAGATGCCGATTGAGGTCGGCCAGCCGGGTGAATATTACTTCGACTCCTGCCTCGCCGAGATAGCGAACGAAGAGCTGCTCAGCTATTGCTGTCCCATGGTTTACCGCTTCACCATCGACGCCTCCAACACCACAGGCATTGAATCAATTCAAAATGAAGAATTAAGAATGAAGAATGAGGATACCATTTATAACCTCTCCGGTCAGCGCCTGCAGAAGATGCAGAAAGGCATCAATATCGTAAACGGAAACAAAATCATCAAATAATTTTACTTCCCATTTAACTTTATAGATTTCAATCAATTAACACAAACAAACAATGAAAAAGATTATGATGACGCTTGCAGCCGTCCTTTGCTGCGCAATGACAACAGTGTTCACATCTTGCTCTTCCGAGGAGGAACACCCCGTTACCTACAGGTATGAAGTGAAGTCGGTGGATGTCGCAAGGTACTACCTCGACGAATACCAACAGTTACAAGCAGCTTTCAACAGCGCCGTCGGTACCGATGGAAAGGTCTATACATACCATAAAGATAACCAGGACAGTAAGATGAGATCCGCTTGCGATAAAGTCAAGAATCAGTACACCGACATCCAGAGCGTCTATCTCAAGTTCGACCTCATCCGCATCGCGAGCGCCGTTGGAAGCGAGGATGTATCGACTGTCATCGCCTCCTACGAGTTCGGTCAGGCTCTCACCAAGCCATACGTCTATTACGCCTTCGTCACCAACAGGGATGAAGCCTACGCCGCATTGGAGGCCAAGAAAGCCACACTCGACGAAGAGACCTACAAGGCCAGCCTCCAGACTCTGAGGGCATTGGTGGGCGAACACACGGTCACCACTTTGCCATCGGGAGGCACTCAAATATCCCATGTCAGCTCGGTGTTCGAAATGCAATATCAGGATGAGTTCGTGAAGCCCTGGCTGGACAATGAGACCAGCACTCAGAACCTCACGACCACCTGCAACCAAATCGCCGATGAGCACGCCAACGATGTGCTGGCCGTAGATGTCATCGTCACCGTCACCAAGACCGGCTTCTTCGACAAGAAGGTTACCGAGGTATGGAGAAGGACTTTCCCTGCCAACGTAGAGTAACTTAACCCTTCTGCGACCAGGAGATGAACGCAATATTCAGAATGCCCAAGCTCTGGGGCGACATTTTGCATAATAAGGTTGATGTATGCCACAGGCTACAAGACCAAGTGGGGCCAGTGGAAAAGACAATTCAAGGACAAATAACCCTATTCAATAACCCTATTTAATAACCATTTAACAAAAGAGAAATTATGAAAAAGATTTTCTATCTGATGGCTATGGCTATCACAGCGCTGACATTCAGCGCCTGCTCGGACGACGACAACGACATTCAGGCCGAAGTCGTGATTCCTGAAGAAACCAACTTGATGCAGCTGGAGCGTTACAGCTACGAGCTGCCGTTTGAAATCAAGAGCGACTCGGAGTGGAAAATTGAGTTCGACTTCGAGGATGGCCAGATTTGCTACGCCATGCCCGACCACGGCACCGGCTCGCAGACCGTGAAGATCTGCGTCATCGACAACCCATCGGAGACGCGTCGTGGCGGCGAGATGTTCATCGACTTCCCCAAGGACGAGAGCAAGAACCAGGTCATCAAGCTACAGCAGAAAAGCATGGCCGATGATGGTGAAAACGCTGTCGACTTGGCACTCGGCAACCGCGTCTATGTCGTGGGCTATGGCTACAACACCCTCCACGAGCGTGCCTCAATACATTCTGTATCCATATCGCCCATCATCAATTATGCTCAAGCCTACGCGGATGGCAAGGTCGTGGTAGGCCCGATGGATGCTTCATTTGTGGCCAAGACCTACAGCGGCTCCAGCGTGAGCGAACTGAGCAACGAGCTGTCGGCCGACGCGAATTTCGGTGGTATGTACTGCGGATTCAAGGGTGAGATTGGAGCCACCTTCGACATGAAGGATTTCTCGAAGCAGCAGAACGAGTATGCCATCAGCTACGTGGAAGCCGACATGCAGAGCGCGTACATGGAAATGAGTCCCACCGAAATCATCAATACCTATATGACCGACGCCGCATACGATGACATCAACGGACTGCCCACCAAGGGACGCCGCCACAGTGCTCCGACCGCCTATCCCACGACAGACGAGGGACTGGCCAAACTGGTGCAATTCTATGGCACCCATCTCGTGATGTCGGCTCGTCTTGGCGGATGCTTGAAGTATGTCACCACGGTGGACATCTCGAAAGTGGAGGGTAGCTACGACCTGAAAGCCTTCGCCAACTGCTCATACAAGAACAGCTTTGTGCAGGCATCGATGAATGTGTCCGACAACTACAAGCAGTCTCACGCAAGCAATAGCCAAGCCGTACAGACCGTCGTGAAAGTGCAAGGCGGCAGCAAGGATGCCGTCGTGAAACTGGCGGTTGCCAACGGCGACAACAACGCGAATTTCTCGGCATGGATAGAATCGCTGAAGGATGCCAAGAACCAGACGCTCGTGGGCCTTGATTATGGCAGAGAAAAGCTGATACCGCTCTATGAGTTAGTTGATCAGTCGCTGACATTGGCCGAGGATGGCGTGGACGGCAAGGCCCGCTATGCTGCCCTGAAAGCCTACATCAATGGCGACAAGATAGAGACCGATATGTCGAAGGCTCTCGGCATGGAGTACGAAATGGGCGATGCCACCCACTTGGCTTCCATCCCTGATTTTGTCAGCGAAAGTAGGAATCAGGACCAAAGCCTCATCAAGGACTACTATCGCGGCGGTCAGGCTGTGGCCCGCATCTGCCATGAGTTCGTCCCCGTCATCGACAAGACTCAGCGCGTCCGCGTCATCTACCCCATTTTGTCGAACAAGGTGAAGTATAATCTTGGCTATTTCGCTGGCGATGCTACCCACCGTCCCGCAAAAGTCTGCTGGTCGAAGGACGGACTCTCGGTTGTATCGTTGGTGAACGAGCCGATGGGTGCCATTACCGAACTCTATGTGCGTGGATCCAACTTCTTCAACAACAACAATGACTCGATTATCCATGCCCTCGAAACAGTGGATGCCACCTTGCAGCCTTACATTATCAGCGCTCCTGGAAGAGATAACTTACACGACTATCCCGTGGTAAAAATCTTCAACCAGATTTGGATGAGAGACAACTATCAGGCTAACCGTTCGATACGCGGAGACTGGCACGACTGCAAGTACAATGATAATAATAACAATATCAGAAATGATGCGTTCTACTCCTTCAATGAAGCACGTAACAGTACTTTTGCTCCGCAAGGCTGGCGTGTGTCTTCTAAGACAGATTTCCAAAACATACAGAAGACTTTGACCGCCAACGATGTTTCAAACATTACTACCTCAGTGGCATTTTACCCGGATGAAAAAGGAGGCGTTTTAGGATTCTATCTCAGATTAAATGGTCGCTGGGACGCTGATAATACCAACAAGTTCAATATGGATGGATTTGTATGTTACTATGGATGCCTGAAAAACGATGCCAACAAATCTTATGATGATGTTTTTCAAATCACAAGAGAAGGAGGCTTTGCACCTATAGATTACGGTTGGGATGAGACTCACCGCTTCGCCGTACGACTTCTGCAAGACATTTACTAATTCATCTTACAATATCCTTGACCGCAACTGCGGAGGGGCAGGCATAGCGTCCTGCCTCCCGCTTTTTGTAGTCGAGAGAATAAGGTGAGATAACCCGCTCACAGAGCAAGACCGTGTTCAGGGACTTAGGCGGGAATTCCGCAAGTAATTTTAATGAAGAAATTTATGGAGAGACAATGGTTTTATTTCGTTTTGGTATGCTGCGTGCTGGCGTTGGCTGCGTGTAGCAGCGATGATGATAATCCGACGGGGCTGGCTGAGGGCAACATGCGGCAGGCCACGGTGACGCTGTTGACAACGCCCAACGGACTGGGCGACAACGGCTATAACGATAACGCCGCGCAAGGCATCTTCGCCTTTGCCAACCAAACCGGTACGAGGCTGCACATGCTGCAGCCCAAGGACGCCGCCGAGGCTGAGACTATGTACCGCCAGTGGCTGACGGACAACGCGGCGCAGGACTCGGCGGTGATGATATTGGGCAGTTCGGCGTATGAGGCGATGGCCCAGCGTCTCCCACCTCTTACCTCTCACTTCTCACCTCAAAGCGGCAGCCGCGTGCTGCTGTTCGAGAGCGAGGCGGCAATTGACGGCGTATCGACAGTACTCGTCTGCCACTACGGCGTGAGCTGGCTGGCCGGGGCGATGTCGCAGGGCTTCGATGCGCTGATACTCGCCGCTACGGAGGGCAACCCGGCATTGGAGGAGTCGATTGCCGGATTCCAGGATGCCCGCACGGCATACGCTGGAGAGTATGAAGAAAGGCCCTGCCGTACCACCGTGTATTATCTGGCCGACAGCGAGGCGGGCTTTGCCATGCCCGACTCGGCCTACCGCTACATATCCCGCCGTGCTGACAAGGCAGATATCTACGACGAGCTGATTTTCCCACTGCTCGGCGGCTCGGAGGCCGGCGTACTGCGCTATCTGAACGACAACGAGTTTACGACAGCCCTGATGGTGGGTATGGACGTGGATCAGACGGGACAATCGCTGCGTATACCCTTCTCGATGGTCATACGCATCGGCGACGTGCTGCGGCAATACCTGAACGATTGGCTTTCTGGGCGCGAATGGCCGCAGCACCAGCGGTTCGGCATGAAGGACGGCGCTGCCGACATTGTTGTCACGCCCAACTTCATCGAGCACCTGACTATCTGGGATGACCGCTATGCCGACCCCGACACGTTCCAGCGACTGTATGGGAAATATAAAGATGAAGCAATGAGAAAGGAGGAAGCATATGAGAAGTGAAAAGGTAAAAGTGAAAAGTGAAAAGTGGCTGTACATAGTTGGGCTTTGCCTTTGCGCGGTGATGGCCGCTTGTTCCTCCGACGACTCGCTACCGACGTCCTCCGTCACCACCCATACCTACAAGGTGGCGGTCATCATGGGGAAGGGCAAGCAGGCGCGGTGGGAGCGCACGGCACGGTTGGCCTTGGAGAACATCGCCGAGGCTCAGCGCGGCATGACGGACAGGGTGGAGCTGCAACTGACTTTCAAGAGTCAGGACGACAGCGACATCGCCGAGTATATGCAGCAGGTGGCCGAGGATACGACGGTCGTGGCCATCGTCGGCCCCACCACGTCGGCACGGGCCGAGCAGATGGCACAGGCATTGGACAAGCACGGCAAACCGATGATTACGCCATCGTGTACACAGGTGGAATACCAGCGCAAGTTTGCCGCCGTGCCATACGTCTGGAACATGGGCGAGAGCGACATCGCCCAGTTGGAGGTGCTGCTGTCGGGCGTGGCCAGTACGTTCAACAGCGAACGGTCGCCCGTGATGCTGCTCTGTGCCGACGATGGCGACGGCGAGTCGCGCAACGCCTACGCCGAATGGTTCGGCTTCATTGCCGAGGAGTACGGACTGACGGTGAATGGTGTCTATCTGTATAAGAGTGAGGCCGACCTGCGCCGCTATGTACATGAGTTCTGCGGCACCGACTGGCATCTGAGTGCCAAGTACCTGCTTTTCAACCCCTCGTCGCCCGAGATGACAGTGGCACTCGACGATGAGATTGGCAAGATGAAAGCCGCCGTGCCCGAAAACAGGTACCTCTATACGCCGAACATCCGATGCAGCGATGCCTTTGTATCGCAGCAGATAGCAGCCGCGGTGAAGAATGCAGACTACGAGGGCGTGGACCTGTATGCCTCGCCGGAGTCAGGTTTCAACCAGGCTTATCGTCAGCGGTTTGGGGAGGATTTGGTAAATGGCGAGGCGCAGTTCTACGACGGGCTTTGCCTTGTCGCATACGCCGCGACGCTGTCTTTGAAAAAGGGTATCAGCCTCAACGATGCCATCCTCGCCGTCGTGGATGGCCGCGACGGACAGGGCGGCTCGTGGCTACCTGCCGACATGGCGCGGAACTTTGAGCTGCTCTCTCAGGGACGGACACCCGACATCGATGGCGTTTCCAGTTCATGGACGTTCGATGAGAAGACGCACGCCAGCGTCTGTGGCAGCACTTTCCGCCGCTGGCGGCTCTACGACGGACAATACCTCACCACGGAATATGTCTCTACGGAAGGTTCTCGCCGCACCACCTCATCAAAGAACATGTGGGACTGGACGGCCTTGCAGATGCAGACCTTCAGTGCCGACGAGGGCAGCGGCCTCAGTTATCCCGCCCTCGATGACCACTGGGCGCTGCTCATCGCCGCTTCGAAGGGCTGGGCCAACTACCGCTTCCAGAGCGATGTCTTCGCCATGTACCAGTTGCTGAAGCAGCACGGCTATGCGGATGACCACATCGTGCTTATCTGCGAGGACGACGTAGCCCGCCATGCCAACAACTCGCATCCTGGCGAACTGCGCATCAGCGACACTGGGGCGAACGTCTATGATGCTACTGCCATCGACTATCGTCTGAACACACTCACGCCCGACGACATCGGTGCCATCCTCGTAGGCCGTGCCTCCGACCATCTGCCGCAAGTGCTCCATCCCGATGCCGACGACAATGTCTTCGTATTCTGGAGCAGCCACGGATCGCCCGGCTCCCTCGACTTCGGCGGACAGCAGTCGATGACCTATCAGAAAATGAATCAGATTTTGGAGACTACCCCCCACCGCAAACTGCTCATGGCTGTCGAGGCCTGCTACAGCGGCGGACTCGGTGAAGCCTGTGAGGATCTGCCCGGCACACTCTTCATCACCGCCGCCAACCCCTACGAGACCAGCCACGCCGACGTGTGGAGCGAGGATGTCGGTGTCTATCTCAGCAACGGTTTCACCCGAGGCTTCCAAGAGGCCATCGCCCAGAACCCCGCCATCTCCCTGCGCGACCTCTACTACACCCTCGCCTCCCACACCACCGGCTCCCACGTCAAGGTCTATAACGCCCCCCACTTCGGCAGCGTCTATAGCAACACCATGGCCGAGTTTTTATACTAATTCATCATCCTAAAATAAGGCAACATCATGAACGCAATATTCAGAATGCCCAAGCTCTGGGGCCTACACCCGCGAATGTAGCGGCGTTTGGGACGAGGAATGGTAAGCGGGCAAAGCTAAGGGAGTTAAAGAAGTTAAATGACGATACTTTTGGATGCTGCAATCAAGATGCTGTTCTCAGGGGGCAACTCCGCAACTAACATTGCGCCTTGGTTCTTCGCAAAGCCCAGGCGCAGGCGGAACACAATTCATAATTCATAATGATAATGAGGCCATCTACAATCTCGCAGGTCAGCGCCTGCAGAAGATGCAGAGAGGTATCAACATCGTGAATGGAAAGAAGGTATTAAAATAATAAGAAATGTAGGAATGAAGAAAATAAGAAAGGGATACGCACCCCTTTCTTATTTTCTTATTCTCTAATTCTCAAATTTTGTTTTTAGTACCTGTACCCGATGCCGATGGTGGCGTAAATGGGGTACATGCGGAAGGAGATGGCCTCGAAGTCGGCGCTCCAGATGTCGGTGAGGCCCCAGTCGAGCTTACCGAAGACGTTCAGGTGGCGCATGGCTTTCCAGTCGAAGCAGAACTCCATGCCGACGTTGACAGGGAGCATGTTGTCGGCGAAATCGTCGGGATAGGAGGTGGGGTTCTCACTCGTCATGAGTATCTTGCTGCCGGTCGGAGTATCCTCGCGCAGATAACCCAGACCCTTGCTGTTGTCGAGGACCTCGCCTTCGAATGTCTGCTTGAAATAGTAGCTCAGGTACGGTCCGACGCTGACGTTCCAGCGCGGACTCATGCGGAGAGTGGCCATCAGGGGAATGGTGACGCCCCACATCTCGGTGGTGGTGATGTTCCTGCCGGTGAAGTAGCCCTTGGTGATTTCACCCTCCTGCTCGAGCCAGACGTAATAGTTCTTGACGTCGGCATCGGTGTGGAAGCCTTCCCAGAAGAAGTGTGCACCGAGGCTGAGTCCCCAGCGCTTGCTGAGCATGCGGTAGCCGTCGATGCCGATGCTGATGCCGCCGCGAGGGCTGAAGCCGTTGATTTTCCGGACCTCAGCGGGCAGGGGCAGTGGTGTGGTGCCGCCGATGACGTAGCCGGCACGTGCGATGAAGCCGCCAGCGTTCTGGCCGGCTGTGGGACCCCATTTCTGCCATTTATCCTCTTGTTGGGCGCTTGCCGACGTGGCGAGGGAAAAGAATGCTGCTAAAATAATATATAATGCGTGTTTCATATCCATTGTCTGTTGTCCATTGTCTATTGTCTGTTGTCTGTTATTCGCATAGTATCTGCAGGTTGTCGATGAAGAGCTTGCTGCCGATGGCGCCCTCGAAGAAGCCGCCCTGCCAGCTGCTGGCTATGCTGATGATGATGCTGTAGCCCTTGTTCTTCAGGAGCTCGGCATCAAGTTCGGTGGTGTATTCTATGGGGATTATGACTTCCTGCCATTCGTTCGTCAGCCCGTGAATGGGATGGTCGCCAGGCAGGTCCTTGCCCTCGGCATCGAAGTTGTGCGGCAGACGGCCCTTGCCGACGATGTAGGGATTGGTCAGCATGTCGTTGCCGTCGGGCTGCACCTTGTTTCCGTATTCATCCTCGTTGCGGTAGAGCACGACATAGACATCGGGCTCGTCGATGATGCCTTCCACGGGATTACCGGCGCGGTTCTGATAGGTGGGACCTGGTTCCCAGCGGACCCATATACGCAGCTGTACGGGCTTGTGGGTGAAGGGTGAGCCGAACATCGTGGCCTTGAGGGGATCCTTCAGGGCATTGCTGACATCGAAGATGCCGTTGAACATGGAACCCGATGCAAGGCGCATATCTACCATCCTGCCGAAAGGTCCGGTGTCGCAGGTTTCGAGCTTGACGCAGTCGCTGCCGTCGGGACCTCCGCCAACAACGGGTGTCGAGGGATAATCCATGGGCTTGGCTGACGACTTACTGATCTTGAAGCCCGGATTGCCGTTCTTCCATTGTCCGTCAGTGAAGATATCCGGAGCATCCCATATATAGTACTTGCCCGTGGCATCCAGATAATATCTCTCGAAGCCGATGTTAAGGTTGCCCTCGCTGGGCTTGTCGTGTGCAATGTAAACGATATAGTCGCGACTCCACGCCTTGTCCTCTGAGACGATGCGGAACTCCTGCAGCCTGTCGTCGGTGTAATCGAGGGACGAGCCGTTGACGAAAGGCACATACGTGCCGTCCTCCGCCAACAGGTAGGCAGTGGCACCTTCCGTTATGCGGATTGTCGTGGGGATGCTATGCACTTCTGCATAGCTGCGGACGTTGAAGATGATGTTGGTCTCGGTCGAGAGGACTGTCCGCATCGTGTCGTAGTCGTGGTAGAAGAAATCGAGAGGCCTGTCCACATGGAGCGAGATGGCCTCAATGTCGCACTCCGTGTTCGGCAGTTCCTTCTGGATACAAGAAGCCAGGAACAGGGTGCCAGAAACAAGGAGCAAGAGGGTTCTTTTGTTCATGTTTATGATACGTTTTTTTAAATTCGCGTGCAAAGGTACAAATTAATAATGAAAGAATGAAAAAATAAAAAGTATTTCTTTCGCTCATTTATCATTTATCATTTGTCATTTAGAGCGTAGCCCGCTAACCTTTTTACTGTTCCACTACCATGTGGAGGATGACGACGTCCTTTAGGGGGCGGTTGTTCTCGTCGGTTTCCGTCTGTTGGATGCTCTTGACCACGTCCATTCCCTCGATGACTTCGCCAAAGACGGTGTACTGTCCGTCGAGGTGAGGCGTGCCGCCGCGCATGTAGTAGTCGTCTATCATCTGCGGTGTGAGTTCGATGCCCTTTTCCTCGAGCATGGCACGTACCTTGCGGATGTCGGCAGCTGCCTGCTTCTTGCCATAGACGATATAGAACTGGCAGCCACTGCTCTCCATCTCGGGATTGACGTCGTCGGGCTCTCGGGCAGCAGCCAGCGCTCCCCGCCAATGGTACCAGTAGGGCAGACAGAACTCCGCAGGGATGGTGTAGCCCACGTTGCCCTCGCCCAACAACTTGCCCGGCTCTGCACCTCGGCTGTCGGGGTCGCCGCCCTGTATCATGAAGTCCTTTATGCAGCGGTGGAAGAGTGTGCCGTCATAGAAGCCCTCGCGGGCCAGCTTGAGGAAGTTCTTGCTGTGCAGAGGCGTGTCGTCCGAAAGAGCCACACGGATGTTGCCCATGCTCGTCTCGATGCGCACGACGTGGCATTTCTCTTTCTTCTTGGCATCCACAGAGAGTGTGCCGAAGCAGAGTAGCGCGACGAGAAGTAGCATCCCTCCTCCTCGTGGAAGGGTAGGGGAGGGGGCTTTTCCAAACAGATACAACTGCAGGAAGGGACTCACGCGGAGCAGCTGGCTTGCCAACAGGCAGAAGGCAATCACCACGAGTGCTACGCTGACGGAGAGCACGATGGAGAGCAGGAAGTTCGGCTGGTTGGCATTCAGCCATGCCCCTACTTGCGGCATCTTGGGCAGCAGGAGGAAATGCAGGAGATAGATGTCGAGCGTCCGTGTGCCGATGAAGCTGAGGAAACGTCCGGCTCTTTTCCCCTCGTCAAACCAGGTCTGATAATGCCGGAAGAACATCACGACAAGCAGTAGGAGGCTGTACATCGCTATGGTGCGCGGCAGATTGGTCCAGACCGTCCTTAGAGTATGCAACTGGAAGATATCGGCACAGCAGACAACAGCCAGTGTTACCACGAAGGGGAAGAACCATGCCGAATCGAAGAGCCGCTCAACCTGTGTCCAGTATCGGCGGACGATGTTGCCAAGCAGGAAGAACTGCATGTAGCGAATGGTCTGTATAAGGCTGGAGTAGGCAAAGAAGACATCCTTGTGATAAGTGAAGACCTTCGGCAGATAGAGCGTCTCATAGGCAAAGACGCTGACAGCCCAAGCGATGAGCAACAACACCCCTCTCCTCGGAGAGGGGCTGGGGGTGAGGCTTTTCCCCACATAACATATTATATAATATATAATGAACATCTGCAGCAAGACCCAGGTGAACCAGTAGCCGCCCTTTGTCGGACTTGCCAACAGTCGCAGGAGGCCGTCCAAGAAGTCGCCCTTCATCCTGAATATCACGAAGAGACACAGGAATACCGCTGTCGGGATGACCTGCACCTTGAACTTCTTCCATGTCAGCTTCAGGGCATTGGGGATGGTCCACGAAAAGGATGCTTTGTAGGCAAGGAAACCGCTCACGAAGAAAAAGAGCGGCATACGCATCAGCACCAGGAACGGCAGGGCGGCACTCGTCTTCTCGGTCTCTTGGAAGGAAACTTGGGCCACGTGATAGGCCACCACCAGTATCATTGTAAAGCCTCGCAAGGCATCCAGCCAGGAGAGACGCTTCGTCAGTTCATAGTCCATAGTTCATAGTTATAAGTTTTGCTACTTCCTTGCCGCATTGTCTGACGTTGTAGTACTGTTCGGCAAGGACACGGCCTCGCTGTCCCATTGCCTTGGCTTCCTCGGGGTGGTCGGCGATGTAGTGCAGCTTCTCCTTCCAACCCTCGACATCCTGCGGCTCGAGCCAGAACCCGCAGCCTTCCGCCTCGATGTCCATCGGCATCTGAGGATTACGTGTACATAGGATTGGGAGCCCCAGGGCAAGAGCCTCGACAACTGTCGTCAGTCCTACGGTATAGTTGCTCTTCTGGCAACAGATACACACGCATCGGCTCTTTGCTACCATCAGCGCTATCTCATGCGGGATGGGACGGTCACCATAGTGAATATCGACGTTGGGTCCAAGAAGGTTGAGTCCCTCGAAGTATGCCTGGCGTTTCTTCTCGACATAGAGTGTCAGCGGCAGACCCGTCTCCTGGAACGCCTTGAGCAACGTCTCATAGTCACGAAGTTCCTTGCCGGTGGAGATGAAGGGCAGCCCCCCCGAAGGGGGAGCAAGGAGGGGGCTATAGTACTCCAAATCTGCTCCCCAGTGTACCATACTCATGCGCCGTGGGTCGGCCTTCTTTGAAAGGAGACTGTCCTGCATGAGTTTCTCCGAGAAGAATATCATGTGGTCCATGCCCCGATAGAAGAGACGGGCCAAAGTTTCGCGGAAAGGATTCTTTGCCTTGACAATAGGCTGATGGTGCCATACGACAATAGGATGGCGGTATAGCCTCAATGCCCGTAGCAGAATGATGGGTTCAATGCCCAGTGTATGCGTGGCGTAAAGCACATCGTAAGGCTTGCGGCAGGAAAGGACTTTCCACGTGGCGACAATCATGTCGCGAAGTCGCTTGTAGGTATGCTTCTGGTGATGCCATACCACATCAATGCCATACTCGCCCAGTTGCAGCGCGCCATAAAGGAAGTGCGACGGAAAGGTTCCCTGTTTCCATTCACGGACGATGCGCTCCGTGTCTTGGGTATGGTAGAAGTATATGCCCACGCTTCACCTAATAAAATAATGTATAGTCTCCCTCATAATCTTAGCCCCGCTCAGCCACATGATGCCGGCGTAGAGTGCAGCGGCGATGAGAACACGGCTGATGAGGAGCAGCCACAGGTTCGTGATGCCGCAGGTCAGCCACCAGGTCACGCCAAGCACAGCGAGGGTGAAGACGAGGAACGGCATGATGTCCCGCAAAGCCTCCATGAATGTGATGCCCGTCAGACGCCAGGCGAACCATTGCCAGATGACGAGCCAGGCGATGTTGAGCACAACGAAGTAGATGACCATCGGAATCATGCTGTCAGGATAAAGCCGATAGAGCAGGTAGAGTCCGCCCCAGACAGCCAGGCATTGCGCGATGGTGCAGCCCATATTGACTCCGCTATGGCCACGGCTGATGGTCAGGTTGCTATAGAGCGTGGTGATGGGAACGAAGGCTCCGTGGATGCAAAGCAGGGAAAGAATGAGACCGCTTTCGCGCCACTTCTCGCCACCGGCAAGCAGGATAAACTCCTGTGCCACCAGTCCCAGTCCCAGCATTGCAGGGAAGCTGACGAAACAGATGAAGCGCAACATCTTGCGGAACACCTGGCGATAACGTCCCAAGTCGTCTGTCACTTGCGCCAAGGTTGGCTGTGCCACACTCGTCACCATGCCGTTGATGGTGCTCGCGGCCTTGTCGTTCCACCCTTTGGCCTGCGAATAGACGCCAGCCGCATGTTCGTCGAAGCACTTACCAAGCAGGACGGAGAAGGCATGCAGGTTGCAGATATTCACGATATTCGTCAGCATCAACTTGCCGCTGAAGCCAAACATCTTCCAGGCTGGAGCCAAGAATGTGAAGGGTGAAGAGTGAAGAGTGAAGAAATTGCTGCCGCCAGTATAATTATGAATTATAGGTATGCTTGGTCTCCAGGGCGAGAAGAACCACGCCATGACTTGGGTAATGAGGACGAAGCTGACGGCCTGCGTCACGATGGCCCAAGAGTCAAAGTCCTTGATTGCCATCACTACGCCGATGACGCTTGAGACAAGCATCGCCGTCAGCGAGCAGATGCTTGTCTGCTTGACTTTCAGATGCCCGAAGAGATAAGCCCGCTGTACTGTTCCGAGGCCAGAAAAGAGGAAGCCGAGGAAGAGCACTCGGGCAAGTGGAATGAGGTCGTCATCGCCATAGAAGTCGGCAATGAGCGGAGCACAGAACCACAGGATGATATAGAGCGAGGCGCTGACCAACAGGTTGAACCAGAAGACGGCGTTGTACTCCTCGTGCGTCGGTTCCTTCCGATTGCAGAGGGCAGCAATGAAGCCGCTCTCCTGCAAGGCACTGGCAAGAGCAGCGAAGATGTTCAGCATCGCCACCTTCCCGTAGTCCTCCGGCCCGAGATAGCGAAGCAGAACCAACCCAAAGACAGCCCCTATCAGCTGCATCAGTCCGTTGGACATTCCGCCCCATAGCATCCCGCCCGCTGTCCGTTCTTTCAACGATTTCTCTTCCATTGCCCTGCAAAAGTACGAAAAAATAAATAATAGACAATATAGAATATATTATAATATGGAAGCAAATGGCTTTTTTTGCTTTTTATTGTCCAATAAATGTTATTTATTCTCTATTTATTTGTATCTTTGCAGGCAAAACCAAAACATTACTACTATGACAAGAAGACTCTTCTCAGTGTTGCTCGCAGCATTTCTCTTCGGCACACTATGCCTCACGGCTCAGGATTATGACCCCAATCAGGGTTACCGGCTCGAGATAGGCGACGGACTTGCCCTCGACAACCAGAATGGCACCATCACCTTCTCGCCCGTCAACAAGAAAGCCCAGACACAGGTGTGGCGAATCGTGAAAGCCGACCGCCAGGGATACTGGTGCTTCTACAGTCCCAGTGGGGAAGTAGCGCTCGACAACGGCAATCATGGCCCATCCGAGGGCGAGGTGCTCACCTGGCAACTTGAGACAAGAAATCCCAACCAGCAGTGGATCATCGAGAATACTGGCACGGAAACCGTCGTTCTGACCTGTGCTGCAGGCGGATTGAAGCTTGGCTATAACGACACTTGCCAGCCGGGTGGACACGTCTGGCAGATGAAGGGTACCAACAGCAGCGACTACGTCCAGTGGCGTCTGGTAAAGACCAACCTCAAGGTTGAGGCACAAAGCTCCATTACAAGGTCAAAGAACGACTGGGAAAACGAGACCATCTTTGTTATCAACAAGGAGTCCGGTCGTGCCACTATGCTGCTCTATGCCAACGAGAAGGAGATGAAGGCCGATGCTGCCTACCAGAAGCCCTGGCTTTGGCCGAACAGCTCCCTGCGCCTGATGCTCAACGGCCAATGGCAGTTCAATTGGGTTCCCAAGCCCGAAGACCGTCCCATCGACTTCTACAAGACCAATTTCGACGCTTCTTCATGGAAGACCATCCCCGTGCCCTCCTGCTGGGAGATGCAGGGCTACGGCACACCCATCTATACCAATGTTACCTATCCCATCAAGAACCAGCCGCCTCTCATTCGCGGTCAGGAAGGTTACACGGTACTGAAAGAGCCCAATGCCGTAGGCAGCTATCGCCGCACCATCAAGGTGCCCGCTGAGTGGAACGGCAGGGAAATCTACCTCCACTTCAACGGCATCTACAGTGCCGCCTACGTCTGGGTCAACGGACAGAAGGTGGGCTACACCCAAGGTCCAAACGTGGATGCAGAGTTCGACGTGACGCGTTACCTCAAGACGGGTGCCGAGAACCTTGTCTGCGTGGAGGTCTATCGTTGGAGCGACGGCTCGTACATCGAGGACCAGGACATGTTCCGCATGAGCGGCATCCATCGTGATGTCTATCTCGAAGCGCGTCAGAAGCTGCATGTGCAGGATGTGAAGCTGACCACCATGATGGGTGGACGTGGTCGTCGCGGTGGTGGAGACGGAGCCTTCCGTCGCGCATTCCTTGGCATCGACGTGGCATTGCAGAACCTCAACAAAAAGCCTACTGAGGCCCGTATCGACGTGGAACTGGTCAACCCGCAGGGCAAGACCATCCAGACAGCCATCCTGCAAGTCAGTGATGTAGAGAATGGCATTCGGCCAGCCCGTCTCAACCTCGAAGTGCAAGACCCCGAACTATGGAGTGCAGAGAAGCCCAACCTCTATACCGTCAACATTGCCGTAGGCGGTGACATCTATACACAGAAGTACGGCTTCCGCAAGATAGAGAACCGAGGCGGCCAGGTGTTCATCAACGGCAAGCGCGTGATGTTCAAGGGCGCCGACCGTCATGACACACATCCCTTCTATGGTAAGGCCGTTCCTGTGGAGAGCATGATAGAGGACATCCTCCTGATGAAGCGCTACAACCTCAACACGGTCCGCACCAGCCACTATCCCAACGACCCGCGCATGTATGCCCTCTACGATTACTATGGCATCTACACGATGGACGAAGCCGACGTGGAGTGTCACGGTAATCACAGCCTGACCAAGAAGCAGAGCTGGGAGGCACAGTACGTTGACCGTCAGGTGCGTATGGTGCTGCGCGACCGCAATCATCCCAGCGTCATTTTCTGGAGCATGGGCAACGAGAGCGGCGGCGGGGACAACTTCGTGGCTTGTAAAAAGGCCATTCAGGAGCTGGACGACCGCCTCATCCACTACGAGGGCATGAACGAAGTGGCAGACATGGACAGCCGCATGTACCCGCAAATCAACTACATGAAACGGCTCGACCAGGAAGAGAACCTGAAGGACCGTCCCTTCTTCCTCTGCGAATATGCTCACGCTATGGGCAATGCCATCGGCAACCTGCAGGAGTACTGGGACTACATCGAGTTCGAGAGCAAGCGCATGATAGGCGGTTGCATCTGGGACTGGGTGGACCAGAGCCTCTGCAAGTGGGGAGAGCCCACGACCAATATGTACTATGGCGGCGGCTTCGGCGACTATCCCAACGACAACGACTTCTGCTGCAACGGCATCATCACAGCCGACCGTCACGTCACACCCAAGCTCCTTGAGGTCAAGAAAGTCTATCAGTATGTAGATTTCAAGTTGACCGACGACAATAAGATACGTATCCGCAACCGCTACTGCTTCACACCGCTGAGCGACTTCACCTTCCATTACAGCCTGCTGCGCGACGGCCGTATGATAAAGAGCGGCACAATGTCTCTGCCCGAAGTGCTACCAGGCGACAGTTGCTTCATCGACCTTCCTTGCGAAGTGCCAGAGGAAGACGAAGACAACGCCCACAATTATCACCTTAACCTCTCGCTCCAGCTCAAGGAGGCAACGAACTGGGCAGATGCAGGACACGAGGTGGCAAGGGAACAACTGGCGGTGGGTAAAGTACGGAATTACCGCAAGTTCACCAGAAGTACACTGAGCTCTTTCGTTGCAGAAGAAAGTAGTCAGCTCATCAAAGGTACTGGCGATAACTTTACCTTTGCCATCAGCAAGCAGACAGGTGCCTTGACGGAACTCACATACAACGGCAAGCCCATCGTCGTAACAGGCGAGAAGGTGCCTTTCGGCAATCTGACCTTCAATGGCTACCGCAGTATTAGCAACGACCGCAAAGGCAATCTGGGCAGCAAAATCGTTTCTCCCAAGGTAACGATGGAGCAGGCAGATGGCCATGTTACAGTCACCGTAAAATATGATGTCAAGGCTGGTCGCGACGAACGTACCAATGTGCCTGTGGAAACAGTTTATGACATCACCAACGACGGAAGTATAAAAGTCAACACCACCTTCGGCAACGAAGACAACAAGGACTTCAGCCGCCTGGGACTCATCGCAGTCCTCGACCCACGGCTTGGCAATGTGCAGTGGTTCGGCCGTGGCCCGCACGAGAACTATCCCGACCGCAAGACCTCTGCATTCATGGGCGTCTGGGACGGCACCGTGAATGGTATGACCGAGGAGTACATCAAGCCCCAGAGTATGGGCGAGCGCTGCGACGTGCAGTGGGTTACCTTCACCGACGACCAGGGTGAAGGCATCCGCATCCAGACCACCGACTACGACCTCTCCTTCAGTGCCCTCCACTACATGGACGAAGAACTGTGGCAGACGAAGTACAAGCACGAGCTGAACAAGATATACCGCCCGGAGATTATCCTGCACCTTGATGCAGCCATGCGCGGCCTTGGCAACGCCAGCTGTGGCCCCGGCCCCCTGCCCGAGTACGAACTCCGCGAGAAGAGCTACAGCTACGGCTTCGCCATCCAGCCTGTGAAATAAAAAGGTGAAAAGTTGAAAAGTTAAAAAAGTGAGTAAAGAAGACCTTTCCCTCGAAGAGCAGGTGGAGCGCATCCGCCGGAAGCGTTCCCGCAGCTTCGACAACAGTAAAGTCCGCATTGTGCTCAACACGCTGTTCCTCATCCTGGCAGCCGTGGGGCTTGGCATGTACTTCTTCGGCGGAGAGAATCGCGTGCCTGCCCTCATCGTCATCGCTGTCGGCATGGTGTTCAAGGTAGTTGAATTCATCTTGCGTCTCATCTAGCATATAATAATGAACCGAAGGCTCTACATACTGCTGTTCTTGCTCCTTGCCCAATGCTCAATAGCTTTGGCTCAAAACCATCGTGTCAACAGGAACGGGACCAATGCTGCCCTCTACGACGACGGCGACACCTACGTTGTGAGGGACGACGAGTATGGTTCCTATACAGACGGAGCGGGCAACCGTACCACATGGGGGCGCGACACCACGAAGTTCAAGAATAAGAAGGACATCCCCATCGGACAGTTCCAGTGGATCTTGGAGCCGCGGCTCGGTACAGTAGTCGATGCTGAGAACAACGATACCGTTGTGCATGACTTCCAGAAGTGGAACGCTACGGACGGCTATACGGGCGAGTACAACTATCTCGCCAACATCGGTTCGCCGCGCCTGAGCCGTCTCTACTTCAATCGCGACAACACGTCCGATGAGTTCCTCTTCCTGCAGACCCTCAGCTTCTTCCGGGGCTCGCTCCAGGACTTCCGTTTCACCAACACCAAGAGTCCTATCACCAACCTGGCCTATCATACCTGCGGCACGCGGCAGACGGGCGAGGACCGTGTACGAGGCTACTTTGCCACCAATATCAACAAACTTGCAGGCTTGGGCTTCAAGATAGACTACAACTATGGCGTCGGCTACTACTATGCCCAGCCCAACAGTATGTTCGGCAGCACCTTCTACGGCTACTATCGTGGCGAGCGATACAGCATACATGCCTACGCCGGCATCAACCACATGAAGATGGGCGAGAACGGCGGTATCGAGGACGACCGCTACATCGAGGACCCCTTGAGCCTGGGACAGTCATACGATTCTAGGAACATCCCGACGATGCTCGACCGGACTTGGAACCGCAACCACGAGCAGCATTACTATCTGACGCACCGCTACAATCTCGGCTTCAGCCGCATCATCGAGATACCGGATTCCCTGAAGCCTACTCCGCCCTCAGCGTCCGAACTCCTTTCCGACCTGCCGGACAGCATACAGACAGTGCTTCGCGAGGACACTCTGGCACGCAGGCTGGCCCTCGACTCGCTCATGCAGGTTTGGCAAGATGCTCAGGAAATCCCCAAGGAGTTCATCCCCGTCACGAGCATCATCCACACCCTCGACGTCAGCAACCTCAAGCACGAATATCTGGCGCACAGCACGACCAATGGCTACTACACGAACAACTACTACGGAGACGGTAATGCCATGGCCGACCTGACGCGGGCCTTCTCCATGCGCAATACATTCGGCCTGGCTCTCCGCGAGGGTTTCAACAAATGGGCACAGATGGGCATTACCCTCTTCGGCACCCACAGGCTGCGCTCCTACAAGTTGATGAACAAGGACGAGAACGGGCGAATGATGCCCTACACGGAGAACGATGTCTCGGTGGGCGGCGAGTTGGCTCGCACACAGGGTTCCCGCTTCCACTTTAACACCTCCGGCGAGGTGTGGCTCATCGGCGAGCATGTGGGCGACCTGAACATCGACGGCAAGACCGACCTGAAGTTGCGCCTCGGCAAGCGCGACAGCACACATTGGCGCGACAGTCTTCTCGCCGACCTTCACGTCAACTTCATGCACCGCAAGCCGACCTTCTTCTTCCGTCACTACCATTCGCAGAGCACATGGTGGGACAACGACGACCTAAGCCGCGAGGTACGCCTGAAGATTGACGGGGTGTTGCGCCTGAAGAAACTGGGGACGCGGCTGCATGTCGGCTTCGAGAACGTCTCGAACTACACCTACTTCGGCATGCAGAACACCCTGCACGAGGGCGCAGCAGAGGGGAGCATCTTGCCGACCGACTTCAGTCATGCGGTGGCTGTCATGCAGGCAAACAGCGTACAGGTCTTCGGAGCCACACTCGCCCAGGACCTCAACGTGGGAGTGCTCCACTGGGACAATCAGGTGAGCTATCAGACAAGCAGCGACCAGGACGTCCTGCCTCTGCCCAAGCTCAACATCTATACCAACCTCTACCTGCTCTTCCGGTTCGGCATCGGCAAGGTGTTGCGCATACAGGTGGGCGGTGACATGCGCTTCTTCACCTCTTACTATGCTCCCGACTACAGCCCTGCCATCCAGCAGTTTGCCGTACAGGACGCTCGCTACGAGCGGGTGAAGATAGGCAGCTATCCCATCATCGGAGCATACGCCAATTTCCACCTCAAGCATTGCCGCTTCTACGTCTCCGTGCGTCACGTCAACTCCGGCGAGGGCCATTCCTTCCTTGCGCCGCACTATCCCATCAACCCTCTGACCATCCACCTCGGCCTGAGCTGGAACTTCTTTAACTAAATGGACAACGGACTACAGACTACGGACTTTGAACTATGGACTACGGACTTTGAACTATGGACTACGGACTATGAACTATACTAAGGAAATCCGTTGGGGCTTCATCGGTTGCGGTGAAGTGACCGAGAAGAAGAGCGGACCGGCGTTCAACCTCGTGCCGGGTTCACGCATATTGGCCGTGATGAGCCGCAGCAAAGAGAAAGCCCGCTCCTACGCTGAGCGGCACAACATCCCGCGTTGGTACACCGACGCCCAGCAGCTCATCAGCGACCCCGACGTCAACGCCATCTACATCGCTACGCCGCCATCGTCCCATGCCACGTATGCCATCATGGCGATGAAGGCAGGCAAGCCCGTCTATGTGGAGAAACCTTTGGCCAGCAGCTACATCGACTGCCAGCGCATCAACCGCATCAGCGAGCAGACCCGCGTCCCCTGCTTCGTGGCCTACTACCGGCGCAACCTGCCGTACTTCCAGAAGGTGAAGGAACTAGTGGAGGGCGGCGTCATCGGCAAGGTCGTGTCCGTACAGATACGCTTTGCCTGTCCGCCGCGCCTGCTAGACTACAACAGCACCGCCCTGCCTTGGCGCGTACAGCGGGACATTGCTGGCGGCGGCTATTTCTACGACCTCGCCCCGCACCAGATAGACCTGCTCCAGGAGATATTCGGCCCCATCGTCAGGGCAAGCGGGTTCAGCAGCAACCGCGGCGGACTCTACGAGACGGAGGACACCGTGAGCGCCGCTTTCCAATTCGCCGACGGACTCCCCGGCAGCGGCTCCTGGTGCTTCGTCAGTCACGAGAGTGCCCGCACCGATCGCATCGAGCTCATCGGCGACCGCGGACAGCTCTGCTTCTCCGTCTTCACCTACGAACCCATCTTGCTCCGCACCGAGCAGGGGAGCCAGGAGTTCCGCATCGAGAACCCCGAGCACGTCCAGCTGCCCCTCATCCAGAGCGTTGTGGAGCACCTGCAGCAGAGCAGCATCTGCACTGCCGACAGCATCAGCGCCACCAGTGTCAATTGGGTCATGGACCGCATTCTGGGAAAGATATAAGATGAGGGACATCCATTCTTACTCATAGCCTCCTCAAAGGCCTCTCAAGGGATTGTCATAGGATTGTCATAGGATCGTCATAGGATCGTCATAAGATGCTCATACTCCAGAGGTATGAGAGCGGTATTCGAGCACAACGGAGATTTTGCTGCTACGCACTGGAAATAATATTCCTACGCACTGGAAATATTATTTCTACACACTGGAAAAATCTACCTAGGTTATCGTTGCTCCCTGAGGCGCAGGTCTTTTTCTGCTGACTCCTTTACGGCGAGTTTCTTGATGCAGATGCCGCGACGGTCTATGCGGAAGGTCTGCTTGCCGTTCATGCCATAGATGACGGTACGGACTTCCTGCTCCTCGGCATTGTCCCCAGCGGCTGCCTCTACCTTTGTGCCATCGGGCAAGACGAAGAAGAGGTCGTTGATGGTGATGTCCTTGACGTCACCGTCGATGGTGAAGCTGAACAACGGGCCTTCCTTTCCAGCAAAGCTTTTGAGGTTGAGGTTGTAGCCCGCAATGCTGTAGCGTCCCTCGGGTTTGCCGAGCATCAGGCTGTGACGAAGCAGGAGCTCTCCTGGAACCAGGTCTTTCTGTCTCAGCTTTGCGTCGCCATCTATGGAAAGTTCAAGTTGGAAGGCGGTGAAGTCGATGTCGTTGTCTGCAAGTTCTATGTCGAAATGCCACTTGGCATCCTCTTCCATGCTTACGGTTGCTACAAGTTCGTATGCCCTGGCGCTGAAGGCGAGGGCAAGAAGTGCACAGCAGGTCAATATTTTCTTCATCTTGAGTTTATGTGTTTGTTCGTTTTCGGTGCAAAATTACAAAAAAATACAATATGACCAAAGAATTTTGGGCTTTTCATCTTTCAACTCTTCAATTTTTCAACTTTTTCATCAGCGTCACATAATCTACGGCATTGACTATGCCGTCGGCATTGATGTCGGCTGCCCAGCGTACGGCGGCATCATCCGGCAGGCGGACAATGACACGGCGCAGCAAGGCAAGGTCGGCGGCGTCAATCTGACCATCGTCGTTGATGTCGCCGCGCTGATAGTTCTGCCTGGTGTAATCCGCATCGCTGAGCGCGACAATACGATAGAAGTTGCTCCAAAGGGGTGCTGCCTGATACGAAGCGACAGCGTCTGCAGGGACATGAAGGGTGCAGTGCTGCTGGTCGGAGGGGGTGAAAGCTCCCGCCTCTGCCACAGGTGGCTCGGAGGAATAGCAGTAGAGGTCGGTCAGTGCAGGCAGATGCTCCAACGCTCCCTGACAAACGGTACGAATGCGATGAGGCAGGACAACCGACTTCAAAGACGCACAGCAATAGAAGGTAAGGGTATCGACAAAATCAGTGTGACGCGGCAGGGTGACCTGTTGGAGCGACGTGCAGCCCGTGAAAGCACAGCTGGCGAAGGCCTGTATGTTCTCAGGCAGAGCCACTTGTCGCAAAGTGGTACACCCAAGGAAGGCACAGGCGCTGAGAGCCCGTACGGTAGAAGGCAGCTGCACGGATACCAGTTCGTCGGATCCGGCAAAGGCATTCTCGCCGACAGAGATAACGGAGTAGGTATGGCCGTCATGGGTTATCTGCGAGGGAATGACCACCCTGCCTGAATACTTTTTCGCATCAGGCTCCAAGCCAAAATGGGTGACAAAGGCCCACCGCGTCCCAATGAGGCCATAGCAAACGCCGTTCTTCACGACGTCAGCAGCGAACGAGGAGCTGACGAATGACAAATGAAGAACGAGCGCTATACTAAATGATAGATGTTTCAACCTTTTAGTCTGTTGTCAACAATATTACTTCTTCACCAATGTGGCATCGTCAACGAGGATATCCTGCGAGACGGAATAGCTGCTGCCCTTCGGATTCATGACGACGAGACAGAGGGTTGTCTTTGAGGCCAGCTCGAAGTCGTAAGAAACAAGGGTCCATTCGCCGTTGTTGAGGTCGGTATAGGTCTTGTTATATGTATAAGCTCCTACAGAACCATCTTCTTTCACGGGAACGTAGCCTCCACGAGTCTGGCATTTATCGCCTGTGGTGGACTTCGCATAGAAGGAGAAGGTATAGGAACCAGCTTCAAGGGTCATCTCCTGAGTGGCGAGACGCTTGTTCTGGGTTCCAGGAGCAGCAACCATGCAAGAGAAATTGCCACCGCGTGCATCGGTGCTCTTGCTTAAAGTCGCATTGCTGGCGCTGCTTGCGGACTTCCAACCGGCAGGTTGTGAATCGCTGACCCAGTTCTCGAAGTCACCATTGACGAGGTCTGTGACGGGGTCACCGCCGCCACCCTGGCCGCCGCTATCATCACCGCCTTGACCGCCGCCACCGTCGCCTTTCTTAACGCTAACAAACTGTGCGTTCTCTATTTCAGGCTTATCTTTATAAAGTTTGTACTTGCCAGTCAATGTCACTTCATCACCTTCTGCTATACCAAGGCTTGAGAATTTCTGCTTGTTACCATCTAAATCCAGCAAACCATAAATATAAATGCTGGCATCACCTTCAACGAGGTCGAAATTACCATAAGTTGTATTGGAAATGTTCTTTACAGTACCTGTCAGCTCATATGTGGTATTAACATCTGCCTTTGCAAGGAATTCAGCAATAGAAATATGCTGAATGTCACCTTGTTCTCCGCCGCCACCTCCTTGGCCACCACCTTCAGAATTGATGGAAACAACATAAGCAGCGCCCTTACCAACTGTTTCTGGAGTGTTTCCCCTATAGTTGACAACCTTACCGCAAACGACAACCTCATCGCCGACCTTAATATCATCAACAGAGGTGAATTTCTTCTTGCCTGGGCCATAAACCTGGAAGGCTGTGAAGACAGGTGAGGTTTTACCCTCGTCAACCATAGTGAACGTGTGGTTGCCATACTGGCTAATGGTTGAAGCTGTAGTGCTTACAGAAGATACTTTACCCTTGATGTAGTATTCTTCGTCTGATTCAACACCTGCTGGCATTGTTTGAATCTTTGCAACGATAGCAGCAACATTATAAGGAGATGTAGCTGTGCCATCGCCTTCTTGTCCATCAATGTCCCCTGAACCGCCGCCATCGGGGTCTATACCAAAGGTCTTACCATCAATACTACCCCATGAGGTAGATTTCATGCCAAGAACTCCAAAGTATGTCTCCAATGAACCATACAACAAAACTTCCTTCTTCAAGTAATCGGGATGGGCAGAGAGCTCTAATGCACTACGGACATCTCCTGCAGGAAGCTGAACAGGTAATACATTGTCAGGATTTGTTTCATCGGGAGTTTCTGCCAGAAGTATTTCCGTCTCAGCAGAAGAGGGTACAGCAAATTTTGCACCATCTGCTAATTTCTGACCATCAACATATCCTACGATATATCCCTTTACATAGTTGTTACCACTTGCAGTCTTAGCTTGACTAATGGTTAAAGGCTTATCTTTTGAAGAAGAAGGAGTGTCCGTGTTACCACTACCACCTTCAGAGTTGATAGAAACAACGTAAGCAGCGCCCTTACCAACTGTTTCTGGAGTGTTTCCCCTATAGTTGACAACTTTACCACAAACGACAACTTCATCGCCTACCTTAATATCATCAACAGAGGTGAATTTTTTCTTGTCTGGGCCATAGACTTGGAAGGCCGTAAAGATAGGTGAAGTACTACCTTCGTCAACCATTGTAAAAGTGTGGTTGCCGTATTGAGAAATAGTTGCCGCATCGGTTTTCACAGAAAGGACCTTACCCTTGATGTAATACTCTTGGGTTGATTCCACCCCAGCCTCCATTTCTTGAATCTTTGCAACTATAGCAGCAACATTATAAGGTGATGCCGCTGTACCATCGCCTTTAGGCTCAATAGTAGTTCCACCGCCGCCTTCACCTGAGTTGCTGTTCTTGTCAGGCAGGTTGTAGGGAGCGGGAACGTCAACACAGCTACTGAAAGCTAAAGCCGTCAGCAACATGAGTGCAAATGTTTTGAAAGTCTTTTTCATATCTTTTATTGTTTAGTTATTTTGTCCAAGTCAAGTCGGTCTGGGTACGGGCCAGAATCTGCCAAGTACCGCGATATATGGTTGCTATGCCGTAAAGCTCTACTGGCTGCTTAGGCAGTGCAACTCCCTTGAAGTCTGCGTACGTGCTGGTACGAAGCACACATTTGCTGCCAGCATTGCCACCAGAGATGGTTCGGTTGACACAATTGCTGACGAGGCTGACGGAACCGTCATCGGGAGCCACAATCTGCGTGCCATCACCAGAGATGGTCACGTTCTTGAGGCGTACCACCCTTCCACCCTGCTGAGCCATCGTCTTATTGGGGTCGAAGTCGATGGTGTCAACCTTCATTGCACCAAAGGCCTTTGCCTCCTCTGTTCCATCCATAATGAGACGTACGTGCTGTTTCCACGTGCTCAGTTCCATACGGCCAAGACCGCCATTATAGAGTCCGCCTATCTGAGCCTGATTGCCATAGCCGCCGATATAGAGGTCCTTCAGGCTAATCAACAACTTCTGGCCTACGGGCATGAAAGCGCCCTGGTCCGAGCCGTTGATGCCGATGATGATGCCAGCGGTTTCGTCCTGCACGGAGATTTGTTTGTAGATATTGCCTCCGAAATCGTTGCCTGTCACAACACAGCGCAACCAGAGGTCGTCCGTAATCTGTTTGTAGTTGTCGCTGCTGATTGCGCTGCTGAATTGAGTTTGCAACTCAGCAATGGTAACGATGGGACCTGCCACCAGGTCGTTGTTGCCGTATGGAGGCTGTGAGATGATGCTGTCAGGCACTTCCCAGTCTTTGTCTTGGCAAGCAGTCAGAGCGAATGCCCCTGCCATCAGAGCTATGATGAATGATTTCGTTTTCATTTTAACAATAAATATTAATAATGTACATTTTCTATTGCTTAGAACCTGTAGTTCAGATTGAGCATGAAGTTAAAGCCCTGGGCATAGAACTTTTTGGGATTCTTCTCGAAGTTATAGGTACGCGGTTTCGTTGTAACCTCCGTGCCTGAGCCTTCTGTCTCCGTGATGCTATAGTTGCTTCGGCTCTGCTCGTAGCCGCCAGTTGAGATGTTGCGACGGTTGGTCAGGTTGCAGAGTTGCAGATTGACACTGAGGGGATTGCGGAATACAATGAACTGACGACCAATGCTGGCGTCGAGCATGAATCCGCCATTACCCTTTGCCTGAGAGGGAACATCGTATTCCCCAGCATGATAGCGGCCTGAATTCTGGAGGTTCTTCTCGTAGCGCATATTCGGGCTGTAGGAGAGGTAGATGCGGTCGTAGTAGTTGCCTGTCAAGCCGAGATACCAACGCTTGATGCGATAGTTCAAGCCGATGCTGGCAGCAGCCAAAGGTGTTCCGCTCTGGCGCATACCCTTGTTGTGGCAAATCTCCTGATTTATCACACCAGTCGTACTGCTCATCCAGTTGACTTTTGTATCGTCAACATACTTGGCTTCGGAATAGGTTCCCAACGCGGTAAGAGTGAGAGAGCTGGTGAGCTTGATCTTTACTCCCAACTCGACGCCATAATACTCTCTCTTGACGCCCGTTAGGCTGTTGTAGGAGAAGCTGTTGCTGTCATCATTGTAGAACTGCTGCCACTCGTTGGCATCATTGACGCGATAGTAGTAGCCCGTCAGGTTGAGGCGGAACCATCTGCCGAAATAGGCATAACCGAGCTCGGAACTGAACACCTTCTCGTTCTTGAGGGCCAGAACGTAGTCGTTGTTCATCTCAGGACACATGAATGCAACAGATGCTCCTGGTGCCTTTTGTTCGTATGCCAAACCCACGTTAACGCCGTGACCCTTTCCAAGGTTGATGACGGAACCCAGTTTCACGCCTCCGTCGAGGAAGTGTGCCTTGCCGCTTTTGCCATAGCTGTTATCCTGGAAGAGGCCGTTGCGCATGAAGCCTTCACGCCACATCCTGCGGCCGCCAAGCTTAGCGGTAATATAATTATGTGTGATTTTCCGTTGCAGGCTGAAGTTTGTCCAAAGCTTGATATCTTGGTTCCAGAGGTCATAGTCATAGCCATAGCGGTCACCCTCGATGATCTTCTGATAACCATGATTCACGTCGTACATTGCTTCGGTTGAAGTCTGCTGATAGTCACCTACCAGATAGGTGTTGGTATTGTGGAAGAACTCGCCACCCAGGAGGTCGTCGATGGTCCTATAGTGCGAACCACGATTGCTGAGCAGCTGAATGCCGGCACTAAACTTCATGTCTTTATTGATGTTCCAGTCATAGGTGCTTGAGAGGTTGGACATCAGGTGATTGTTGTGACGGGCCTCAATCCAGTAGATGGCATCTGCTCCAATCTTGTTGAGCTGAGTGTTGGCGAAGTAGAGTTCGTCGAAGTTAATCTGACGATAGTGCTCATCCTGCCAATTCTCATGGCTTGTCCAGAAAGCGTCAGCATCGTAATTGTAATCGCCTTCTCTGCCCCATACATCATAATTATAAGAGGGGAAGCGCTTCCAATAATCGGGATGTGGATTTGTGCCGCTATAGTTGAGCTTTGTGCTCCTGTACTTGGCAATCTTGAGGAATGCGCTCGTAGTGAGCTTCATGTCTTCGTTGATTTTGAAGTCCCACGTGGCAAGCACACTTGGCTCGAAGGTGGTGACAATGCGGCTGGCACGTTTCTTGCCTCCCTGATAGCCCCAATAGGGGTTGTACTGATAGTCGTTGGCAAGCCAATAGGCCTCGTCTGTGCTAGCTCCCGCTGTGGCGCGTTCTGTGGGACTGCCCCAAGTGGCAAGGTTCAGCGAGTGCTTCTCGTTAATGACCTTCTGCACAGACATGAAGTAAGAGAAGCTGTTGTAGAAAGTACCCTTGACATTTGCCGTCTGCATGTTCGACCAACGATAGCCAACAGTTCCGAAAAAGGCCCATCCATCATTGCTCAAACCTGTGCCAAAGGAATACATGCCTCGCAAGGTATAGTTGCGGTTGGTGCCGGAAAGGGTTACCTTATGATCAGCCGCCATCTGGCTGGCTCGCAAGTTGTAATTACTACTGCCACCTATGGCGCTGAAGGAAAAGTTGTTGGGGTCAAAAGGTCCTACATCGTCCTTGTTGCGAACGGCATCATTCATGCCACCGATTGTAGAATAGGTGAAACGACCGTTCTCCGGATTGTTGACCTGCACGCCATTCATGTAAACGTCGTTATAGGCATTGTCCAAGGCACGATACTTGAACCAGATACCAGTCCAAGCCCAGCTAATCTGACTGGCATAGACGTTAGTGGTGGAATTAATATGGATGACGTCGGAAGTGATGTCATCATTTTCGCCAAGTTGGGATTCTGTGAAGGTGAAGTTGCTATCATCGGACAGCATTTCCTCCTCCACGCTGCTAAGCGTATCCACGACCGCAGTCTCTATGGTCTGGGCATAGCTCAAAGGCGCGACCAGGTAAAGCGAGGCTGCGATTAAGCGAGGGCAAAACAAAGATGTTTTTCGTTTTGCCGAGTGCAAACAAGCTCGAACGGAAATCAAGCTCGGTAGCAGATGTTTAATTTTCATGTGTGTATTGTGTTAAATTTGTTTATTTATGGTGCAAACTTATAAAAAAATATACTATCTTTGGCAAGTTAGGGCATATTTTTTTTATTAAATGTACAATCTACCCTAAAAAGTATTAACTTTGCAATATGAAATTATGAATATACGATTAGATATGAAACGAACTTTCATTGTCCTTGCAGCAGCGCTCCTGTTCTGCGTTGCCTACTCTGGTGCACAGGACCGTAAACTCATGGTCCACGCGGTTGGTTTCTACAACCTTGAAAATCTATTCGACACTTGCCACGATGCTCACAAGCTCGATTATGACTTTCTGCCAGACGGCTCCTTCCATTGGAACAAACATAAGTACACCAACAAATTGAATAACATGGCCCGAGTGCTCTGCGACATGGGTACTGACAAACTGCCATATGGTGCCAGCATCATCGGTGTAACCGAAGTGGAAAACGATAGGGCGCTTGATGACCTGATGGCTGTGCCTTGCATGCAAAGTCGCGGCTACAAGTATATTCATTTCGAAGGTCCCGACAAACGCGGTGTGGATTGTGCACTAATCTACAATCCCAAAGCATTTCATGTAACGAAGGCTTTCCATAAACTCTACGTCTATGAGAACGGCGACACGGCTCGCAAGACACGTCCCTTCCTCTGCGTACAAGGAAAGTTGGCGGGCGATGATCTCACCGTCGTGGTGTGCCACTGGCCAAGCCGCGGACACGAAAACATCTTCCGCGAATACGCAGGCAAACAGGTACGTGCCTTGACCGATAGCATCCGACAGGCAGACCCCACTCAGCACATCATGGTGATGGGTGACATGAACGACGACCCGGATAATAATTCTATGGCAAAACGTCTGGGGGCCCGCCGCAAGATGAAGGATGTGGGCGAAGGTGACTTCTACAATCCCTGGTGGGACGTCCTGCGCAGCAAAGGTCAGGGCACTCTCACCTATCAGGGCGCATGGAACCTGTTCGACCAGATTGTCTGCTCGCGTAACATGCTTGACCTGGAAGGAACAAAAGAATACAAGGAGCTCACCCTCTATGGCTACCATATCTTCAAGCGCGATTATCTGATGCAGCAGGATGGCAAGTACAGAGGTACGCCCAAACGAACCCATGCTGGCGGTATATGGCTCAACGGCTTCAGTGACCACTTGCCGACAGTGACCTACATCGTGAAGGCACAGTGAGGGATTAAGGATTAAAGATTAGGGATGCAAAGCAGACTTAGCAAAAGTTAAGCAAAGAGGAAAAAACTCTAAACCCTAATCCCTAAACTCTAAACTTTTTTCGTACCTTTGCGCCGCAATTTTAGGATTTGCACCTGGAAATTTGAGAAATAAATAGTAATTTTTAAATAGTTAAATCGTAAATCTTATGACAAGTTACAAAGAACTCGGCCTGGTGAACACTCGTGAGATGTTCGCAAAGGCAGTGGCTGGCGGCTATGCCATCCCCGCATTCAACTTCAACACACTCGAACAGATGCAGGCCATCATTCAGGCTGCCGTAGAGACTAAGTCTCCCGTCATCATGCAGGTCAGCAAGGGTGCTCGCAACTATGCAAACGGCACCATCCTTCGCTACATGGCACAGGGTGCTGTAGAATACGCAAAGGAACTGGGTTGCGAAAAGCCTCAGATTGTTCTGCACCTCGACCACGGTGACACCTTCGAACTCTGCAAGGACTGTATCGACAATGGTTTCTCCAGCGTCATGATTGACGGCTCCAGCCTTCCCTACGAGGAGAATATCGCCCTGACAAAGAAGGTCGTTGAGTATGCCCACAAGTTCGATGTAACCGTTGAGGCTGAGCTGGGTGTATTGGCAGGCGTTGAGGATGAGGTTGCCAGCGAGGTTTCCCACTATACAAAGCCTGAAGAGGTTGTTGACTTCAGCACCCGCAGCGGTTGCGACAGTCTGGCCATCTCTATCGGCACCAGCCACGGCGCATACAAGTTCACTCCCGAGCAGTGCACACGCGACCCGAAGACCGGTAAGCTCGTGCCTCCCCCATTGGCATTCGACATCCTGCACGAGATTGAGAAGAAGCTGCCTGGCTTCCCCATCGTACTGCACGGTTCTTCTTCTGTTCCTCAGGACGAGGTTGATACTATCAACGCACACGGTGGCAAGCTGCCCGATGCAGTAGGTATCCCCGAAGAGCAGCTCCGCGAGGCCAGCAAGAGCGCTGTCTGCAAGATTAACATCGACAGCGACAGCCGTCTGGCTATGACCGCTGCCATTCGCAAGCACTTCGACGAGAAGCCCGGTGACTTCGATCCCCGTCAGTACCTGAAGCCCGCTCGCGAGAACATGAAGAAGATGTACATCCACAAGATTGTGGAGGTGCTGGGCAGCAACGACAAACTCTAATCGGATTAAAGATTATAGATTAGGGTTTAAAGATTAGACTCTAATCTATTCAGAGTAAAGGCACAGAAATGTGCCTTTTTTTTGTTGGTTAAGCAAAGATTTTGATTTTTGTATTTTGTATTTTGAATTAAAAGCCGTAACTTTGCGCACCAAAGTGCGCACGAGAGGATGAGGATTATAAAGAAGCTCGACATATACATCATAAAGGGGTTCCTGCTACTCTTTGCAGGTACCTTCTTCATTTGTCTCTTCATCTTCGTTATGCAGTTCCTGTGGAAATGGATGGGCGACCTCATAGGCAAGGGACTCACCATAGACCTGCTGGCAAAATTCTTCTGGTACAGTAGCCTGACGCTCATTCCAATGTCAATTCCGTTGGCTGTCCTGTTGGCCAGTCTTATTTCCTTCGGTAATCTGGGCGAGCGCTTCGAGCTGCTCAGCATGAAGGCAGCCGGTATCCCCCTCATCCGTATCCTCATGCCGCTCATTTTTGTTGCCGCACTCATCTGTGGCTGTAGCTTCTATTTCCAGAATAAAGTCAGTCCGTATGCCACCCGTGAGTTGTCCCGCCTGGCATGGAGTATGCGCCAGAAAAGTCCCGAGCTGGAAATTCCTGAGGGCGTCTTCTATAGCGAAATACCTGGCTACAACCTCTTTGTCGAGCACAAAGACCCAGTTACAGGTATGCTCTATGGGATGATGATTTACACCAATACAGGCGGATACAACGACACACAGATTGTGCTGGCTGACAGCGGACGCCTGCAGAGCACAGCCGACAAGATGCACCTCAAGCTGACGCTTTGGGGCGGCGAACGCTTCCGCAACATGGATGCTCAGCAAGGTTCTATGCTCCGTGCCAACGTGCCATATATGCGCGAGTCGTTCATACAGGAGGAAGACATCATTCCCTTCGACGGCAACTTCAACCTGATGGATGCCGACCTCTTTACTCACAATGCACAGACGAAGGACCTTAACGAAATAGAGCACAGTATCGATTCCCTGAGACACAAAGCGGACAGCACAAAACATGCCATCTACTCCAACATCCAGCAATGGCACTTGCGCAAGACGATTCCTGCCGGGTACTCCGACTCACTCAACATTGTGGAGCAGGCAAAACAGATGCAGCCATTCGACTCGCTCTACATGGCATTGACCGACGAACAGCGCATCAGGGCGTGGAGAGGTGCCTTGAACCGAGCCGAGACAATGCAGGCGGAATGCCAGTTTCGCGCTTTGGAGACAGGCGACAGGAACTTGAGTCTGCGCAAGCATCGCATAGAGTGGTACAAGAAATACACCATGAGCCTGGCTTGTCTGCTCTTCTTCTTCATCGGAGCGCCTCTGGGAGCCATCATCCGCAAGGGTGGACTGGGTGTCCCTGTAGTGGTTAGCGTCATCATCTTCATATTCTACTACATCATCAATCAGGCAGGCGAGAACAATGCAAAGGTTGATGTTTGGACAGTAGAGAGCGGCACCTGGCTCAGTTCCCTTGTTCTTCTCTCCACAGGCATCTTCCTGACGCATAAGGCCAACAATGACAGCGTAGTATTTGACATGGAGGGTTATCGGAAGTTCTTTATGAAACTACTTGGTTTGCGTATTTCCAGGAAACTCAGCCGTAAAGAGGTTATCATCCACAACCCCGATTATCCCAAATGCTATCATGAAATGGAGCAACTGATAGAAGACAGCAAGGCTTATTCCGCCACCCATAATCTACTGATGATGCCGTCCTATTGGAACATCTTCTTCCACTATCAGGAAGATACCACCGTAAGGGGAATCAGCGAAAGGCTGGAGGCTTTAATAAAAGAGTTGCACAATAGCAAGCACAATTATATCATTGCCCTGATAAATATGATTCCCTACATCATACCAGATGCTCACACCCGCCCTTTCAAGAATCCTCGCTACAACAAATGGGCTGGCATCATATTGCCTGTTGGTCTGTTTCTATGGCTGAGACTATGGAGATTCCAGCTCCGTCTGAGCCGCGACCTTGACAAGCTTCAAGAGGTGGGACAAGTAATAATGAGAAAAATCAAACAAGAATATGGATTGTAAATTAAGCACAATAGAAGCGGCACTAGATGATTTCCGCCAAGGAAAGTTCGTCATCGTGGTTGACGACGAGGACCGAGAGAACGAGGGCGACTTCATCACAGCAGCCGAAATGATAACCCCAGAGAAGGTCAACTTCATGCTGCGTAACGGACGCGGCGTGCTCTGCGCACCCATTACGATGAGCCGGGCCAAAGAACTGGAGTTGGACCATCAAGTGGAAGACAATACCAGCATGCTGGGTACTCCGTTCACCGTAACAGTGGATTTGCTCGAGGGCTGTACCACAGGCGTCAGCACACATGACCGTGCTGCCACCATCCGCGCTTTGGCAGACCCCTCGCGCAAGCCGGCTGACTTCGGCCGACCTGGTCACATCAATCCGCTCTACGCTCAGGACAAGGGCGTGTTGCGTCGAGCCGGACACACGGAGGCAGCAGTCGATTTGGCACGCCTCTCAGGGCTTCAACCTGCATCAGCCCTCATCGAAATTCTCAACGAGGACGGCACAATGGCCCGTATGCCTCAGCTACAGGAGGTTGCTAAAGAGCACGGCTTGAAGATTATCACTATCCGCGACCTGATAGCCTATCGTCTGCTTCAGGAATCCCTTGTGGAGAAAGGCGTTGAGGCAGAGCTTCCTACAGTCTATGGCAACTTCCACATCATTCCATTTCGCCAGAAAAGCAACGGATTGGAGCATGTGGTACTCTTCAAGGGCGAGTGGCAGGAAGACGAACCGATACTGGTGCGTATGCACTCCAGCTGTATGACGGGCGACATCTTCGGCAGCTGTCGTTGCGACTGTGGCGAACAGCTCCACAAGTCCATGCGTATGATTGAACGCGAAGGAAAAGGCCTCATTGTCTATCTCAGCCAAGAAGGACGAGGCATCGGATTGATGAACAAGATTGCTGCTTACAAATTGCAGGAGCAGGGAGACGATACCGTAGATGCCAATATCCACCTTGGCTTCCGTCCCGACGAGCGCGAGTATGGTGTGGGGGCACAGATTCTGCACGAGATGGGTGTCAGCAAAATCCGTCTCATCACTAACAACCCCGTCAAGCGCGTCGGACTAGAGAGCTACGGACTGGAGATTGTGGAGAATGTCCCCATCGTCGTCGAGCCCAACGAATACAATCGCCGCTACCTCGAGACAAAAAGGATCCGCATGGGGCACAAACTTTAGGAATTCAAAATTAATTAATTCAAAATTCAAGGATATGAACACAAATCTTTCCGAGAGACTCAACCGCCTGGCACCGAGTGCCACTCTCGCTATGAGCCAGCGTAGCAGTGAGCTGAAGGCTCAAGGCGTGGACGTAGTCAACATGAGTGTGGGTGAACCCGACTTCAACACCCCCGACCACATCAAGGCAGCTGCCATCAAAGCTGTCGAGGACAACTACAGCCGCTATAGCCCCGTACCCGGCTACCCCGAGCTGAAGAAGGCCATCTGTGCCAAACTCAAGAACGAGAACGGACTGGAGTATGCTCCCAGCCAGATTCTCTGCAGCAATGGTGCCAAGCAAAGCGTCTGCAACACCATCATGGCACTTGTCAATGCCGGCGACGAGGTCATCATTCCTGCCCCCTACTGGGTAAGCTATCCCCAGATGGTGCTACTGGCAGAGGGTACACCCGTCTTCGTCGAAGCCACCATCGAACAGGACTTCAAGATGACACCCGCCCAACTTGAGGCAGCCATCACTCCCAAGACACGCGCCCTCATTCTTTGCTCTCCCAGCAACCCCACGGGTTCCGTCTATAGCAAGGCAGAGCTGGAAGCCCTGAAGAACGTCCTGCTGAAATATCCCCAGATAATTGTCATTGCCGACGAAATCTACGAACACATCAACTACGTCGGCGAACACGCATCGATGGCACAGTTCCCCGACATCAAGGAGCGAGTGGTGCTCATCAACGGTGTCAGCAAAGCCTACGCAATGACAGGCTGGCGCATCGGTTTCATTGCTGCTCCCGAATGGATTGTGAAGGGCTGCAACAAGCTTCAGGGACAATACACCAGCGGACCTTGCTCTGTAAGTCAGAAGGCTGCCGAGGCTGCTTTTGCCGGTCCCCAACAATGTGTCGAGGACATGCGTCAGGCTTTCGAGCGTCGCAAGAACCTCATCGTCAAATTAGCAAAGGAATTACCCGGCCTTGAGGTTAACGACCCGCAGGGAGCCTTCTACCTCTTCCCAAAGTGCAGCAGCTTCTTCGGCAAGCGGGATGGTGACCGCGTAATCAACACTAGCACCGACCTGGCGATGTACCTCCTCGAGGTGGGTCATGTGGCAACCGTAGGCGGCGATGCATTCGGCAGTCCCGAGTGTTTCCGCATGAGTTATGCGACCAGCGACGAGAACATCGTCGAAGCCATGAAGCGTATCAAGGAAACGCTGGCCAGACTGAAATAATGAAGAAAATCTATAAGGCTCATATCCTTTATACTAAAGAGCAAAACCGCTTCGAAGTATTAGAGAATGGCTATATCGTAGTCGAGGATGGTTGTGTAGTTGACATATCAACAGACTTGTCTGCCCTGAAGTGTTCGGATGCAGAGGTCACGGATTTCGGCAACCGCCTGTTGATACCAGCCATGAACGACCTCCACGTCCATGCCCCGCAGTATCGGAATCAGGGCATCGCAATGGACCTGGAACTATTGCCGTGGCTCCAGAACTACACATTCCCGGAGGAAATGAAGTATGCCGACACCGCTTATGCCGAGCGGATGTACCGCCGTTTCGTCCGTGACCTATGGCGCTTCGGCACCATGCGGGCCAGCGTCTTCGCCACCATCCACACCGAAAGCACCCGTTTGCTGATGCACCTCTTCCAAGAAGCCGGCATGGGAGCATTGGTGGGCAAGGTAGGCATGGACGCCTGCTGCCCTCCCAAACTCAGGGAGTCGGTGGAGGAAATGGTGAAAGGCTATGAATCCTTGATAATGGATGATGGACAACCCACCGGCAATCATCAATTTCCACCATTGGTTCAGCCAATCATCACACCTCGCTTCATTCCGTCGTGCACACCGGAGATGCTCCGTGCCTGCGGGCAGTTGGCTGCGAAGTACCACTTGCCTGTGCAATCGCACCTCTCTGAGAACAAGGACGAGATAGCCTTGGTGCGAGAGTTGGAACCGAATAGCACCTGTTACGGCGATGCCTACAACCAGTATGGTCTCTTCGGACAGACGCCTACCGTGATGGCGCACTGCGTATGGACCGAAGGTGAAGAGCTGGAACTGATGAAACGAAACGGCGTAGTAGTAGCCCATTGTCCCACGTCCAACTTCAACGTAGCATCGGGCATGGCACCCATTCGCCGGTTCCTCGACGAGGGATTGCACGTCGGTCTCGGCAGCGATATCAGTGGCGGACACGACCTGAGTATCTTCCAGGTGATGGTCTATGCCATACAGGTGAGCAAGATGTACTACCAGCAGAATCACGAGTGTCCGTTCCTCACCCTGTCCGAGGCGTTCTGGCTTGCTACAAAGTCCGCAGGAAGTTTCTTCGGACACGTGGGCAGCTTCGAGCCGGGCTATGAGTTCGATGCCCTTGTCATCGACGACAGCGACCTGAATCACGACAATTATACGCTCCTGGAACGACTGGAACGGTACATCTACTTGGGCGATGACCGCCAGATAGTACACCGCTTCTGCCGTGGAAATGAAATCGCAGAACCAGAAGTCAGTTAGAGAGCGGCCATCAATTGTTACTATACAAAAAAGAGGCAGACAATTCAAATCGTCTGCCTCCTTTTGTTATAGAGCATGAAGTGTGTTATCTTACGAGAGCGCTGATGAATGCTGCAACTGCTGCGCCGACTGCGATACCAGCTACACCGGCTGCGACATTGTTATCAACTACTACAACTTCATTGTGGTGAGCCATGTGATGGTGGTGTGCTTCCCTGCGGCGAGCCTCCTCCATGCGGCGGCGTTCTTCCATGCGGCGACGCTCCTCCATCCTTCTGCGCTCCTCCAGCATCCGACGTTCGTGCTTGGACATCTTGTGACCATGACCAGCGTGCATGTCGTGATGGCCGTCATAGCGCATTTCAACCCGACCGTTACCATCCATGTGGAACTCATTGTGCTTTGCACCATTCTTGTTAGCGAAAGCGTTCATATTGCCCATTGCCATCATGATGGCGAATGCTGCGAAGTAAATCATCTTTTTCATAATCGTTGTTTTTAAAATGTTAAACACTCTTGTTCTTTGTTTCTGGTGCAAAGGTACGACGATTATTTCAAGGATGAAGGATGCTTTTCCCTAAAGTGTAGGGGTAATTTCCCTACAGTTGAGGGGGGGAAAGTTTGGGAAGCTACTTCGCTTTGGCAATATAGGAGAGCGAGCGGCGGCACATATCCGTGATGTACTGCCAGTCCTGGGCCTGCACTTTGTCTTTGGGGAAGAGCTTGCTGCCCATGCCGACGCAGAAGGCTCCGGCACGGAACCAGGCTGTCAGGTTCTCTTCGTCGGGCGAGACTCCGCCTGTGACCATAATCTTACTCCAGGGACAGGGAGCCATCATACCCTTGACGAAAGCCGGACCATAGACATCGCCCGGGAAGACCTTCGTCAGGTCGCAGCCCAACTCCTGAGCCGTTCCTATCTCGCTCACCGAACCGCATCCCGGGCAGTAGGGTACGAGACGGCGATTGCATACACGTGCTATCTCGGGATTGAGCAACGGTCCCACCACGAAGCAGGCTCCGAGCTGGATGTACAGGGCTGCCGTCGGTGCATCAACGACGGAACCGACACCCATCGCCATCTCTGGGCACTCGCGGGCTGCAAACTTGACGCACTCGCTGAAGACTTCGTGTGCAAAGTCGCCGCGATTAGTAAACTCGAAGGCACGCACGCCGCCTTCGTAACAAGCCTTTATCACTTGTTTGGCTACCTCATCATCGCTGTGGTAGAAGACAGGCACCATGCCCGTCTGCTGCATCTTCTGCAGAACTTGTATCTTGTCAAATCTTGCCATCAACTATAAACTATAAACTATGAACTAACGCTCCACTCTCCCATTTCCGCTGCCATTCATGAGGCTTTCCACCTCAGAGACGGACACCATATTGACATCGCCCGGTATCGTATGCTTGAGGGCACTTGCCGCTACTGCGAACTCCAGTGCCTGGTCTTGGGGCATTCCACTTGCCAGGCCGTGGATGATGCCTGCGCTGAAGCTGTCGCCGCCACCCACACGGTCAACGATGGGTTTTATTTCGTAGCGACGGCTCACGTAGAAATCCTTTCCGTTGTATATCATGGCTTTCCATCCGTTGATGGAGGCGTTGTAGCTCTCGCGCAGGGTGCTCACGACGTACCTGAAGCCAAAGTCCTTCTGCATCCTGCTGAAGATGTCCTTGTAGCCATCGGCATCGGTCTTGCCGCTTTCCACGTCTGCATTGGGACGATAACCCAGGCACTTCTCCGCATCCTCCTCGTTGCCGATGCAGATATCGACATACTGCATCAGTGGACGCATGATGCTCTGTGCTTTTTCGGATGTCCATAGCTTCTTGCGGAAATTGAGGTCGCAACTGATGATGACGCCAGCCTTCTTGGCAGCGATACAAGCCTCGCGGACACACTCGGCTGCACTATCGCTCAGGGCAGGCGTGATACCGCTCCAATGGAATCCTCTTGCACCGTGGAAGATGGCATCGAAATCGAAGTCGGAAGGCGTTGCCTCGCTGATGCTGCTGTGTGCACGGTCGTAGATGACCTTGCTGGGACGCAGGCTGGATCCTGTCTCCAAATAATAGATACCCAAACGGTCTCCACCGCGGACAATAAAATCTGTATGCACGCCAAAGCGACGCAAGCTGTTGATAGCCGCCTGGCCTATCTCGTGCTCAGGCACTTTGCTTACAAAATAAGCCTCGTTACCATAGTTCTGGAGGCTGACTGCCACGTTTGCCTCGCCGCCTCCGTAATTAACATCGAAACTGTCTGATTGTATAAACCTGCTGTTGCCTGGAGTAGAAAGGCGCAGCATTATTTCACCCATTGTTACTATCTTTGCCATTCTCTTGTATTATGTTGTTCTTTTTTGCTTTATTACATTTTGCAAAGGTACAAAGAAATGAAGAACGAAGAACGAAGAATGAAGAATTATTTTTGGATATTAGTGCATTTTTATGCGAAAGGGGGATGTAAATTGAGGAAAAAGTTGTACCTTCGCGGCATGAAAGATGCTATTCCTGCCCGCAGAGGGCTTCTCGCATTGAGTCCGCTCATCGTATTTCTGCTGCTATACCTGCTGTTGAGCCTTGCAGCGGATGACTTCTATGCGGTTCCTCTTACGGCCAGCTTCCTCACGGCTTCACTCTACAGCCTGTTCATCATCAGGGGAGAGACCATCAGCCAGCGTTTTGCCCATCTTGCAGAAGGAGCGGCCTCGCCAGGGGTGATGCAGATGCTCTGGATATTCATCCTGGCAGGAGCCTTTGCTGCAACAGCGAAGCAGATGGGAGCCATCGATGCAACGATACAACTGGCGCTCAGCATTGTCCCGCCAAGCTTCGTCCTGAGCAGCCTGTTCCTTGCCTCGTGCTTCATCTCACTTGCCACAGGCACGTCCGTCGGCACCATCGCAGCCCTTGTCCCCATTGCAGGCAGTATGGCCGAAGAGACGGGCAGCAACATCGCCATGATGGTGGCGATAGTGGTTGGCGGCGCCTACTTCGGGGACAACCTGAGTTTCATCTCCGACACTACGATTATGGCAACACAGACGCAGGGGTGCGAGATGAAGGACAAGTTCCGCGCCAACATCTGGATTGCCTTGCCTGCAGCCCTGATTTGTCTGGTGCTATACACCTGCATGCATACCGTCAACTTTGAGCCAGACCATGCGGGCACCATCTTCTACCCTGCCATTATACCTTATATATATATAATAGTGGCGGCGCTCTGCGGCATGAACGTGATGCTCGTGCTTGCCTCTGCGACGATTCTTGCAGGCGTGATAGGCATCGTTTCCGACGCTCTGACGCCTTTCGGCTGGCTACGGGCCATGAACGACGGTATTATGGGCATGAGCGAACTCATCATCGTGACAGTCCTCGCAGCAGGCCTCATGCAAGTCATTCGCCAGGCCGGAGGCATCGACTGGCTCATGCAGCTGTTCAACAGTCGCAAGGGTAGCCCGCGGAAAGCCGAGTTGAGTATGGCGGGAATGGTGTTACTGACGGACTTCTGCACAGCCAACAATACGATAGCCATCCTGAGTGTTGGTCCCTTGGCGAAGCAGTTGGCGCAGCGCTACGGGATTCCGGCAAGACGAGCCGCAAGCATTCTCGACACATTCAGTTGCCTGGCTCAGGGCATCATTCCCTACGGTGCACAGATGCTCATCGCCAGCGGCCTCGCAGCAGTCAATCCTCTCGACATCATCCCCTATCTCTACTATCCCTACATCCTCGGACTGGTGGCACTGGTGTATATAATAGCAGCCCGACGCAGTCAACTATGAACTATGGACTATGAATTGTGTTCCGCGACTATAATCGCGCCTTTGTTCTAAAGAATCAAAGAATTATGAATTATGAATTACTAAACAAGTATTTCCCCCTGACTTCCATCCAGCAGGAGCAGTTCGCGGCGCTGGATGCCCTCTATCGCGACTGGAACAGCAAGATAAACGTCATCTCGCGAAAGGACATCGACAACCTCTACGAGCATCATGTCCTACATTCCCTCGCCATAGCCGAACTGATTCGCTTCAAGCCCGGCACCAGTATCATGGACCTCGGCACGGGCGGCGGCTTCCCGGGCATTCCCCTGGCCATCATGTTCCCAGAGGCGAAGTTTCACCTCGTTGACTCAATCGGCAAGAAGATTCGCGTCTGCGAGGAGGTCAGCAAGGCACTCGGACTGCAGAACGTCACTACCCAATGGTGCCGTGCAGAGGAGGTCAAGCAACAGTTCCACTTCGTTGTCTCCCGTGCCGTCATGCCCTTGCCCGACCTCGTAAAGATTGTCCGGAAGAAAATCAGCCGCGAACAGTTCAACGGCCTGCCCAACGGACTCATCTGCCTCAAGGGCGGAGAGCTCGAGAGCGAAGCAAAGCCCTTCGGCAAAGCCGCCCAGATAACACCCCTCAGCGAATACTTCCAAGAGGAATACTTCCAAACAAAGAAACTAGTCTATCTGACCCTTTAACTTCCTCTAACTTCTTTTAACTTCTTTAACTCCCTCATAATCGTGAAATATCTTTCCTTTACATTCAACCCCATACAGGAGAACACCTACCTGCTTTGGGATGAAGAGACGCACGAAGCTGCAATCGTGGACTGCGGGGCCTGGAACCGACAGGAGGAGCAGTTGCTGGAAGGCAGCATTAAGGCGCACGGCCTGAGCCTTAAGTATGCCCTACAGACACACGCTCACTTCGACCACACCTTCGGCCTGCCATTCGTGCATCGCACCTTCCATCTGAAGCCTGTCTTTCATGTAGATGAAGCCGAGACCTACCGGCAGATGCCGAACATGGCAGCACAGTTCGGGCTGAACATCGGTGGCGGGATGCCACCCATAGGCTCCCTCCTGAACGATGGCAACGAGCTCCGGCTGGGCGAAACCGTCATCCGCCTCATCCATACGCCAGGCCACACCCCAGGCTCTGCCTCCTACTATATCCCCGATGCCAGACTTGTGCTCTGTGGCGACACCCTTTTCCAGGGAAGCATAGGGCGCACCGACCTGCCCGGCGGCGACTTCGAGGCAGAAATGGACAGCATAAAGAACAAGCTGTTCCGCCTGCACGACGAAACCGCCGTCCTCACCGGCCACGGTCCCTCCACCACCATCGGCTGGGAAAAGCAGAACAACTACTATGTTTAAACCAGCCTATTAGCCTATAGAATCCCTCCCTCAAGGGGAGGGGTAGGGGTGGGGTCTGTAATCCTTTTGCCATTACAGTCCCTACGTTTTTTCAGTGCGTAGGAAATATTTTTTCTCTTCGGAGGAAAAATATTTCCTGTGCGTAGCAGTAAAATCTGCTTCTCAATGGTGTTTTTGAGAAAAAAGGATAGTTTTTTCATGTTTTTTTGTGCCAAATTCGCAATTTAATGTCACAATGTCACACCGCAACGCTCTGTAAATCAATAAGTGTGACATTGTGATATTAAAATCGCAAAAAAATATATGGAGGAGCGGACAGATGTTCATGAATTAGCGTCCTATCCCTCCTGTTGGAGGATTACTATCCCTCCCTTCGAAGGATTACTATCGCTCCGTCCGGAAGGACGGCTCGCTACAGGCAAAGGTAAAGGTCGCTTGTGGCGGATTCTCGTCCGTCCGTCAGAACCACTATATATATGTGTGGTTCTGACAAACGGACAAATATCTTTCCGCGGGACTCCAATTGATAATGATATCCTGTGTCCATCTTTCATTCCATTTAATCATTTACCATTTTGTCTGGCTGTTTCTCGTTCGTTCTTAGTGCATTCCTGTTCCTTCGTTCCTCCCCTATATATAAGGGGGGAGGAACAAAATCACAGGAACAGGTTTGCTCTGCCATTTCGTCATAACATCCTCCTTGGGCATTATCGAAGTTTTTTTTTCGGTTTATTTTGCAGGAAAATGCCAATTTCGAAACACTTAACTATTTCTCTCAAAACATTTAAGTGTTGCTATAGTAACATTTAACTGTTTCTTTCAAAACACTTAACTGTTTTATTTTTGATGTTTTTTGCCGCAAAAATTGTAAAATATAGGATGGTCTTTATATTTTACCTTCATTTACTTTTGACGTATTATATTTTTCACTAACTTTGTAGGCGAAAGGGTATAAAATATTTGGAATAATAAGTAAATGGACGAGATTCAGCTTATACAAAACAAGATATATGAGATACGAGGTCAGCGTGTGATGCTGGATTTTGACCTTGCAGCCATGTATGGAGTAGAGACAAGAGCACTGAATCAAGCTGTGAAACGTAATATTGAGCGCTTCCCCGAGGATTTTATGTTCCAAATCACAGCAGAAGAATGGTACATTATCTCATCACAATTTGTGATGACATCACGGTCCAAACGACCGAAATCAGCTCTACCCCTGGCATTTACTGAACATGGAGCACTCATGCTTGCAAGTGTATTAAGGAGCGATATTGCAATAGACATGAGCGTAAAAATAACTCGTGCCTTTGTTGCTATGCGAACAATACTCACAAATCCTTCACTTCCGTCTAAACTACAAGAATTAGCAGAAGACGTAAAGGCATTGCGAGAAGAGGTAAATAGTATTCTCGAAGATCAGAATGATATCAACGAGGATACTCGTATGCAGCTGGAACTCATCAATGAGTCATTGGCAGCATTACAGACAAACTACAGACCGCCACGCCGTCCAATCGTCGGCTTTAATGTTCCAGAAGACAAAGCTTAGCTTAGAATATTATCTATTATACATTATCTATTATTCTATTTCGTCTATGACATAAGACAACATAACAAGGACATAAAGATAAATAGCGTCTGTTTGGATTCAGCCTTTCAATTCAAGTTGAGAGGCTTTTTTATATCTAATCTAATACTGAATTCAACATACTGGGTAACGACACAATTACATTCTTCTGAATGTTAGATTTGAAAGTGTTTTTTACACATCCTTTTTATAGTTGTGGTATAGGAAGTCCAAAGAAAGTGGCGTGTTGTATGCCAATTAGCCACAACTCCCTGAAAATTCCCTTTGAAAAACTTTTTGGATATTTGATTATTTTGTAACTTAGCACCCAGAAAATCGTAATTAGGCATGAATAAAGCCCACACCCTTTCGCAATTTAAGTTCGACATCTGGCTAATAGAGCAACTACAAACAGCACCAGACCCTGGCCTGACCTTGGAGGAGTTAAGAAACCGTTGGATAAATTTGCCTGGCCACAAAGGCGGTCTGTCTCGCGATATGCTTACTGTTCACAGAAAGAGTATTAAAGACTTCCTCGGTTTGAAAATCGAGGCTCCAGACAGGATGCACTATTGCATCATGAACCCAAAAGCTTTGGCGCTCGATTCTCTTGCCAACGATTTGCTTAAGAGCATCCAAAACTTCGTGTTCTTGCAAGAGTTTAGGGATTTGGGTAACCTCATCCAACCAGAACAAATTGACACGGGGGCACGTTACCTTTCACAGATAGGAAGGGCATTGACAGAAAAACGAAAGTTGAGCATTACCTATCAGAAGTTCAGAGACATAGCATCATACGATGCTATTCTGCATCCTTATTGTCTGAAGGCAGACAAAGGCCGCTGGTATCTGCTTGCCCACAAGGAGAACAGCATGCATCAAGACTATGTTCAGGTATTTGCCTTAGACCGCACCAAGAGACTTAATGTGATGCCCGACACCTTCGAACCTAATCCCGAAGTTGACATAGACGAATACTTCCGCGATTGCTTTGGTATTTGGCGCGATTTTAAGAACTATCCCGTCAGTGACATTACTATCAGCTGTACAGGGCATGTGGCTCACTATCTGCGCACCCTACCTCTGCATCACAGCCAAAAGGAAGACCCATTCAAAGAAGGGGAAGAAGAACGTATCATCTTCCATTACCACCTCTCACCCTCTCCCGACTTCATAGCCGAGCTGTTAAAGTGGGGCGACGGGGTGAGGATCGTGAAGAAGGGAGAGAAATAAAAAAGCCCTTCCAGAAGAAGGGCAGTAGGAATTCATCCTTCGGCATATAGCCTTATTGTGATTTGATGATGATGAATTATCTGGTGCAAAGGTAAGGTTTTTAATTGAAACAACAAAATAAAAACATAAAAAAATGGCAAAAAAACGTATTTTAGGCCTTGATACAGGCACAAATAGCCTGGGATGGGCAGTTGTTGACCGTGAAGAGAGTGGACAATATACCCTGATAGACAAGGGAGTAGTCATCTTCCAGGAAGGGGTGAAGATGGAAAAAAATGGAAGCGATTCTAGTAGAGCGGCTGAGCGAACAGAACACAGAGCACTTCGCAGGCAGTATTTCCGTAGGCGTTTGCGTAAAATAGAGGTCTTAAGAGTTCTGTTGAAATATAACCTTTGTCCTTTCCTTACTGATGAGGACTTAAACCAGTGGAAGTTGCACAAGAAATATCCGAAGAAAGACGAATTTATGCTTTGGCAACGCACGAATGACAACGAAGACATTAACCCTTATCATTGTCGCTATTCGTGCCTAAACGAGGTGCTCGACCTGCAGAAGCAGCAGGACAGATATACCATTGGCCGGGCTTTCTATCATATGGCGCAGCGTCGCGGTTTCCTCAGCAATCGACTGGATGCAAGCGAAGAAGATGAGAAGGGTGTTGTCGGTAGCGGTATTGCCGACCTAAACAAGGAAATGGAAGACAGCGGCTGCAAATATTTGGGCGAGTACTTCTATAAATTATATAAGGAACGCGGGAACACCGTCCGCATCCGCACTCGGTATACTGACCGCGAACAGCATTACAAGAAAGAATTCCTTGCAATTTGCGAGAAGCAGCGTCTGCCCGAAGAGATGGTGAAAGACTTGACACGAGCCTTGTATTTCCAACGCCCACTAAAGAGCCAGCGCCAAAACGTTGGGAAATGTCCTTTCGAGAAGGGAAAACCACGTTGCAGTGACTCGCATCCTATGTATGAAGAGTTTCGTCTGTTGGCTTTCTTGAACACGGTTAAGATACAAGGGCCGTGGGATGTGGATGGCTACAGACCACTTAACGAGGAAGAGTTGAAAAAGATAGAGCCTTTGTTCTACCGAAAGAGCAAACCAAATTTTGACTTTGAGGAAATAGCCAAGAAGATAGCGGGGAAAAATAAATATCAGGGGAAAGACGATTCGACGGGAGACTGTCCCTACAAGTTTAACTATCGAATGTCGCAAGGAGTGCCTGGCTGTCCCACTATTGCGCAGTTGAGAGAAGTATTTGGCAACAATTGGAAAGAAGGCATTGCTGAAACATACACTCTTAACACAAAGAAGGATGGCACGCAGAAGAGTATCGATGAAATAATAAACGATGTCTGGAACGTACTCTTTTTCTTCGACAGCAAAGAAAAGGTAAAAGAGTTTGGTATTAAGCATTTGCAACTCGACGAGGAGCAGGCAGAAAAATTCTCAAAGATACGCCTCAGTCGCAACTATGCATCCCTTTCCTTGAAGGCAATACGAAAAATCTTGCCGTTCTTACAGAGGGGAATGCTCTATTCTGATGCCGTCTTCTTTGCAAAGGTGCCAGACATCGTTGGGCAGAACTTATGGCAGGAACGACAGAGCGAGATACAAGAAGATCTCACCTATGCCATACACATGGCAATGAAGGAGAAGCAACGCATTGATGAAACCGTGAAGGATTATCTGCAAAACAACTTCGATTTGAAGCCAGGAGCGACTGAACGGCTATATCATCCTTCAATGATAGAAACATATCCTGATGCTAAGCCTAATAAAGACGGAGTTGTATTGTTGGGCAGTCCTCGCACAAATGCAGTAAAGAATCCTATGGCTATGCGCTCTTTGCACGAAGTCCGCAAGGTTGTCAATACCCTTATCAAGGAAAGCAAGATAGGCCCTGATACGGAGGTTCATGTCGAATATGCGCGAAAACTGAATAATGCCAATATGCGTGCCGCTATCAATGACATACAACGTGAAAAAGAAAAAAAGCACAAAGAGTATGCAGAAGAGATACGCAAACTATATAAAGAAGAGACAGGCAAAGAGATAGAACCTACAGAAACAGATATTCTCAAATTTCAGCTATGGAAAGAGCAAGGTCGTTACTGCCTTTACACAGGAAAGGAAATTGGCATAACTGACTTTATCGGATCAGGCCCAAGTTATGACATTGAGCACACTATCCCTCGAAGTGTTGGCGGTGACAGCACACAAATGAATATGACGCTTTGCAGCACACACTATAATAGATTTGTGAAGAAGGCAAAGTTGCCAACTGAGTTGCCAGAACATGAGTCTATAATGATCCGGATAGAGCCTTGGAAAGAACGCATCGAGGAATTGACAAGGCAAATAGATCATTATAAGAAAGGCAATGATCGGGACAAGGCAGCCAAAGACGCAAGAATAAGAAAAAAGAATCGTCTTATAGAAGAATTGAAGTATTGGAAGGGCAAATATGATAGATTTACGATGACAGAAGTTCCCGAAGGCTTTGCCCTTCGTCAAGGAGCAGGAATAGGTTTGATATCCAAGTATGCAGCATTATACTTGAAGAGCTACTTCCACGATACGCTTCATCCAGAACGCAGACAAGTTTATAGCATTAAAGGAACCGTAACCTCGGTATTCCGCAAGATGTGGGGAATACAAGAAGAATACGAGAAGAAGTCGCGCGACAACCATACTCATCATTGCATCGACGCTATCGTGATTGCCTGCATCGGGAAGAACGAGTTCAACAGGATGGGAGAGTACTATCATGTGAAAGAAAAATATGAAAGAGGGGAAGGCCAGAGGCCAGAATTTGAAAAGCCTTGGCCTACTTTCACGCAAGACCTCAAACAAATTACGGAAGAGTTGCTTGTCGTTCACGACACGCCTGACAATATGCCAAAGAAGGCTTCGCGAATGATAGATACCAAACATGGAAAGAAAATTGCTACTGGCGATTGTGCTCGTGGCAGTCTCCATCAGGATACATATTATGGTGCCATTAAACCGCATGGTGAAGATAACGTAAGATATGTGGTACGTCGTTCATTGGATAGCTTAAAGGAAAGTGACATTGCTAATATCGTTGACGATGCAGTAAGAGAGAAGGTGCGCGAGGCAGTTTGTCGATTAGGTTTCAAAGAAGCAATGGCTGGGCCTATCTACATGAATGAAGAAAAAGGCATTCTTATCAAGAAGGTTCGCTGCTTTGCGCCCACCGTCACATCACCTCTTCCCATCCGCGAGAAAAAACAACGTGATATTAGCAGGAAAGAATATAAACGCCCCTTCTATGTTGTGAATGACGAAAACTATATGATGGCTATATATGAGGGAGGCAAGATGCAAATGATAACAGCCCTCGATGCTGCCAAATTCTATAACAAACATGATTGTCCTACAATTGCACAAGAAGAATATAAGGGAAAGAAACTTAAATACCTAGTTCGGAAAGGGACACAAATTATAATGTTAGAGAAGGACGAAGAATCAATATCAACGTCAATTCCAAAAGAACTGTTCAAAAGACTGTATACTATTACAAAGTTGGAGAAAGACGGTAGGCTAACTCTTCGACATAATGCAGAAGCTCGTCCAGCAACAGATATAAATAAATTTCTCAACGCTGAACCTTTTATACTGAATGCAGACTTTCGTCCTCTAATACGTGTTAGCTTATCTAAGTTCAACTTCCTTGTGGAAGGGTTTGATTTTATAATAACGCCTTTAGGAGAAATAAAGTTAATACATTGAAATGCTGAAACAGACTTTAGTCTTTACCAATCCTTTCCGTTTATCCTTGAAGAATGCACAATTAGTGATTGCTTCTAAGGAAATACCGAACGAGACACGGACCATCCCTATAGAAGATATTGGTGTGGTGATAATAGAAGATCAGCAGATTTCTATTACCATACCCCTATTGAACGAATTAGTCGATTCTGGTGTTGCCGTTATTCTTTGCGACAAGAAAGGAATGCCTCATGCGATGCTGCAAAATATGGATGGTAACAACCTGCAGGGAGAATTCCTGCGCAATCAAATTGAGGTGGGCGAGGTGCTTCGCAAGCAGTTATGGAAACAAATCGTGGAGGCAAAGATAAAGAACCAGTCTGCCTTGCTGGAAAAACTTCACGGCAAGGGAAATATCCTGAAATCGTTCTATATGAACGTAAAAAGTGGCGACAGCGATAATCGGGAAGGAATTGCCGCTCGACTGTATTGGGGAGCGCTGTATGGAGACGACTTTGTTCGAGACAGAGAGTTGGACGGCATCAATGCACTCTTGAATTATGGTTATACTGTGCTTCGCGCTGCAACAGCGAGAGCATTAGTGTCGGCAGGCCTGACGCCATCTTTAGGTATATTCCACCATAATAGGAGCAACGCATTTCCTCTTGCAGACGATTTGATGGAACCCTACCGTCCGTTCGTTGATGAAGTAGTATATCATCTGTGCGAAGAAGGTAAACTGGAGGTAAACAAAGGAACCAAGGTTGAACTTCTCGGGGTGTTGACTTGTGACACCTTCTTCCCAAAAGTTACCAGACCTTTGCAGATAGGTCTGTCAATAACAATGGCATCTTTGGCAAAATGTTATGCAGGAAAGCAAAAGAACCTTTCGCTACCATTGCTGAAATGAGTGAAGTCCGTCTAAATGCATATAAAATAATGTGGCTTATAGCTATGTTTGATTTGCCTACAAAAACAAAAAAGGAACGACACGACTATGCTGTTTTTCGTAAAAGTCTGGAAAAAGATGGATTTGTTATGCATCAGTATAGTGTATATTGTCGTTTTTGTGCATCTTTGGAAGCAAGGGATGTGCACGTAAAACGAGTTAAATCCTATATGCCAAGCAAAGGAAGATTAAGTATTATTACTATCACAGACAAACAATACTCTGGAATAATAAACATTTGGGGTGAGATAGAACAAAAAATACAGAAAAAACCTGTTCAGTTGGAATTTTTTTAGTATTTTTGCAGAAGATTTGATGTTCATCATACCACTTCTTATATGTAAAATGTGTTATAAGGTCCTATTTATAAGCAAAATACATTATATGGGTTGTGGTTTGATGATGAAATGAGATAAAGAACAACCTACTACGGTGTGGAATCGCTCAGCGGCTGTTGTGGTTTGATGATGAAATGAGATAAAGAACAACTCTCAATACTATGTCCGCCACGTCTGCCTTGTTGTGGTTTGATGATGAAATGAGATAAAGAACAACGTTGCCATTCTTCGACACCACGTTGCCAGCGTTGTGGTTTGATGATGAAATGAGATAAAGAACAACGTATGCGGAAATCACAGCAAGATGCGCCAAGTTGTGGTTTGATGATGAAATGAGATAAAGAACAACGTCACGGCATGAATGCCTCCCAGCGGAGCGTTGTGGTTTGATGATGAAATGAGATAAAGAACAACGATATTGTCAAAACCACTCGGAAATGCGAGGTTGTGGTTTGATGATGAAATGAGATAAAGAACAACGGTAGCCCACTATTCACTTTTCACTTCGGCGTTGTGGTTTGATGATGAAATGAGATAAAGAACAACTTTATAGGCTGTGATATTCCTTTTGGCAGAGTTGTGGTTTGATGATGAAATGAGATAAAGAACAACTATATATATGGCACAGAATTATGACTTAACGTTGTGGTTTGATGATGAAATGAGATAAAGAACAACTTTTATCAATAAGTTCATTGTACCAATATTGTTGTGGTTTGATGATGAAATGAGATAAAGAACAACAGAGTTTGCAAAGAAGCAGCCAAATGATGCGTTGTGGTTTGATGATGAAATGAGATAAAGAACAACTTTCATATACCTGGACAGAGGCTTCGTAATGTTGTGGTTTGATGATGAAATGAGATAAAGAACAACTTCGTCCTAACTGGACTTATTACGAAGCCTGTTGTGGTTTGATGATGAAATGAGATAAAGAACAACGTACAGTAGAAACAAAAGAATCAGCTTTTGTTGTGGTTTGATGATGAAATGAGATAAAGAACAACCCGTCAAGACTGGCGATGCGCAGAACGCGGGTTGTGGTTTGATGATGAAATGAGATAAAGAACAACACAGAGAAAGTCATTGTCAACGACAAGGGCGTTGTGGTTTGATGATGAAATGAGATAAAGAACAACTCCGACACCCGTCATGGTCTTAACGATAGCGTTGTGGTTTGATGATGAAATGAGATAAAGAACAACAGAATTATTAGCATCGAGAGATGGTTCACCGTTGTGGTTTGATGATGAAATGAGATAAAGAACAACATCAGTTTGAGCAATATTTGAAGTAGCACCGTTGTGGTTTGATGATGAAATGAGATAAAGAACAACGCAACAATCAAGATAGAAACCATCTTCCTCGTTGTGGTTTGATGATGAAATGAGATAAAGAACAACGGTGCTGACACTCTCGTATGCTATGTATGCGTTGTGGTTTGATGATGAAATGAGATAAAGAACAACAGGGCAAGACGGGCTGCATCGTGAGAGGCAGTTGTGGTTTGATGATGAAATGAGATAAAGAACAACGCCACCATGTACACCGAGACACTGAAGAAGGTTGTGGTTTGATGATGAAATGAGATAAAGAACAACAGTCGCCGCACGACACCAACGTGTCGCTGGGTTGTGGTTTGATGATGAAATGAGATAAAGAACAACCGTTGTGCAGAACGGACAGCAGGCCATACAGTTGTGGTTTGATGATGAAATGAGATAAAGAACAACAGGGCTGGGACGAAGGCGGCGATGCGACCAGTTGTGGTTTGATGATGAAATGAGATAAAGAACAACGATGGCGGTGGAGCCCTATCTTTCCCGTTGTTGTGGTTTGATGATGAAATGAGATAAAGAACAACCCGTGACGACAAGAGCACCGGCTTCCTTGCGTTGTGGTTTGATGATGAAATGAGATAAAGAACAACTTCAGGCTTGGCAGCTGCTTTCGCGGCGGTGTTGTGGTTTGATGATGAAATGAGATAAAGAACAACACCATGGAGACCGTGGCCGGTGAGATACGCGTTGTGGTTTGATGATGAAATGAGATAAAGAACAACGACGAGCAAAGCGGCAAAGCCGAGCGACAGGTTGTGGTTTGATGATGAAATGAGATAAAGAACAACCCAGCTATGGAGACGCTACGATGGAGTACCGTTGTGGTTTGATGATGAAATGAGATAAAGAACAACACCTCTTCCGCTTCGACGGAGGTAGTTTGTGTTGTGGTTTGATGATGAAATGAGATAAAGAACAACAGCGCGACAACTATCGCGTAGTGCTGACAGTTGTGGTTTGATGATGAAATAAAGAATAACTATTATCAGATGGAAGAGTGAGAGTCTGATGGCAACTGAGAGGCTTGGCATTCTTGCGGCCCTGCTGGTAGCATAAATGGAACAATATACCCTAGGCAAACCCTTCGCATACCCTTCGCAAACCCAGGCAAACCCTTTGGACTTGCCAAGGGTTTGCCTACACCATGCTAAGGGCGTGAGAAGAACGAAGATGTAAGATGGCTGATGTTAGATGTCGGATGTAAGATGTCTGATGTAGGATGGCTGATGTAAGATGTAAGATGTAAGATGTCGGATGGCTGATGAGTTTGTAAACAAAGAATAGCAAAGATAGAGGCAGCAATCACTCTGCTTCTAGGCAGCAATCACTCTGCTTCTAGGCAGCAATCACTCTGCTTCTAAGCTTACTCATGAGTATGGGTAGAAGCAGGCTAAAGCGAGGCTGGGGTTTGGCTACACTATGGGAAGAGCGAGAGAAGGATGATGGAAGATGTCAGATGGCTGATGAAAGGGCGCAATGTTAGCCAAGCGGACGTAGTCGCGGAAGGAAAGGCGAAAAATAAAGGGTGAAAATGAGATGGCAGCAGCGGCTCGAATCGAGTCGCTGCTGCTTTGCTCACTTAATCAGGACCTTGGTTCTTCGCTCACTTAATCAGGACCTTGAGCTTCGCTCGAGCTCCTTCACACTCGGAAGAACTCGAGCAAGCTTGGTTCTTCGCTCACTTAATCAGGACCTTGCGGGCTGTGCCGTCGGAGTAGCGGATGATGTTGATACCCTTCTGCGGAGTATTCAGCTTGCGGCCGTTCAGGTCATAGACTCCATTTTCAATTATCAATTCTCCATTATCAATTGCATCGATGCCTGTGCCGCGAGTGAAGTCCTCGTTGTTGGTCAGGTACATGTCATCGACTACGAGGCTCGCGTTGTTGCACCAGAAGGAGACGATGCGCACGTTCTTCGTGTCGAGCGGTTCGCCTGTGCGGTCGCCGCTGGTGTACTTGGCGGTCGTCAAGTCGAGGACAATCTGCTTCTTGCCTCCGAAGTCGGGCGTGGCACAGCAGTCGCCCCAAATGCTGCCGCTGGTGAAGACGTTGATGTGCGCGGTGCTGTTGCTCTTCTTCAGATTCAGCACCATGTACTTGTAGCCCGACATGTCGGCTCCGCTGGGATATTCCCATCCCATCTGGCCGTATTGTCCGAACTTGAAGATGCGTGTTTTCTCGGTATAGGTTCCCTGCGAGAAGAGCGAGGTGTTGATGTACTCTGCTCCGAAGGGGAAGAAGGTCGAGCGGATGCTGAGGGCGCTGCGGAACTCGTTGCCGAGGGGGTCTGTATAGACGACGGTCACGCCTGTCGAGCCTTCGGAGAGACCGCGCACCATGCCGTTCTGGAACGTCACTACGCCATCGACGTCCATGAGGTAGCTTGCCTTGGCAGCGACGTCCTCGGTGTGTCCGTCCGCGAATGTGGCAATCAGACTCAGCGGCTTGCCGTTACCCACCATGACCTCCATCTCCTCGACTGCCAGCTCCAGCTTCTGGGCAGTGAGCATGTCCTTGTTGAAGCCGTCAAAGTCGGCAGGGAAGTATTTGGACTCGTCGTAGGAGGCCTCTGTGGAGAACCAGTCGAAGTCGGCATAGCCGTTGCTGCCGTTCGTGGTGTTGTAGCAGAAGAGTCCGAAGCGGGCTCCGACGAAGACGGTGAGGCTGTATTTCAGCGTGGTCTGGTCGCCCAGCGGGGTGAAGGTCTCGTTGTCGAGCGAATAGGAGAACTACGTCTTGCTGGTGCCGTATGTGATGGCGGCACGCAGGTAGATGACGCTGTCTATCTCGACTGTATGCGCCTTCTGCGTGGGTGTGAAGCTGTTATCGACGCGTAGTGTATCCTGCCACCAGACGAGCTGTCGCTTGCCATCCTTCACCTCCACGGCGAGGGCAGCGTAGGGGTCCTGGAAGATGCAGATGCCGGCACGGTCGCCCTCCTGCAGGTTCCTCACGTCCAAGCGGACGGTACCCGTCGATGCTGTCGATGCTTTGTCGTGGAAGGCAAAGATGCGCTGTGTGAGCATGTTGCGGGCCTGTGTCAGGCGATTGGAGATGCTGCCAGCCCTCAGCCGCAGCCATCCTTGACGCTCAAAGAGGCTCCACGCCCCGTCGTCGGGATTGTGGTTCCACTCCCATTGCATTCCCAAGGGATAGGAGCGGAAATTGTCGTTCGTAGGCAGACCGGTTCGCGGCGAGGCGGTGCCGGTCTTGGGATTTGAATAGATGGTATAGGGCACGCCTTTGTTGCCCACGACGGGCCAGTCGTTCTCCCACTTCACGGGCTGCAGGTTGGGCATACGTCCCATCGCGCCAAGGTCCTGCTGGAGGATGGTCCACCACTCGCCAGTCTGTGTCTGTACGAGAGCACCCTGATGGATGGTATTGGGACTGTTATTGATGTACTTCTCCAGCAGCACTTTCTCCTCGTAGGGGCCGAAGATGTTCTTCGAGCGGAAGACAGCCTGACCGGACGGCCAACCGCCGTAGGTGGCATATATATAATAGTAGTCGCCTATCTTATAGAGGTGCGAGCCCTCCAGGCCGTCCTTGTCGCTGATGACCTTCTGCTCCTTGATGAAGTTGAAGTTCTGGTCCAGCTCGCACATATAGATATTGCTGATGCCGCATGCCACATAGACCTTGCCGTTGTCGAAGAGCATACCCGGGTCGTAATAGATGCGCGGCAGGGCCTTCTTCTCCCAGCGGCCCTCAGGGTCGGTAGCCGTGAGCACGAAACCTCCGGCATCGTTGCCGTTGATGAGCAGGTGGAACTTGCCGTTGTGGTAGGCCATAGAGCAGGCCCACATGCCGGCAGCATAGGCATTCTCGCCGTTCAGGAGGCTGTAGCGGTCCTTCGTCGAGAGCTGCTCCAAAGGCTGAGCGCAGTACTCCCAGTTCACGAGGTCTTTCGACTTCAGGATGGTGGCTCCTGGGAAGAGGTGCATCGTGGTGGAGACCATGTAGTAGGTGTCATCGACGCGGATGACATCGGGGTCGGGGAAGTCGGCAAAGATGACTGGGTTCTTGTATCGGCCAGTGCCCTGGTCGCTCAGCGAGATGTTCTTGTAGTCGGGATGTGCCCAATCGACATTGTAGTATTCAGCATACCAGTCCATGCAGGCCTTTCCGCAGGCTTCTTCGTAGCCGTCGAAAGCGGGTACTACCTTGTTCTTGTTGATGAGCGTATCGACGTCGATGAGGCAATGTGTGCCGGACAGCGTCATGGAGATGTTGCCGTAGTAGTCCAGACAGGCTTTGTATGCCTTGCCCCACTTGGAGGTGGAACCCGTGGACCAGGTGCCGTAGTTCGACTCCACCCATTCGCCATGTTCGTTGTAGTGACCTGTACCTTCTTTCTTGGGGCTCCAATCGACCTCGGTGATAATCACGGGCGCAAAATCTACCACAGGCACTTGCTTGTAGAACTGTTTAATCTTGTCCTGCGGGTCTGGATGGCTGTCGCTGCAGCCGTACCAGCCCGTATAGTCGTGGACGGCATAGCCGATGTTCGCGCCCTCGATGGGATACTCTGCATAGCTAGTGTAGTTGGCCTGCCATCCTGTGCCGGGAGCCCAAATGATGCCAGAGAAACCGTTGGAACGAATCTTATCGACGATGGGCTGGAAGTAGTCGTGCAAGGCCTTTGGGTCGTCCTGACCCTCGGCATTCTTCAGCGACACAGGCTCGTTGGCCAGCTCGATGCTGATCTGCCCGGCATACTTCTTGATATTGGCATTCTGCGAGAATATGTCCCAAACATACATCAGGTAGTTGTTGTAGTAGTCGCCCACCTTCAGGCTGCCCGGACAGACCCCTGGGGGACGCACCACGACGTACATCTTGTGGTTCATGGCCTTCTGCATGAGGGGCCAATAAACCGAGGTGAGGAACTTCTTGTAGCGCGTCGGGTTGAACTTCGAGATGTCTGCCTCGCCGCCAGTTCCCTCTGGTTGCCCTACAGAACCGGAATAGACATACGATTTCGACGGGTCGTTGGTCCAGGCGGGGTCCATGTGCAGACGGAAAACGTCGCAGTTGGCCTTCTCCAGACCGGCAAAGATTTTCTCGAAATAGTTCAGGCAGCGGGTTGCAGCGTCGTCGTTGTACTCGCCCCATCCCCAGCGTCCGTTGTTGAAGTACATACTCGGGGTATCCATCACGCCATGCAGCACCACGTGGTTCCCGTGGGTGTCGCAGAGCCATTTCCCCTCGACATGCAAAGTGGGCAGCGGTTTCTCAACCTGTGCACTCATGCCTGCAGCAAACAGGACTGCCCATGCGAATAAAATCAGTCTTCTCATTTGTTTATTTAATTAATTATGTAGTTTCTGGCCACAAAGATACAAAAAAAAGTGAAAGGGTGAAAGGTGAGAAATTAAAATATAACAAAAATAGCTGATAACAGAGAGTTACCAGCTATTTCTTGTGCCCAGAACAGGAATCGAACCTGCACGCCTCGCGGCACGCGCACCTGAAACGCGCGCGTCTACCATTCCGCCACCTGGGCGAGAAAAAGAAAAGAGCGGAAAACGAGACTCGAACTCGCGACCCCAACCTTGGCAAGGTTGTGCTCTACCAACTGAGCTATTTCCGCCTGACATCAGTGTGAAGAGGAGGAGACTCGAACTCCCACGCCTCGCGGCACTACCACCTCAAAGTAGCGCGTCTACCAATTCCGCCACCTCTCCAAACGAATGTTTTCTTTTCACTAAATACCTGTGCTTTTTTAGCACAATTTTCAGCAATTCCTCCGAATCGCGACTGCAAATGTACAGCTTTTTTTTAAACCAGCAAAACTTTCAACAACTTTTTTCCGTCTTTGCTGCATTTTTCTTTTTCTAATCGGAAAGAACAGGTAATAATTCCGAGAATATCACTATCTTTACACCCGCTTAACAAAAAGAATGAAGAATGAAGAGTGAAGAGTGAAGAATTTGCTATAGCTCTGACAATTTTGAATTTTGTATTTATTAATTTTGAATTTAAATAAGATGAAAATCCAGTTCAAGTATGCTGGCGAGGCATTGATTCTCGCCATCGGTCTCTTCCTGGCAGGAGGAGCCATTAAAAATGGTATTGTACAGTTCAAGGAAATGGACCGCATCGTCACGGCGAAGGGTCTTTGTGAGAAGGAAGTCAAGGCCGACAAGGTAACATGGCCCCTGAAATTCAAAGAGCTGGGGAACGACCCCGCTGAGCTCTATGACCGGATTGTGAAGGACACGAAGGCTGTAGTTGCTTTCCTGAAAGAGTACAAGCTGAGTGATGAGGAAATCTCTGTTGCGCCTCCAACCTTGGTGGACCAGCAGGCCAACATGAGTTACAGCAGCGAGCAGGTGCGTTACCGCTACAAAGCCAACTGCGTGGTTACCGTGGTGAGCAAGAACGTAGATCTTGTACGCCAGATTGTCACCAAGCAAGCCGAGCTGATGCGCCAAGGCGTCACCATCGTCGGCAATGAGTACGATGATGATGGAAACGTCAACTACGAATTCACGGGCCTCAACGAAATAAAGCCCGAGATGATTGCCGAAGCCACAAAGAACGCCCGCAAGACAGCCGAGCAATTTGCAGAAGACTCCGATAGCAAGCTGGGCAAGATTCGTACGGCAGACCAGGGACAGTTCAGCATCGAAGACCGTGACCAGAACACACCTTGGCTGAAGAACGTACGCGTCGTAACCACTGTGGTTTATTACCTGAAGGATTAACCTTATTAATCTTTCACCTTTTTTACAAAGGTGGTAATGCTCCTTGGAGGCAACTGAGTGCTACCTTTGCAGGGGGCGAGAGGCTTCAACGTCTCGCCTTCCACGTCGCTGGTGCGGTAAGGTTGCCACAGGAATGAATCCTCCCCCTCGGGAGAGCCGGAGGGAGGCAGGAAGTTAACCTCTTTCTCCTGCTCGCTGTAGTTGATAGCCACCACCACCCACGAGCCGTCCTTATTTTGGAAAGCAGATACCATCAAGCCGTATGGGTCCTCCTCCTCCTGACCGCAGCTGATGTCGTGGCGCACGGCACCTGGGCGGACGAAGCGGCTGTAGTTGCCCAGCGCCCATAGCAAACGGCTGTCGCGGCTACGATGCTCACGGTCATAGACACGGATAAGCCCGTCCTTGTAATTCGCTCCGCAGGCACGCCACCACGACCAGCTCCTGGCATTGGCGTAGCAAAGGTCGTGATGGATGACACGCGCCACGTAAAGGGCAGTCTTCATCGAAAAGTCGTAGCCCTGGCCGCCGCCAATCTCCTTGTCATTGCTCATGATGCAGATTTCCGACATCCAGAAGCCGACACCATACTTCCCAAGTTCCTCGCGGAGGCGGAGGCGAATCCTCTTCATAAAAGGCACAGGCGTGTTCGTCCAATAACTGTGACCCAGCATCAGCCGTGGCACCAAAGGCGTATCGCCAAGATAAGAGGCAATGCTGTCTGGCGACCAAAAGGATGCAATGCCATGCCCACGTTCCCACGAAGTGTCATGGACATCCAGCATACAGCGGAGGTCGCTGGATTCATCCACGACAATCTGCGTCTGTAGGCCGCGCTCCGTGAAGGTCTTACTGGCAAGACGAGCCACACGGGCAATCTCCCTGTTCGTAGCAGGCGAACCTTCCTGCTTAGGTCCCTGCCAGTTCCAACTGCCGTCGGGCTCGTTCACAGGCGAGAGGTAGTCGATGTGGATGCCATGCTCCCGTTCCAGACCGCTCACAGACTCCGCCATGAACTGCGCAAAAGCATCATAGCAATCGGGACGCAGGTTCAGCGTACCGTCACGGCCCGTATTGGTGGCGAGGCCGTTGGCTGTGAAATGGACAGGCGGCGAGTTGAGAAAAGCCAGCAGGTAAGGCACGCCGCGCTCCTTGGCCATCTTTAGGAAACGCACCTGTCCCGCCTGACGCGAGAAGTCGTAGGTGCCGTCCGCCTGGAGAAAGCACTCCGTGCGCGTACCCCTGTTGATATAGGAGGAGTCGCCCTGTTCCGAGCTGCCCGCTCCCAGGTTGAAGCGCCACAGGGAGAGACCGATACCGAGGGGCTGCCCGTTCTTGTCGCACTCAGTGGAGAAAAGCCAGTCGGCAATCTGTTTTTGAGCATCTTCCTCAGGCCAGAGGCCGATGCTTGGCATGGACCAGGCATCCGAGGCACCGAAGTGCTCGATGGTCTGCTGCGGATGTTGTGTGTCGATAGAGAAAGTCTGCGCCCACGATGCCGCGGCAAAGAAAAAAAGCAGGGAGAAAAAGAGAGATTTCATAGGAAAAAGAGCTAATACGTCTGCAAATATTGACAGCTGATGGGAACCTCACTCAGGGTATTGTATTCTGGTATGGTAGATGGTGCGGAGACGGGTGCTGAGTACTTCCTTTGCCTCGGTTATCTCGCGGAAGGTGATGGCGCACTCGTCGAAGCTGCCTTCGCTGACCTGTGCCCCGACAATCTTCTCCACCAGGGCATTGATGCTTTCCTCGGTGTACTCTGTCAAGCTGCGTGATGCTGCCTCTACCGCATCTGCCATCATCAGGATGGCCTGTTCCAGTGTCTGTGGCTTGGGCCCGGGATAGCGGAAAGACTTTTCGAGTGAAGAATCAGAATTACCATTTCCCCCAGAGTTGTTACTATTATTCTTAACTCTTAACTCATCACTTTTAACTCTCTGGACGTAGAAGTACTTCGTGAGGCTCTTGCCATGATGCGTCTCTATGAACTCACGCACGACTGTGGGCAACTTGTATTTCTCAGCGAGTCGTTTGCCGTTTTCGACATGTTGGATGATTATCTGGGCGCTGCGCTCGTAGGGCAGTCCGTCGTGTGGGTTCTGTCCGTTCTGGTTCTCGGTGAAGAAGACGGCATTCTCGAGCTTCCCGATGTCATGATATAGTGCTCCGGTACGGACGAGCTGTGCCTTAGCTCCCAACTTGTTGGCAACTTCTGCCGCCAGGTTTGCTACCTGCATGCTGTGGTTGAAGGTGCCGTTGGCTTCCTCTGAGAGGCGCCGCAGTAGGGGGTTGTTGATGTTCTGCAACTCGACAAGCGTGACGATGGAGGTGAAACCGAAAACGCGCTCTATGGGTATGAGCAGCAGATAGGCAATCAGGGTGAGGAAGCCCGCCATGGCCAGATAGATGTAGGGCTCGAAGTAGGAGACGTTCTGTATCCCGTCTGCCGTCCCCAGTACGAATTCCATGCACAGGTATGTCAGCAGAGTCGATATGGTGACGAGCACGGCAGTCCGGAAGAGCTCGTAGCGCTGGGAGAGCTCGCGCAGGGAATAGATGGCAACAAGGCCTGCCACAGTCTGGGTGACGATGAAGGGGAAAGGAGGGGTGACCACGACGGCAGAGGCCAGAATCGCGAGGACATGCGTGACGAATGCTGTTCGCGAATCCAGGAAGATGCGCAGCAGGATGGGCAGCACGCAGTAGGGCACCAGATAGACGTTGGTCCATGTATGCGAAACGATGATATAGGTGACGATGGGGAAGAAAAGGGTGAGGCTCATGATGAGGAGCACGGTGCGGAGGTTGTCGAGATAGTCGCTGCGGAACTGTTGGAAGTACATGAGCAGCAGTACGACCATGATGGCTATATAGACGGTGCGTCCGCCTATGAGGAGTATCATCTCCCGCGTGCTGAGCTTGTGCTCTCGCTGGTACTGCTCCCATGAGCGCAGGATGTTCAGTACCTCCTCATCGACAATCTGACCCTTATCTACGATTTTCTGTCCCTGCTGGACAACTCCCATGTTACGCACGAGTCCGCCGTCCACTTCCTTCTTCTGCTGCTCGCTTTTGCTTTCGTCGTAAGTGAGGTTGGGACTGATGTACTTCATCAGGTCCATGCCCCGCAGATGGCTGTGGCTGTAGTAGATGCTGTCATCCTCGTGAATCAGGTATTCGTAAGCTTTCTTCTCGGTGAACAGTTCGGAGGAGGGCTGTCCCTTGGATTCGTTGCCGTGGAAGATGTGCACACTCTCGGGCTTGACCTCATTGAGTTTCATTTCTCCCTCCCTTGATAGGATTCCCTTAGAATAGATGTATTTGAGTTTGTCCTCCAGATGGCGCAGGAAGTAGGAGGGGATGCCCATGGAAGAGCGGGCGTGGAAGTCCTGGCGTAGTGCCATCAGTTGCTGGTTCAGGATTTCCGTGTCCTGACTGAAATAAGGTGTGTATTTGCGGCGCAGACTGTCCTGTTCGTGGGCGATGAGCTCTGCGGGCTTGAGGATGGGGAAGCTTTCCTGAGCGATGAGGGCTTCCTCTTCCCAGGGCTCGCCCTTTGTGTAGTTAAAGGTGGTGAAGCTCCTGATGGGCAGGAGGAAAAGGACCAGGATGGCTGTGGCGATGATGGAGAAGAGTATGCGGTAGAGGTATGCCCTGATGCTGAGTTTGTGATTATGGTTGTAGCGGCTCATTTTCTCAATTCATAATTCTTAATTCACAATTCATAATTATATATTCCGTGCAAAAGTACAAAGAAATTAAGAAATAAGAAAGAAGAATTAAGAAATATTTCCTATCTTTGCAATCGAAAAGTAATTATGAATTGTGAATTATGAATTATGAATTAAAGAAAGTGCGTGTTCGTTTTGCACCCAGCCCGACTGGTCCGCTGCATATTGGCGGCGTGCGTACTGCACTCTACAACTATCTCTTTGCCCGCCAGCATGGCGGCGATTTGATTTTCCGCATCGAGGATACCGACTCCACCCGCTTCGTGCCAGGAGCCGAGGAATATATCATCGAGTCGTTCCGTTGGCTCGGCATCAAGTTCGACGAAGGTGTCAGCTTTGGCGGTAGCCACGGCCCCTATCGTCAAAGTGAGCGTCGTGATATATATAAGAAATATGTACGCGAGCTGCTGGACCGCGGTAAGGCCTACATCGCTTTCGATACGCCCGAGGAGCTGGATGCCAAGCGTGCTGAGGTGGAGAACTTCCAGTACGACGCCAGCACTCGCATGCAGATGCGCAACTCCTTGACGATGTCGAAGGAGGAGGTCGATGCGCTCATCAGCGAAGGAAAGCAGTACGTTGTGCGCTTCCTCATCGAACCTGGCCGCGACATCGTTGTGGATGACATCATCCGAGGTGAGGTACGCATCAACAGCAGCATTCTCGATGACAAGGTGCTCTACAAGAGTGTCGACGAATTGCCCACCTACCATTTGGCTAACATCGTCGATGACCATCTAATGGAGGTGACGCACGTTATCCGAGGCGAGGAATGGCTGCCGAGTTCTCCGCTCCATGTGCTCTTGTATGAGGCTTTCGGCTGGGCAGACACGATGCCCCGTTTCGCCCATCTGCCCCTGCTGCTCAAACCCGTTGGCAACGGCAAACTGAGCAAGCGCGACGGTGATAAGCTGGGCTTCCCTGTCTTCCCCCTGGAATGGCACGACCCCAAGAGTGGCGAGGTGAGCAGCGGTTATCGCGAGAAAGGCTATCTGCCTGAAGCTGTGATTAATTTCCTTGCCCTGCTCGGTTGGAGTCCTGGCGGCGACCGCGAAGTGATGTCCCTCGACGAGATGGTGCAGCTCTTCGACCTGAGCAAGTGTTCGAAGAACGGAGCCAAGTTTGACTACATCAAGGCTGCCTGGTTCAATCATCAGTACCTTCTCCAACGTCCTGATACCGACTGGGTGCCTGCCTTTGATAAAGTGCTCCGCGAGCAAGGCATCACCGCTACGCCAGAACAGGAGGCGGAAGTGGTGCGCATGATGAAGCTAAAAGTCATAGAGTACACGGACGGCCAGGGACAGAAGCACAAGCGCAACATCAGCTTCGTCAGCGACCTGTGGCCCCTGACACGCTTCTTCTTCATCGCTCCCGATACCTTTGACACAGAGGACAAGTTCATTCGCAAGAACTGGAAAGAAGACACAGCCGCAGAAATGCAGCAGCTGGCTGATGTGCTTGCCGGCATAGAGGACTTCAGCGTCGAGGGTCAGAAAGCCGCTATCGATGCATGGGCAGAGAAGACCGGCATCAAGCCCTGGAATGCTTGGCGCATCTGCCTTGTCGGTGAGGGACAAGGTCCGGATATGTACGAGTTGGCAACCTTCCTTGGCAAGGAAGAGACACTTCGCCGCATGAAGCATGCCATCGACACTCTCAGCCGCATGTAGCCTAAGTGAAGAAAATTTTTTCGATTTTTCTTGCATGTATGAGTTTTTTATGATAACTTTGCAAGCAAAACAACGTACAATCTATAAATTCTATCCAACATGAAACATTATCACTTGAAGAACATTTTCCTGTGTCTATGCTTGTTCTGCGGCATCAACGCCTTCGCTTCTGATGCTTTGGTTGACGGCATTTACTACAATTTCTCAGAGGGCAATGCTGAGGTGACTTCCGGTGGCTACTCCGGGGCTGTTGTCATTCCGCAGTCAGTTTCTTACAATGGAACGACCTACAGTGTGACGAGCATTGGTAAGGATGCCTTCCATGGTTGCGACACCCTTACGTCCATCACTATTCCCAATAGTGTGACGAGCATTGGCGAATATGCTTTCGCCAGCTGCAAGGGCCTGACATCGGTTACAATTCCCTCAAGCGTGACAAACATCGACGGCTATGCTTTCGCCAGTTGCACTGGCCTGGCCTCTGTTACTATCTCTGAGAGCCTGACAAGCATCAGCGAGTATGTCTTCTTTGGTTGCAACGCTCTGACCTCTGTCACCATCCCAGCGAGCGTGACGAGCATCGGCAATTCTGCCTTCTCCTACTGCAAGGGCCTGACCTCTGTTGTCATTCCTGAGAGTGTGACCAGCATCGGTGCCTATGGCTTCTATAGCTGTAGCAGTTTGGAATCTGTCAACATCCCTGCGAGCGTGAAGAGCATTGGTCACGATGCCTTCTCCCTGTGCCGGAGTCTGACTGCTTTCGCTATTCCTGCCGGTGTGGAGAGCATCAGCAGCTTCTTATTCTATGGCTGTACCAGCCTGACTGCTGTTACTATCCCCGAGAGTGTAACGAGCATTGAACGGGATGCTTTCTCCTATTGCAGCGCTCTGCCCGCTGTCACTCTTCCGAAGAACGTCACAAGCATTGGCAGCTATGCTTTCTACAATTGCAGTAGCTTGGCCGCTATCAATATTCCCGACCTGGTGACATACATCGGTGAGAATGCCTTCTATGGTTGCGATGCCCTGACCTCAGTCAAGATCCCCAGCGGCTTGACAGAAGTCGGAAACTCTGCATTTGCGCATTGCAAGGGTTTGACGAAAGTCGATATCTCTGATTTGGCAGCATGGTGCGGTATCGTTTTTGAAAGCAGTTCTTCCAACCCTCTTACCTATGCGAAGAAACTTTATGTGAATGGTGTAGAGGTAAAGGACCTGGTTATTCCCGACGGTGTGACGAACATCGGCACTTGGACTTTCCCAAGCTGTACTGACCTGTTCACCATCACCATTCCCGAAAGCGTGACGAACATCGACAAGTATGCCTTCGCAGATTGCACTGGGCTGATGAAGGTGATTTGCCGTGCAGCACAGGCTCCCACTGTGGTGGCTGAGTCGTTCTCCAATGTAGATGTCAGTGAAGTCCTCCTGCTTGTACCCGCCGCTTCCGAGGAGCAGTACATGAATCATGCTGTCTGGGGTAAGTTCCTGGTAACGCCCGATAATAGTATGTTTGCGAAAGAATCGTACGAAACAGCTATCGGTTCTGTGAAGGCTGGCATGCGGACTGCATCTGAGACTTATGACCTCAGCGGTCGTAGGCAAAACACCGTTCAGCATGGCCTGAACCTCATCCGCATGAGCGACGGCTCAATGAGAAAAGTATTGGTTAAGTAATCACCAAGATACATACAATTAAAGAAGAAGAGAGGCGCTCTTGCGTCTCTCTTCTCTTTTTAATACCACTGGGACTTTCGCTTATCCGAGATATGAACGGAGCAGGCTGTTGCGGCTGCCGGCACGGAGCTTGCGGATAGCCTTCTCGCGAATCTGACGAACACGTTCACGGGTCAGGCCAAAGGTCTCGCCTATCTCCTCGAGGGTCATCTCCGGCTGGTTGTTGATGCCGAAGCTGCGCTCGATAATCTGCTTTTCGCGCTCGTTGAGAACACCCAGGGCGCGGTCTATCTCGGTGGAGAGACTCTCGCTGACCAGACCTTTGTCCGCCATAGGCGAGTCGGGGTTGGTCATCACATCCAACAGGCTGTTCTCCTCGCCTTCGATGAAGGGGGCATCCACACTGACGTGACGACCGCTGGCCCGCAGTGAGTCGTTTATCTTCTCGGGCAACTCATTGACCAATTCTGCCAACTCATCAGCACTGGGCTTGCGTTCATACTCCTGCTCGAACTTTGTCATGGCCTTCGTTATCTTGTTGACAGCACTGACCTGATTGAGGGGCAGACGCACGATACGACTCTGCTCAGCCAAAGCTTGCAGGATGGTCTGGCGAATCCACCATACGGCGTATGAGATGAACTTGAAGCCACGCGTCTCGTCGAACTTCTCAGCAGCCTTGATGAGTCCCACGTTGCCCTCGTTGATGAGGTCGGGTAGGGAAAGTCCCTGATTCTGATATTGCTTGGCCACACTGACCACGAAACGGAGATTTGCACGCACCAGTTTGTCAAGTGCACGACGATCGCCCTTGCGTATCTTCTGTGAAAGTTCCACCTCCTCCTCAACGGGAAGCAGGGCTTCACGACCAATTTCTTGCAGGTACTTGTCGAGCGATGCACTGTCGCGACTGGTAATGCTCTTCGTGATTTTAAGCTGTCTCATATATACCTAATTAGTTATTTAGAGTTTTAGCGCGCAAATGTAGAACTTTTTAATTAAAAATTTCATATTGAAATGCTAAAATATGTGAAAAAGATGTGAAAACGCACGAACTTTACCAATTTTGCACCCTTTTATGCTTCAAATTTCGCCTTTTTTGTGTATCTTTGCACTAAATTTAGGATTAAAGATAAAAATTTAATCTGCGAAGAAAAAATGGTAAATGGTAAATAATTAAATAGTAAATGAAATTATGGGAACAACAGCAATTATTTTGATAGTAGTCGTCGTGCTATTGGTCTTTTGGGTTATCGGTATCTACAACAACTTGGTAACCTTGCGTAACAATCGTGAGAACGCCTTCGCCAACATCGAGGTCCAGCTGAAGCAGCGTTATGACCTCATTCCCAATCTGGTAAATACCGTAAAGGGGTATGCCGAGCATGAGAAAGGTGTATTGGAACGTGTTACGGCAGCCCGTACGGCAGCAATGGGAGCAACCACTTTGAATGAAAAGATTGAAGCAGAGAATGCCTTGAGTAGTGCCTTGGCTGGCTTGAAGGTTAGCGTGGAGGCCTATCCCGATCTGAAGGCAAATCAGAACTTCCTGCAGTTGCAGAGCGAGTTGGCAGACATAGAGAATAAACTGGCAGCTGTCCGCCGTTTCTTCAACAGTGCCACCAAGGAACTCAACAATGGCGTGCAAAAGTTCCCGGCTGTCCTCTTTGCCGGTATGTTCGGTTTCCATCAGGAGCCTATGTTCGAGGTTCCACAGGAAGAACGTGCTGCCGTTCAGAAAGCACCAGAAGTTAAGTTTTAATGAGTTACGTTGGCATTCATACCCAACAGGTTCGGAACAATGCGAAGAGCCTGTTGCTGCTCATCCTTTTTCCTTGCATCATACTTGCTGTGGTGTATGCCTTCCTCGCCTTTGTGAACATGCAGGATGTGCCGGACAGCTATAGCTATCAAGGCTCTCATCTGGAATTTGACGCGATGGCCACTAACGAGGCATTCCTCATGGCATTGCCCTGGGTCGTGGGTATCGTGGGCATCTGGTTCATGATTTCCTACTTCACAAACACCAGCATAGTGCGTAGTGCTACTGGAGCCCGGCCATTGGAGCGCAGGGAGAATCCTCGTGTGTATAACATCGTGGAGAACTTGACGATGACCTGTGGTATGCCTATGCCCAAGATTAACGTCATCGACGACCCGCAACTCAACGCCTTTGCCAGTGGCATCGACGAGAAGAGCTACACCGTCACCGTGACTACCGGCATTTGCAATCGCCTCAACGACGACGAGTTGGCTGGTGTCATAGGTCACGAACTGACGCATATCCGCAATCGCGACACGCGTCTCCTCATCATAAGCATCATCTTCGTGGGCATCATGAGTACGGCGCTGAGTCTGGCAATACGTATGTTGTGGAACACCTTCATCTATGGCGGTGGCAATCGCCGCTCCAGTCGCGACGGCAAGAACGGCGGTGCTGTCATTGCCGTCATGCTCGTTGCCATCGTGCTGGCTGCTGTGGGCTATTTCTTCACGCTGCTCACACGGTTCGCCATCAGCAGGAAACGCGAGTATATGGCCGATGCAGGCGGTGCTGAGCTTTGCGGCAATCCTTTGGCTTTGGCCTCTGCCCTGCGTAAAATCAGCAATGACCCTGGCTTGGGACAGGTTGACCGCGAGGATGTGGCACAGCTCTTCATTGTCCGTCCCCATGCTTTTGCCAGTGAGTTCACTAACATGATGAGCAAGCTTTTCAGCACGCACCCAAGCATAGAGAGCCGCATCGCCTATTTGGAGCAGTTCTGATGTGGCTTTTTCCACTATTTCTTTTTGCATTGTGCGTGTTTTCCTTATCTTTGCAGTCTTAAAGAAATAATAAGAACGATGAAGAACGGCAGATTTCGGATTCTTGTGACAGTTGCAGCCTTCCTGTTGGCTGCAGTATGGTTTTTCATTCCTGTAGGGAGACCGGACGGGGATAGCCTGTCGTTCGCTATGCGACTGGCTTTGCCTGCGGCGCTGCTGGCATTGGGAGGCATCGGGCTGATACCCTGCCTGATGGTAGTCGGCTTCTGCTTCTGTGCCGTAGGAGACGCAATGGGGGTGCTGGGTAGTTTCGAGGGACAGATGGGAGGCTTTGCCATAGCACACATCTGCTTCATCTCGCAGTTTGTCAGGGATATCCGGAGGTCGAGGCTCCAGCTCCCAGCCTTTGTCATTACAGCCCTTTTATACACAGTACCGCTTATCTGTGCGGCACTGAAGATAATACCTGCGATACAAGACATGCCCATCCGCATTGGCTGCATTGTCTATGCCTTGCTACTAACAGGAACAGCGTGGACAAGTCTTGTCCGCGCTGTATCTGTTCGGATTGGTTGGTCAATCCTTCTGTTTGTTGGAGCAGTAGGGGGGCAACTGTTTCTTGTCTCCGATTATATCCTTTCGTGGAACAAGTTTACGGAGCATGTTCCCCACGCATCTTTCTACATCATGAGCACCTATTATGCGGCGTTGCTATGCCTTTTTATCGGCACGCTGCGATGGGCGATTAGAAGTAGTAGGCAGCAGAAAAGACCCACGACTTCTGCTTAGGAGCGTCGCGAATCTCTTGCTCGGTCATATCCTTCAACTCACCGGTCTTGCCAATGCCGATGCAGTAGGTGGCGCCAATTTCTAAGTGCTTGAGAAGCGTAACACCCAGGCCGACGTTCCATGAGAACTGCGACTTCTTGAGCTGGAAAGTGCTCTTGATATTCTCTTTGGCCTCGTCGCTGTGGCTGCCGAAGATGTTGTAATCCCTATCACCCAGGTTGAAGCCAATCTGAGGACCTGTTGCCACATAAACACCGAATTTCTCGCCCAAGCCGATATTCAGACGGACATTCAGGGGGATGATGATGCTTTGCTGCTTGATGGTGGTCTCCTCGACATCGTTATACTCTGTCTTGGTGCGACGTACGTCGTAGAATGCCCCAATGTCACCTCCAATGCCGAGAATGCCGACAGGAATAGAACCCTTCAACGTGGGACCGACAAACCAGCCTACGTTCGACTTGTTGACAATATTGTCATAGCTAAACTTCATGTTGGGGTAGTTCAAACCACCCTTGACACCAAATTCAATCTGTGCCTTTACGGGCATCACTGCGAGAATAGCAAGCACTGCCACTGACGTTAGGAATCTTTTCATAATTGTTTGTTTTTAGTGAAAAAATTTATATTTCTTTCACTGCAAAGATACAACAAAATATCAAAAGCTCAAGAATTAAAGGTAAAAAATAGGGGATTATGAGAAAAAACCATAAACCATGAAGCTTTAGCCCGACGAAGTAAACAATGAAATAAGTAAAAAAACGTATCTTTGTAGGCGGGAATCACAGAAAACTCACAGACTCAAATGATATGAAGAAAAAACTGTTTACACTATTGGCGTCGCTCTTCGTGTTTTCGTGGAATGCTATGGGCGAACAGCAACCAGACCTCGTGCAGTACGTCAATACCCTGCAAGGGACGCACTCCAACTTCGGCCTCTCGCACGGCAACACCTTCCCAGCGACGGCAATGCCCTTTGCCCAGCACATGTGGACACCACAGACGGGCAAGAACGGCGACGGCTTCAAGTATCTCTACGACGCGGACCGCATACGTGGCTTCGGACAGTCGCACCAATGCTCTCCCTGGGTCAGTGACTATGCCGTCTATTCCTTCTACCCATTACTGGACGCCAACGAGTTGGCAGAGCCCGATGAGCGTGGGGCCAGCTTCTCGCACGCGAACGAGACAGCCCAGCCGCACTACTACAGCGTCACCTTCGACAACGGCATACGCACCGAGATGGCTCCCACAGAGCGCTGCGTCCACTTCCGCTTCACGTACCCCAAGAATGGAGGGAACGACGTATTGCTCTATCTGGACGGCTACACGTGCGAGTGCGATTTCAGCGTCAATCTTGCCGAGCGGCGGGTGACGGGCTGGGTCAACAACCAGCGCTTCGTCAATCACAGCGAGAACTTCCGCTGCTACTTCGTCATTCAGTTCGACAAGCCCATCCGTGACTGCTACGTCCAGCCAAAGGCTGGCACCCAGCCCCCGCGCCCGCAAGGCATGGTTCTGCGCTTTGCGCCCGGCACAAAGGTACAGGCAAAGGCCGCCTCCTCTTATATCTCTCCCGAGCAGGCACAGATAACGCTGAACCGCGAGCTGGGTGCTGACAAGACCTTGGAGCAGACAAAGGAGCGGGGCTTCAAGACGTGGAATGCCCTGTTGAACCGCATCAAGGTCGAGGGCCCTTCGGCAGGCTCAGGAGAAGCTGGCGAGGAGCAGCTGCGCACCTTCTACTCATGCCTCTTCCGCGCCAACTTGTTCTCGCGCAAGTTCTACGAAATCAAGGCCGACGGCACACCCTATTACTATAGCCCCTACGACGGCAAAATATACGACGGCTACATGTTCACCGACAATGGCTTCTGGGACACCTTCCGAAGCCAGTTCCCCCTGACCAACATCCTGCATCCCACGCAACAGGGACACTACATGCAGGCCCTGCTCGACGCACAGAAGCAGTTCGGATGGCTGCCCTCATGGTCCTTCCCGGGCGAGACGGGCGGCATGTGCGGCAACCACAGCATCTCCCTCCTTGCCGATGCTTGGGCAAAGGGCATCCGTACCTTCGACCCCGACTCGGCTTTGGCCGCCTACGCCCACGAGGCAATGAACAAAGGACCACTTGGCGGAGCGAACGGACGAGCCGGATGGAAGGAGTACTGGCAGCTGGGATACGTCCCCTTCCCTGAGTCGCATGGCAGCGTGACGCAGACCTTGGAGTATGCCTACGATGACTGGTGTGCCTGGACGCTGGCTCGCAGCTGCGGCAACAAGTTCTACGAACAGGTGTTTGGCCGCGTTCTTCGCAACTACCAGAACCTGTGGGACCCAGAGACAAAATTCTTCCGTGGGAGGTGCAAGGACGGCAAGTGGTACGTACCCGAAGCACCCGAACATGGTGGCGGCACTTTCGACCCGCTCGTCTGGGGCGGGCCCTACACCGAGGGCAATGCCTGGCACTACATCTGGAGCGTCTTCCACGACGTGCAGGGACTCATCAATCTCTTTGGCTCCGACGAGGCCTTCTGCCAGAAGATGGACAGCGTCTTCTCGCAACCCGGAACGGTCAAGCCCGGCTGGTATGGCGGCAAGATACACGAGATGGTGGAGATGGAGATAGCCAATATGGGACAGTACGCACACGGCAACCAGCCCATCCAGCACATGCCCTACCTCTATAGCTATGCTGGTCAGCCCTGGAAGACGCAGTACTGGGTACGCCAGATAATGGACCGCCTCTACAACAGCACACCCGACGGTTTTCCGGGCGACGAGGACCAGGGTGGCATGAGTTCGTGGTACGTGCTCTCCGCGCTCGGTCTCTATGCCGTCACTCCAGGCACCGACCAGTACGTACTGGGCAGTCCCATCTTCCGACGTGCCACAATCACGATGGAGGACGGCAAGCGGTTCGTCATCGAGGCGGAGAACAACAGTCCGGACAATGTCTATGTCGATAGTCGGCAATTGAACGGTCAGCCACACTCGCGAAACTACATTACCTACGGCGAGTTGGCTTCCGGCGGCACACTCCGCATGCAAATGTCAGCAACGCCAAACAAGCATTTTGGAACAGATAAAAAGGACGTCCCCTACAGCTTGCCATAAAATTTTTCTGCTGTTTTCTTTGTGCATATTATATAAATTACTAACTTTGCAAAGCAATCTGCTCATTTTGGCAAAGATGCACAATGCGATGTGCGGAGCCGCTGGGTGGTGAGTTATAACACCTGTTTACTAGTATCAGACATAAAAAAATATTTTGAGACAAATCCTAATGCTGTTGAAGTGTTAATATTTAAAGGTCATAAGTGTTTTCCTGTTGAGCGAACCCTTACTCTCAGTGTTCACCACCCTAAATTGTTTCGTAAAAGATATGAAAAATAAAAGCCACCCGAAGGTGACTTTTAAACGGAGCAGTATCGATCAAGCCTTGCTCCCCGCACTCAGCGGCGTAATCAAAACTCAGGTTTTGACGCTGCAAAGGTAAGAGTTTTTACTATACCATCAAAACTTTTTTGGTATTTTTCTTTGCTCGTATCATATAAATCCCTATCTTTGTAGGCGAAATTAATTATAATAAACGATGAGACGGACAGAAGTCGTAAATCAAATAAGTCACGCCATACGACGTGTCGCCCCCACGGCAACGGCAATTCTATATGGCTCTGAAGCCCGTGGCGATGCCCGAAAAGACAGCGACATTGACGTGCTCATTCTGCTCGACGATGACAAGCGAAACCTTAGGAATGAGGATGAGTTGGCAGGCGAACTCTATGATATTGAGCTCACTACAGGAATACTCATCAGTCCCATGATAATGCTACGCAAACAATGGGAGAATCGTCCATTTAAGACTCCCTTTTATATTAACGTAATGAACGAGGGCATTAGAATATGAACGAAGCATTGGATGAACAAAGCCGAAATAGCTATTCAATGATTTGTTCAATATTTTCCTGTAATCCAATTTTTCTTTTATTATTTAGGGTAAGACCTGCAATTATTTCTTCAGCCGAAGAAATTGTTTTCCTCAGCCGAGCAGTAATTTCGCAAAGGCCTTTGTCGTTCTGGATTATCTTTGAAGGCAAACAATGCAATAGTATGATTGTAAAGATATTTCCAACCTATAGGTAGAGACAGAAAAACGACCTATTTAATGCCAGAATTTGAAACTATTAATAGTAGAAATTTTTTCTATTAATACTAACAATTGCCACCTTTAATACCAGCATGTTCTACCTTTTCTTTGTCGATTCAAAGGCACGATAATTCCATTTTTATGTAAGAAATTTTCCAAGAGTGTTGCAGTTGTTGCAGTTGTTGCAGTTGTTTTGGACGCTTCCCACTATCGAAAATAGTGGCTAATTATATATATATATATATATAATTAGAGCTTTAACTTGACTTTTGGGTAGCTTAGATTTTAACTGCAACAACTGCAACAGCTGCAACGCATGTACACATTTTACTGGAATGGTTGACTTCCTTTCCTGCTTTATTGTCCCCTTTCCCAGATTGGTGGACTATGCCTTCATCCAGACACCCCCTATTTCGCGCAGAAACGGCCCTTAAATCGATTCTATCCCCTTCGGTGGATAATTGTCCACCCCAGCCCGAGAAACGCGCTCAGAACGGCTTTAAACGCGAAATTAAAATTCTTTGAATTTTAGTAGAACAAAATTCCTTTTGAATTGACAGGGAAATCTCTTGCTATTCAAGTTAACATGTAGTTTAAATTTACTCGTCTGAACGAGGAATTTCAGTAAATCCTTTTATGAACGTATATTCGCCTTGAAGATATTTTCTTTCCATGCAGGCATCGCAATATTCTTGTTTGCTTACCCTTGTTATGTTACCATTCCAATCCAAGTACTCATCATGCATTACCCAAATTTGTTCAGCAATGCATGTTGCAGCTTCTTCATTAGTTAACCTAGCCACCGCTATAGTGAAGCCATTATCTGTCGCAGCTATGGCTGCACAATCACAAATGAACTTTGCATCAAGCGTTTCGCAATCAACTTTGAATAATTGATATTCCCTGGTCCATCCATTACTGTTTGCGTGTACTCCAGTAACAACATATAATGATTTTTTATCACTAGAAACTATATAGTGGGATAAATCGGGAATACTCCCAAAATATGGGAAAAAATCTGAATCTTCTGGATCTTCAGGATAACGCAGGTACCGCAAATGGACATATTGGATTGGATCTTCATTACCTTCATCTCTTGCTATTAAAGCATGTCCTGATTCATGTCCATTACAGATATCACACCAATCACAAAAGACTCGCTTATGACCATCCACACAAGTATATGTGTAAAAGTCATTTATACGAGCCCCTGTAAACGTATCTACTGATTGTGTTTCTGTTGTTAATGAATCTGCTCGTTCATTATTGTTTGCTGTACGTTGTATGCACGAAAAGAGCAAATTTAATAGAACTAAGCCTAAAAGAATCTTTCTCATAATCAATCAGAGGTCTTTTGGGAACTCGCGATAAGGGAATAAATAGATTCGAGATGTGTACTCAATATCATTCATCTTTTCAAATGCAGCATCTTTGACGAGCGGTTGAACAAAAACTTGGTTCCAGTCCCAATCGTTCCATTCTTTGAGGGATTCTTCTAAGTCTGGACACAAATCTTGCCATTCTTCATCCTGCTCATAGCTTTTGCGGATGAATTCATAGGATATTGGTCCAAGCACGATTGCAGGCACAACAACATTGTTTCCTACTTCGAAGAGAGCAAGTACCTTTTCTCCTTTTTCGAATCTGCATGGTTCCTGAAAATGCTCTCCTCCTGGTTGATGGCCACCATAATTATATTGTGCCAAAGGCTTCATCTCTGCATCATAGATTTGCACCCGATGTGGCCACATATCCTCTTCTTCCATAATCTCATAGCCCAAAAGCATTTGCGGATTATACTTGGTGTGAGTGACCATCGTTTTGGCATCCTTGATGTTTAGGAAATCCCCAAGAAACCGCTCATCAAGTTTGTATGGTTTCTTCACACAAAAGATATTGGCACTGCAAGCATCTGCCACACTCCCTGATATGGGTGAAATAGACTCACCTTCGTTAAGCACGGTAACGGGGAATTCGTCATAGAAGAGTTTGGCAAAGGCCTCTGGATTATCCGTATGGATGGGAATAATGGATAAGGGTCTGAGCATGTGAAAGAACTCTCGCAAGCTTTTCATGTCGCAATGTCCGCTTGTGTGCAAGTATTCATAGTCCTTGCCTAATGATTGAGCAAGACGGGGATTGTATGCCTCACAGTCTTCATCAACATATCCTTTCCACATGGACAGATACTTGTGCTTCTCGCCAGGAATGCACTCAACAAAGTTATCGAAACGCTCGTTGGCGCGAGCTATCAATACATAGCCCTTCTGTTCCATGAGGTAGCGGAATTTGTCGTTCAACCGAAATTCATTATCCTCGTATTGGAGAACCATAGGAGGGTATTTCTCATCATATTTATACAACCTTGATTTCCTCCAGATATGGTTGCGTTGAGTGACGACATCCATCATACGTTTTTGATAAGTATCCACAATAAAGGGACGGTCTGCTTTGCGGGCAGCATGATAAAGACCAAAGAGTCGGTCGATGTTGGATGAAGACAGATGGACAATGTTGCACTTGTTTTCACGGAACCTGGCTTCATATTGTTTCTGTAATTCCGGTTCCGATACACTGGTTGCATCAGACCTGCGAACATTAGTGCCCTCACATACCAAATAATCTACACGTCCAACATACTTCTCGATGACTTTCGGAAGCGTACTGCTTCGGAATCCGTGAGTGCGGAAGTCACCGGTATGGAACACACTTCGCTGAGCTGTTATCTTGAAGGCGCAGGCCTCAAAGGCAGAATGGTCAACGATGATGGG